>NZ_CP041745.1:3641562-3952500 GCF_007556815.1 Paraburkholderia megapolitana
GCCAGTAATTCATCTCGATGTTGATATCGGTGTGGTAGTCGGCCATCCACGGCGGGTTGTTCGTGGTGCTCCACAAGCCTTGCAGATTCGCAGGCAGCGAGCCGCGCGACGACGAGATCGTGAGGTAGCGTCCGAACTGCACATACATCGCTTCGAGTTCGGGATCGGCCACGGTGGGGTTAGCCTGACGCGCCACCAGCCGCTCCGGAATCGTCAGCGCTCTTTGCGCATCGGTCGATCTGCCGAGATTGAGGTCCATGCGTCCGAACAGCGCGCGGTAGTCCCGCACGTGACGCTCGAGCAGGTCGCGGTAACGCCTGCCCGCTGCGCTTTTCACATCGGCGATCACGGTGTCGCGCGGACTGACACCGTTCAGGTAATTGTCGACGTAACGCCCGTTGTAGTCGGTGCGGGCCGCCACGATGATCGTGAGCGCCGGGCAACCCTGGAGTGTGATCTGCGCAGTGGCCGCATTGAGCGTCGCAGTACCCGCATCCGGCACGACGGCCATGTAGGTTGAGTACAGTTCACCGCTGCCACTCACCGCACCGGAGAACGACAGCGCCTGGTTCGATTCGCCGACGGTCTGCGTGCCCTGTCCGTCGACAAGGGAAATCGTGCCGTTATACGTGCCGCCATGAGACGCGAGACGAATCACGATCACGTTGTCGGGAAAGCTGCTGAAGATCTCGCGGCTATAGCTCCTGCCGCCGACGCTGTACTGCGTACGCACGATCGAATTGCTGATGTCGAGCGAACGCTGGTAGTTCGTCGCGCCGGCGTGACCGGGCAGATCGATGTAGAGCTTGCCGAGCGTCAGGTAGCTGCCCATTCCCGTCGTCGTGTAGGCAAGATCGACGACGTTCTTGCTGCCCGACCACAACGTGATTTCGTTCAGGTAGAGCGCTTCGCGGTCGCTGGCGCCGCCCGACATCGCACCCAGACGTCCGTTGCCGACGGGCAAGCCCTGAAACTGGATGCTCGATTCGACCGCGGGCGTGTCGTAGTTGAACAGCAGCGCCTGATCGGGGGATACAAGCGATGAATCTGACGATATTGAAAGGGAAGCTGAATCGGTGGGGAATGCGGAGGGATCACCGGTTGTACCGGATGGAGAGCTGGTGGCGGCGCCGGCATGTCCTGCAACCGGAAGGATGGCAGCCGCGCCCCCTAACTTCAGCAGCTTGCGCCGCTTTTGATTGACCAAAATTTTCATCATGTCTCCTGGTAAGATTTATGCTGAATCCACCTATGAATATTTCGTTCAAATATGCACGGGTAAGGTTTGGTCAGACATTAGGTTTTTCCCCTGGAACGGCATTGCAAATAGTGGGATTATTTGAGGCCAACTCGTGCGATATTCAGGTCGTTTTTTAGATTTAAATTAGTTAAACGAATCTTTTATCGCGAGGCCACGTCTCGATATTTTCGGTCGACCGATGTCGGAGTTGAGGATCGCTTTAGATTTCCAGCTTATCCAATACATATGGATTACTGATTTATTATTCCCGTCAGCCAGGTTGACGGTGCTTTTATCTTCAATGCGTGGATTGGCCTGTTCGCAGAGAGCGAAACTGCCCTGTGTCCGATCCCTTTCGCATCAGAAAAGCGACCCTGCGAGTGTGCAGTCAGCCGGAGCGCCGCACGCGTGCGGCGATGCGCGCCGCAAGAATACCGCCTAGCGCTCCACCAAGATGGCTCTGCCAGGAAATGCCCGGCGTGAGCGGCAACACGCCGGACAGCACGCTAACGCCATAAACGCCCGCGACAAACAGCGCGACCACAATAGAAAAGACGCTGTGCGTATACCACCCGCGTGCGACGAGGTAACCGGCGTAGCCGAACACGAGCCCGCTCGCGCCGATATGCACCGTGTCCGGTGCGCCGAGCAGCCACGCAGTCGCGCCGGCGCCGAGCATACCGGCGAGTGTCGCTTGCCAGAACTCCGCGATGCGCGGCCACATGCAAAGCCAGCCGAGCACGACGAGGGCGCCCGTGTTCGCCATCAGGTGCGCGAGGTTGGCATGCAACCACGGTGCGAACAGAATACCGACGAGACCGCGAAATGTGCGAGGCACGACACCATACTGTGCCAGGTTCAGAAACGGCAAAGCCGCCGAGACCGCCCAGACCATCCACATGGAGCCGACAAAGCAGACGAGGAGTACCGCACGCGGTTTAAGCGAGGCAATGGAGACCGTTGTGTTCGAACGGGGTGCTGTGACTCTCGTCATGGCTCGGTGGTCCTGAATCTTCTGTGTTTCATTACGGGGTTTTGTAGAAACTCCTGCGCCAGATAATACTCAAAAAATCTCCTTCCGGCGGCCACAAATGATGCACTCGAAACGGCTGAAACCCTTCCACTATGACGTCGCCAACACCGCAATGCGATAACCCTCGGCATCTCAAAATTAGCTTGTTATCCGATTAGGCTTTTAGCTCCAAACGGCGGTAAAAACTCGTGCTGTGTGCTTAAATGAGTAAGCCAGTGGCAGTTGCGAAATATTAAATATGCTTGATAAATAGGATTCCAAAACTACGAGGAGACGAGCGATGGCGCCCCCCGATTTCTGACGCAACACCTGTCGTACCCCACAGCACGACTGAGTCAATCCCGAGTACACCCAATCCAGCAGGTTATCTCCGGCTACCCGGATCGGCCTGCTTATGTCGGCGACGCCCGTACCCAAGCTATCGCGATAACGGATGCGTGGGGGCGGACCATGAAAAGATCGCCGGCTCCATCCAGGAGAGTCATCGTATGGGCCTGAAACTTCGCTTACTCGCAGCCGTTGCGGCAGCGGTGACAACGACGCTGGCGGTTGCGGCTCCGGTTACCGTAGCCGCAACCGATCCGTTCTATACCTACACCGGCAGCACACCGCTATCCTCGATCCCGCTGGGTACCGTGCTCAAGACGCGGACCGTGCCCTATCACGTCGCGGGAATTGCGACGCCGGTCACCGCGCAACAACTGCTGTACCGCACGAACAACGCGCAGAACCAGCCCGTCGTCAATGTGACGTCGGTTATCCAGAGCCCGGCCAGCAACGGCCAGGCAATCTCCTACCAGTCGGCCTACGACTCGTTGAATCCCTACGATGAACCGTCGAAGGTCATCGCTGGAGATCAGGACATCAGCAAGATCATCAATCTGGGGAGCTTCATCTACAGTGCGGAATCCATTCCGCTCGCCCTGCTGCTGCAGCTCGGCTACAACCTGATCGTGCCCGACACCGAAGGTCAGACCGCTGATTTCGCAGCCGGCCCGGAATACGGCATGACGACCCTCGATTCGATTCGCGCCGCGATCAACACACCTTCCACCGGCCTGAGCCCTGCTACGAAGGTTGCGATCATCGGCTACTCGGGTGGAGCGATCGGTACCGACTGGGCCGCGCAGCTTGCGCCAACCTACGCGCCTGATATCAACAAGCTGCTCGTCGGTGCCGCGGAAGGCGGAATACTGGTCGATCCCGCCCACAACCTCCACTACGTGAACGGCAGCATTGTCTGGGGTGGCGTTGCGCCGGCGGCGCTCGTCGGTCTGGGACGCGCGTACAACATCGACTTCACGCCCTATCTCAACGATCAGGGGCTGGCGGTGTTCAACGATATCCAGAACCAGTCGCTGGCCTACATCCTGCCGAAGTACCTCGGGCTACAGTGGGCGACGTTGCTGAAGCCGCAGTACGCCAACGACATCAACAGCATTCCGGCCTACGTGAAGTACGCCAACGTCGTGAACGCCGGGCTCGCTGGATCGCCGACGATTCCGATGTACATGAGTCAAGGTTATCTGGGCATTCTCAACGGTTCGAATCCTTTGCAGTTCGGCGACGGCGTCATGCTTGCCACGGATGTGCGCGCGCTCGCGCAAAAGTTCTGTGCGAGCGGCACACCTGTCGTGTACACCGAATATCCGCTCGAACACGCGGCTACGGCTGCCGTGTGGGCAGTGGGGATGTTGCCGTGGCTGTACGATCGTTTCGCGGGGAAAACGGCGCCGAGCAACTGCTGGATCACGAGCCTGCTGCCGAGCAGTTCGTTAGCGCCTGAGACGGTTCACTAGGCTTGGCTGACGTCTTCACACAAGACGTCCGTGCTTGTTACGTGAGGCCATCGACCGGATGTCGATGGCCTCACGACGCATACCGCTACGCTTCAGTCAGACAATCGATCAACGTCCGGTGCTCCGCATAGTCCGGCATGGTCGCGGGCCAGGTGATCCAGTAGGTGCCATCCATCGCGAGCGCGTTCGACGTCAGGCGCTTGAGGCGACCTGCCGCAAGCGCCGATTGACACAGCGGCAGTGAGCCGAGCAGTACGCCTGCGCCGGCTTCGGCAGCATGCAGCGCCAGCACGAACGTATCGAATCGCAGCGACGGTACGGCAGGCAACTGCGTTCCGTTGACTGCACACCAGTCGCGCCAGCCCACCCGAGGCCCGGAAGTCGCGATAAGCGGCAGGTGTTCCCAGCCGCGTTTTTTCTTTCCAGTCAGCGCCGGAGCAGCAAGCGGTGCAAGTTCTTCCCTGAAGAGCCGCTTCGCGCGACGTTCGGGCCACACGCCGTCACCGAAACGAATCTCGAAGTCCGCCTCCGCAAGGCCATAGTCGGGAAGCCGCTGTACGGTTTCAAACGTCAGCTGGACATTGGGCAGTGCGGCAGTAATCGCCGGCAGTCGCGGCGCGATCCAGAGCGTAATCACCGACGCGGAAGCCGCGATGGTAATTTTCTGTCGCGGCGACTCGAACAGATTGACGGTGCTGCCCAGCAACTGACCGAACGCCGCCTGGATGTGCGGCAGCCACGCCTCGCCTTGCATCGACAGCACAACTCCGCGAGCCCGCCGGTCGAACAACGGCGCGCCGAGTCGCGCCTCGAGATTCTTGATGCGCTGACTGACGGCCGCCTGTGTCAAACCCAGTTCGTTGGCCGCTGCCGTAAAGCTTCCGAGGCGTCCGGCCGCCTCGAACACGCGAACCCATTCGAGAGGCGGAAGACCCGTAGTCGGCTTGTTCATGAGTGGCTCGCAACCGTGAAGTCGTATTAGCCCGGTACGTTACATGAAAAGGTCGTTCGCACCGAGCAGCGCGGTCAAGGATAGATCCGGCTTTTCGCCACCCCAGTTGTGCGACTCATTTGATGTTCGCGCCGACGACCTGATCCCAGCGCTTCGTGATGATCGCGTTGAACGCATCCTGCTGGTCAAGGGTCGGGAATACCGCTTTTTCATATGCGGCCGCGGGCGGCAATTTCGCCATCATATCGGCGGGAATCTTGTGGGTCGCCGTCAGGTCCTTGAAGCGAATCGGATGGCAATAGCCGCTCAACCAGGTCAACTGGCCCTTGTCGGAATAGAGGTATTCCATCCAGAGCTTCGCAGCATTCGGATGCGGCGCATAGGCGCTGATCGCCTGCGCGTACATGCCGGCAACCACGCCGGTCTTCGGCACGACGACCTGCACTTTCGGATTACCCTTCAGCGAGTCCCGATCGGCAAGCGCGTTGTAGTCCCAGCGAATCAGGATCGGCGTCGTGCCTTGCGCGAGCGTCGATTCCTTGCCGATCACCGGGACGAAGTTGCCGGATTTGTTCAACTCCGCGAAGTATTGCAGGCCCGCGTCGCCCGCCTTTGCGACGTCGCCGTGCGCGCGCGACAGGCCTGCTGCGAATACGCCCAGAATCGCCTGATTGGACACGCGCGCATCGCCTGCCAGCGACACTGAACTCGAGTAATCGGATTTCTGCAGATCGGCCCAGTCAGTGGGAATCTTGCTGACGAGATCGGCGTTCACCTCGAACGAGAGCACGCCATAGTAGTCGCCGTACCAGTAGCCATCGGCATCCTTTGCCTCTGTGGGAATGGTGTTCCACGTCGCCACCTTGTACGGAGCGAGCAGACCCTCCGCTTTCGCTTTGGGTGCGAAGGACAGGCCAACATCGATGGCGTCCGGCGCTTGCGGCCCGCTGTTGCCTTTGTTCGCGCGAATCGCTTCGACTTCGTCGCCCGACCCTGCGTCGGGATTCAATACGCTGACCTTGAGTCCGTACTTCGCCTTGAAGTCGTCGACCAGTTGGCCGTAGTTGCACCAATCACGCGGCAGTCCCATCAAGGTCAGTTGGCCTTCTGCCTTTGCGGCAGCGATCAGCTGCGCCGACGGTTCGGCCCACGCCGCGTTCATGCCGAGCAGATTCGCCATACCAAGCGCCGGGAGACCGGCGGCAGCGAATTTCAAATAATTCATCCAATAATTTTTCATGATTTTTCTCCGGAATACCGATTCAGGTTGAATTGCAGGGATACTGGATATGGACAGATTCAATGGATGAGCACCAGCCTGTCAGTCATCTGGCTATTCGATCCAAAAATATCTGACGAGAGCGGCAATCCAATGCCCTGCGCCTCACGCGGAACGGCTGCTATCGAAGCACAGGGGTGCGGCATACGATCGCTACAAAGCCTCTACAGCACGTTGGGTTCGCATCGATAGAACACGAAGAATTCGTGCTCCAATGGGCGTCAATAAACATTCCGATATTTACATGGAATATCAAATATATTATTCACGCTTCATGTCAGCGCAATGACATCGAATGGATTTTTATTATTATTTTCGCAATTAAAATATATAAACGCAATTACCCAATCGACTCCGAATCAAACGAAATCAATTGGGTTTTATCTTCCACCACCGGCCGCGTTCACCTCATACAATGCGCGTCCACGAGCCGTTGCACCAATGGCGCGTAGTGCGCGAAGTCGGGCGTGCTCGCACCGGTAACCTTCCCCGCATCGTCCGCCAGGCGAACCTTGATCACATCCGCGAGATTCGGGTTCTGGCTAAAGCGTGCTACCTGCTCATCCGTCATCGGACCGCCCTGAAGCCGTAGCGAATGCACGGATGCCGGCGACAGTTTCGCGAAGTAACCGGGATCGACGGCACACAGATAACGCTTCGCGGCGACATGCAGACGAACGCAATCGGTCACGGCGCGAGGAAAGAATTGCTCGACCACGACGGCGCCAGCCGCATCGTGATAGTTGTCCTTCGTGTCGCTCATCGAGAACGCGCCGAATTCGCTCGTGAAATGGCCGATGTCATGCAGGAGCGCCGCCACGATCACCGTATCGCTTTCGCCGTTCTGTTCGACGAGATGCGCAGCCTGGAGCATATGCTCGGCCATCGTCACACCTTCACCGAGGTATTCCTCGCCGCCGCGTCGCGCGAAAATATCGCCGATAAACGCAACGATGTTGTCGACATCCAGCGTCTGTTTGATCGGAGTCGTCATCACGCGTGCTCCCTTTGTTTCTCGATGACCGCCAGCTTCGACAGCAACCCGTCCTTGTCCGCATAGCATCCCTGCAGCCAGCGGGAACCCTCGCCCGAATAGCCGCGACGCGCATGCAGAACGCGCGTGTTATCGACGATGAAGGATTCGCCTGGTTGCAGCTTGAAAGCCACCTGCATGTCGGGTGAATCGATCAGCTCGCCCATGCGGCGATACGCGCGGTAGTAATCGTCCATATCGTCATAAGGCACATCGACGATGGCGCTGGCCGACCGGTTGTTGAAACGCACACCGACGAGTTCGCCGTCGGGCATCAACTCGATCATCGGACGACGCGAGCGCAAATGAACACCGGCACTGCCGATGTATTCGAAACGTGCGCAGTAGCGCGTCAGCAGATCGAAACCTCGTGGGCTTTCCTGCTGCAAACGCTCAGCGACGCGAAATCCGTCTACCACCATGTTCTCGCCGCCGGTCGCCGAGTTTTCGAGGCAGTAGAGCACTTGTAGCGTCGGCACCGGATCGCGATAGGGGTTGTCGGTATGCGCCTGCAGGCCCAGCCCCGTGAACGCGAGATTGTTCGGGTTAACTTCCGTGCGCACCTCGAAGATCTTGCCGTAGTTGGTTTCGCGGACATAGCCGAACAGGTCGACGACTTCGAGGAGCGCGGCGGGTTTCACGGGGCCGCCTGCCAGCTTGGCAAAACCGTAACGGCGGATATCGTAGAGCCAGTCGCCGAGTGCGTCCTCGCTGCGGCCAACCTCAGTGAAATCGGCGCACGGAACGTTCTGGGCGAGGTCCGCATCCCACGTTTCGATTTCCGTAGCGGTCCAGCCCGGTGCCTGGGGGCGCAATCCATCGTACGCATGCGCAGCGAGCCACTGGATGTCGTAAGCAATCTCCTGATTGCCGGGCCGGAAGGTCACCCAGACGGCCTTCCCGTCAATCGAAGCGGAGGCAACCCGTGTGTCCGGCGAAATATCGCCGAGCGTAATCAGCCGCTGACCGTTGCCCTGCGCCCGGGTCGATGCATCGCTTGCGTTGTCTCGCAGCCATATGGCGTGAAAGCGCCGCTCGATGCCGTCGCTAAACCTGACAGCTATCGCTTTCCCGTCGTCCAGAATGCTCGTCGTTTCCACGTTTTTGCCCGTCGTCTGAGTCATCACAGGCCGTATTTCATACCCGTTCCGATCCAGCGACAAACAATCGATCTTGGGGACGAGACCCCGAAATGGTTATGGCTCGTGGACAGCAAACAACAACAAATAATGCGAGCGCCAGAAAGCAGAAAGCCCTCATCAATGAGGGCTTTCGTTCTTACTGCGTGTCCAGCTTTATTGCACGTTCGAGCGCTACACCGTCACGCTACAACCGCACCCTGCTTACGCAAAATTCTTCGCTGCAAAGTCCCAGTTCACGACGTTCCAGAATGCCTCGACAAACTTCGGACGCGCATTGCGATAGTCGATGTAGTACGCGTGTTCCCATACGTCGATCGTCAGCAGTGCTTTCGCGTCAGTGGTGAGCGGCGTAGCGGCGTTGCTCGTCGACACGAGGTCGAGCGAACCGTCTGCCTTCTTCACGAGCCATGCCCAGCCCGAGCCGAACGTGCCGATAGCGGTCTTCGTGAACGCTTCCTTGAACGCGTCGTAGGAACCCCACTTGGCATTGATTGCGTCACCCAGCGCGCCCGACGGTGCACCGCCACCGTTCGGCGACAGGCTGTTCCAGAAGAACGTGTGATTCCAGATCTGTGCCGAGTTATTGAAGATGCCGCCCGACGACTTCTTCACGATATCTTCAAGCGACAGGTTCTCGAACTCCGTACCCGGAATCAGATTGTTCAGGTTGGTCACATAGGTCTGATGATGCTTGCCGTAGTGGAACTGAATTGTTTCTAGCGAGATGTGCGGTGCGAGGGCGTCTTCGGCGTACGGCAGCGGCGGGAGGGTATGTGCCATGGTGCTTTCCTTCTATCTGTTTGTGGGGGGAGTTCGCGGATGACGCTGTAGAGCACTCGATTGTAGGCGACTTGGAATAACCCCGCAAACCAGCGGCCTTTATGATCGGCATCGCGCGGATGCGGCATGCAACGTGCTGCGTAAGCGCCGTAATGAATGCCCACACAGCGATGCAGCGAGGTCAAAAGTGCGGCAGATGAAAGCGTCGTCAGAAACCATCGGTAAGACGTGGCTGCACATCGGCGAGGGCAATGTCAGCCGTACCGTCGGCAAGATGCACCGTGAAGCGCCGGCCGGGCTTCAATGCTGAAGGCGCGCGCACGGCGCGTCCGCTTTGCCCGTCGAGCAACGCCGCATAGCCACGCTCGAGCGTGCGTTGCGGGCTGAGCACATCGAGCCGTGCAGCGAGCGTGGCCACGCGCGCCGTATGCCGTTCATGCTGCCGTAACAATGCATCGTCGAGCCGCTGCGTGAGCCGCTGCAGCGTCGCGCGATGGGTGGCCGTATCGGGACGCCAGCGTTGCCAGCGCATCTGCACCAGCGCAAAACGCGCTTGTGCATCGCGCACCGGTCGCGCGCCTGCCGAAGCCAGACGTACGCCGAGTTGCTGCAGGTGTGTCCGTTGCCGCGCGAGCCGTTCCGCCGGCGAAACGAGTCGCCGCGACAGCCAGTCGAGTTGCTGCGCGCGACGCTCCATCGTGCGATCGAAGCTGCGCGCCAGCGCCTCATGCCGCTGGCCGAGATCGCGCAGCAACAGCGCACGCTGCGGGCTGACGAGTTCGGCGGCACCGGTCGGCGTTGGAGCGCGCAGATCGGCGGCGAAATCGGCGATCGTGAAATCGGTTTCGTGTCCGACGCCGCTCACCACCGGCAGTTCGCTCGCGGCTATCGCGCGCGCCAGGACTTCTTCGTTGAACGCCCACAGGTCTTCGATCGAGCCCCCCCGCGGCAGACGATCAACACGTCCACTTCGCGTCGCGCGTTCGCTGCCTCGACCATCGATGCAAGCTTCGCACTCGCTCCCACGCCTTGCACCGGTGCGGGATACACGATCACCGGCACGTGCGGCGCGCGTCGTGTGAGCGTCGTCAGTACGTCGCGCAAGGCGGCGGCCTGCAGCGACGTGACAATACCGATCGCACGAGGATGCGCAGGCAACGCGCGTTTGCGACTCGCATCGAAGAGCCCTTCCGACTCGAGTTGCGCCTTCAGACGCAGGAACGCTTCGTAGAGCCGTCCCTGCCCCGTGCGACGCACCGCCTCCACGTTCAGTTGCAGTTCGCCGCGCGGTTCGTACATCGTGACGAGCGCGCGAACTTCGATGCGGTCGCCTTCGCGCGGCGTAAATTCGGCATGCTGTGCGCGGCCGCGGAACATCACGCAGCGCATCTGCGCCTGCGCATCCTTGATCGAGAAGTACCAGTGGCCGCTCGCGGCGCGCGTGAAATTCGACACCTCGCCCGACACCCAGACGAGCGGAAACGAGCGTTCGAGCAACGTGCCGATCGCGCGATTGAGCATCGACACCGGCACGACCGCATCGCCGCCAGCGGGCAGCGACGATGAAAAGGAACTATCGGAATTCATGCGAGGAATGATCAGAGGAAAAGCCAAAAGGAGCGTTCGGACAGCCGACAGACGATAGTCCGGGCGGCTCGCGCCGTCCAGCCCTGCCGCATAAAATGCCGCATGTGTCCACACGGCGGGCCGGCTGCGCAAACGCTGGACCCGACACCGCGCAAACGCTCATGAGTTCGTGGCATCTATTTGATTTGCATGGGTTTTTTATCTACCTATTGTGCATTGAAGTCGATCCGGGGCTTTCTACACGGCCTTTCCCGGGCGTCACAGGGCGACTTCTCCACAAAGTTATCCACAGGCGGGCTACGTGTGCTCAATGCAAAACCGTGGTGACGGCCCGGCCCATGCGACTTGCCGCATACGACGCCCGCGCGCTAGAGTGCCGGGTCCCGGGCGTTCCACGCGGATGCCGGGCGGGCGGCGAACAACACCTGTGGCATGCGCACTCGCTGCCCGCGCTTTTCGTAGCAACCCGCTTGTGTCTTTTTGATCCTGATTGCCTGGAGAATCGCGTCGATGTCTTATCTGTGGATCGCGTCATCCATGCCCGCGATGTGTGCACCGCACATCGCACTGCTCCCGCCTGCCTCTCGATGAGCGGATTGAAAGCCCGTATCGAAGCGCAGCTCGCGCGCGAATGGCAACAACGCGGCCCGCTCGCCTGGGCGCTCACACCGTTTGCCTGTCTGTTCGGCGCCATTGCCGGCGCACGACGTGCGACGTTCTCGCTCGGCTGGCGCAAGGCCGTGCGCGTCGGCGTGCCGGTCGTGGTGGTCGGCAACGTCACCGTGGGTGGAACCGGCAAGACGCCGACCGTGATCGCACTCGTCGATGCACTGCGTGCCGCCGGCTTTGTGCCCGGCGTCGTGTCGCGCGGCTACGGCGCGAGAATCAAGGAACCGACGCAGGTCACACCGGCATCGCTCGCCACCGATGCCGGCGATGAACCGCTGCTGATCGCCCGCCGCACCGGCGCACCGGTGTGGGTCTGTCCCGACCGCGTCGCGGCCGCGCTGGCGCTATGCGCGGCGCACCCCGATGTCGACGTGATCGTCAGCGACGACGGCCTGCAGCACTATCGTCTCGCGCGCGATGTCGAGCTGGTCGTGTTCGATCACCGGCTTGGCGGCAATGGCTTTCTGTTGCCCGCCGGTCCGCTGCGCGAACCGTTGTCGCGCAGGCGCGATGCAACGCTGATCAACAATCCGTACGAGCGCGCGTTGCCGCCATGGCCGAATACCTGGCCGCTCGTGCTCACACCCGGCGATGCGTGGCATCTCGACAGTCCCGAACTGCGCCGGCCGCTCGCGCAGTTCGCCGGCAACCGCGTGCTGGCCGCCGCGGGAATCGGTGCACCCGAGCGCTTCTTCGCGACACTGCGGGCCGCCGGTCTCACACCGGCCACGCGCGCGCTGCCCGATCACTATGCGTTCAGCAGCAACCCGTTCGTCGATGCCGATGCCGACTCAATCCTGATCACCGAAAAGGATGCGGTAAAATTGGCAGCCTGGCACGACGCGCGGATCTGGGTTGTTCCAGTCGAAGCCGCGCTCGATCATCGCCTCATCGCTCTGGTTGTGGAGAAACTCCGTGGACGCTCGCCTGCTTGAAATTCTTGTCTGCCCGATCTGTAAGGGCCCGCTCAGCTACGATCGTGCCGCGCAGGAGCTCGTCTGCCACGCAGACAAGCTCGCGTATCCGATCCGCGACGGCATCCCGGTCATGCTCGTCGACGAAGCGCGTCAAACGGTAGAAGGCACGCCCGTCGAGCCGCTTCAACCGGGCGCCGGCACCTGAGTCGTGTCACTCGCCGGTCGCGGGTGTGAGGTCACACCGGCCTCACATCGACAGTCTCACACCCGCCTGCCGGCATAGCACTTCACCGTTCAGCCGCTGCGTTTCCTGCGGCTTCCGTTTCCGGTCCCTTCCGCCGCCCTCCTCGCGATGCCCAACGCTACCTCTACGCCGCCCTTCATTGCCGTCGTCCCCGCGCGACTTGCGTCGACGCGTCTGCCTAACAAGCCGCTCGCGGACATCGGCGGCAAACCGATGGTCGTGCGCGTGGCCGAACGCGCGCGCGAAGCGGGCGCGCGACAGGTGCTGATCGCGTCCGACGCACAGGAAGTACTCGATGCCGCGTATGCCCACGGCATCGAAGCGGTGCTTACACGCGCCGATCATCCGTCCGGCACCGATCGTCTCGCGGAAGTCGCCACGCAGTTCGGCTGGAGCGACGACACGATCATCGTCAACGTGCAGGGCGACGAACCGCTGATCGATCCCGCACTGGTGCGCGGTGTGGCTTCACATCTCGCCGCGAGTGACGGATGCGCGATCGCCACGGCCGCGCATCCGATTCACGACCCCGCTGAAATCTTCAGCCCCCACGTCGTCAAGGTCGTGCCCGATGCGCGTGGCGTGGCACTGTACTTCTCGCGCGCACCGATCCCGTGGGCACGCGACGCGTGGCAATCGCACTGGCCCGATCTCTCGGCAATGCCCGCGCCGCCTGCGCCGGCTGTGGTCTACCGGCATATCGGGTTGTATGCGTATCGCGCGAAATTCCTGCGCACCTACCCGTCGCTCACGCTATCGCCGATCGAACAGGTCGAAGCGCTCGAACAGTTGCGTGCGATGTGGCACGGCGAACGGATCGCGGTGCTGATCACGCAGGACGTACCGCTGCCGGGCGTCGACACCCCGGCCGACCTGGCCCGCGTACGCGAGCTATTCGCCTCGGGCGTCGAAAAACCCATGGCATAATCGGGCGGTTGCGCGACCCATCCGGTAATCGTCGTTCGTTCGGCTTTCGCACTGCCTGCCGTACCGTGCCCCGTCTTGCAGCGCCGCCCGTTTCACACGAAGCGATGCGTGCTGCGCGAGACGTGCCGTTAACGGTTCGATAAAAGCCCAATGCCGCTTGCCCCGCAATTCACGAACAAAACGAGCGGATGCGCTCACGCCGCGCAGTCCGCTCGGGCCGCTCAAGCGATAGGCCGCACAGAATTCACATAGATCTGGAGATATCAAATGCGTTTGATCCTGTTGGGCGCTCCCGGTGCGGGCAAGGGAACCCAGGCCACCTTCATCAAGGAAAAATTCGGCATTCCGCAAATTTCCACCGGCGATATGCTGCGCGCCGCCGTGAAGGCCGGTTCGCCGCTCGGTGTCGAAGCAAAGCGCTTCATGGATGCCGGCGAACTCGTGTCGGACGAACTCATCATCAATCTCGTCAAGGAACGTCTGCTCGAGCCGGACTGCGTGAACGGCTATCTGTTCGACGGTTTTCCGCGCACGTTGCGGCAAGCCGAAGCGATGAAAGACGCCGGCGTCGCAATCGACTACGTGCTGGAAATCGACGTGCCGTTCGACGAGATCATCGTGCGCATGAGCGGACGTCGCTCGCATGCCGCATCGGGGCGCACATATCACGTCAAGTTCAATCCGCCGAAAGTCGAGAACGTCGACGACATTACCGGCGAACCGCTGATCCAGCGCGAGGACGACAAGGAAGAGACCGTGCGCAAGCGGCTCGACGTGTACGTCGCACAAACCCGTCCGCTGATCGACTACTACAACGGCTGGGCGCAGCGCGGCGCCGAGAGCGGTCTGAATGCGCCGGCGTATCGCCGGATCTCCGGGCTGGGTAGCGTCGATGACATCCGCACACGCGTGTTCGACGCGCTGAAATAACGCGGCGGCCGCGCATCGAGCGGCTGTCGCGCGTGCGCCGCCGGCTTCGTGCCCGCGGCGTTTTTTCTTTGAGGTGCTGGTGTGAGGTCACGGCAAACGTTGCTGCCGCATGCCGGCAGCAGGCCACGAGCCCCCTCATACGACTGCCCATGAGGCATATACAAAGGAGAGAGCAAGATGGAGATTCGTGACAACGTATTCCTGATCACCGGCGGTGCATCGGGCCTCGGCGCGGCAACGGCGCGCCTGTTCGTCGCACAGGGCGGCAAGGTCGTGCTCGCCGATCTGAACGAAGCGGCAGGTACCGCGCTCGCCCAGGAACTCGGCGGTGTGTTCGTCAAATGCGACGTAACCCGTGAAGACGACGCGATCCAGGCCGTCGAAGCCGCGACGAAGCTCGGCACGCTGCGCGGCCTCGTCAATTGCGCGGGTGTCGCACCGGCGGTGAAAACCGTCGGCAAGGACGGTCCGCATCCGCTCGACTCGTTCTCGCGCACCATTGCGATCAACCTGATCGGCACATTCAATACGACGCGGCTCGCGGCTGCGGCGATGTCGAAGAACGAACCGAACGCGAACGGTGAGCGCGGTGTGGTGGTGAACACGGCATCGGTGGCGGCATTCGACGGGCAGATCGGGCAAGCGGCGTATGCGGCATCGAAGGCGGGTGTGGCGGGCATGACGCTGCCGCTCGCACGCGACCTCGCGCGCAACGCGATCCGCGTGATGACGATTGCGCCGGGTATCTTCGAAACGCCGATGCTGCTCGGCATGCCGCAGGAAGTGCAGGATGCGCTCGGCGCGATGGTGCCGTTTCCTTCGCGTCTCGGCAAACCGGATGAGTACGCGATGCTCGTCAAGCAGATCTTCGACAATCCGATGCTGAATGGCGAAGTGATTCGCCTCGACGGCGCGATCCGGATGCAGCCGAAGTAACTGACGCACGTGCGCGCGGCACCGGCTTCCGGGCGCTGCGCGAAGCGTTGTCCGTCGGCCTGCGCAACAAAAAACGCCAGCGATACGTATCGCTGGCGTTTCTTTTACCGCGTCCGAACGACGTATCGTTCGCCGCGCGTCAATCCGTCAATCGCGGTCGTTGTGCTGTTGCTGTGTGCGTTGCCGCAGTTCGTGCAGTTGCGCTTCGACCACCGTCGCATCCTCCGCGTCCGGCCGATCTTCCAGATAGTGTTCGAGGTCTTCGAGCGCGGGCCGCAGATAATCGAGTCGCGCATACGCGAAGCCGCGGTCGCGCACTTCCTCGATGCTGCCCGGCAGCAAGATGACGAGCCGCTGCTGCACGGCGAGCAGCCGCTGCCACCGTTCGGTCTGCAGATACGTCGATTTCAGGTTGCGCAGCATCCGCGCGACGATCTCGCGGCGCGTTGCCGGTTGCAGCAGCATGCGCAGCGCCCGGCCAACCGATTCGCCCGCCTTCGCCACGTACGGTTCGAGCATGTCGACCATCTCGGATTCGCTCAGCGAATTGCCCGAAATCGGATCGAGCATCATTTCGCCTTCGGGCATCGTGACGCGCAGCAGGAAATGCCCGGGAAACGATACGCCGCGTGCCGGGATGCCAACCTGCTCGGCCATCTCCAGGTACAACACTGCAAGCGAAATCGGCACACCACGCCGACGCTTGAGCACCATGTTCAGGTGGCTGTTGTCCGGATCGTAGTAGTCGTTCAGATTGCTCGCAAAGCCCAGCTCGCGAAAGAAGAACCGGTTCAGGATGCCGACGCGTTGCTTGATGTCGGCATCGTCGGGCATGCGGCGTTTCAGACGTACCGCGAGTTCGTCGATTTCGGCGAGGATGCCCTGCAGATCGACGTCGGGATAAGCGTCCTGGGCCAGCGACAGTGCCGCTTCGGTCAGCGGCAGACTGTCGTCCTCCGCGACGAGTGTGCTGAAATAATCGAGAACCCGCGTCGTCGTGATCACTTCGCTCGCCTTCTGAAATACGCGTACTTGAAACCCATGAGCCAGAGCATACCGAAATATAGCGCCGCGAACAGCACGAGGCACGCGCCGAGCAGCGCGATCCGCGCGAGCGGCTCGGCATGCAGGCCGATCCAGTCGAAATTCACCGCGAACCAGTGCATCGTCCCGGCCAGCACGAGACACGCGCCGATCAGTTGCGCGAAAAACACCGTCCAGCCGCGCGACGGCATATAGATACCGCGCCGGCGCAGCATGAAGAACAGCAAGCCCGCGTTCATGCACGAACCGAGGCCGATGCTGAGCGTGAGGCCCGCGTGCGCGAAGATCGGCACGAAGATGTAGTTGCTGATCTGCGTCGCGATCAGCACGGCGACCGCGATTTTCACCGGTGTCTTGATGTCCTGCTTCGCATAGAAGCCAGGCGCGAGAATCTTGATGAGGATCAGCCCGATCAACCCGACACCGTAGGCGGACAGCGCGCGGCCGACCATCACCACGGCGTTGGCGTCGAACTTGCCGTAGTGGAACAGCGTGGCGGTGAGCGGTTCGGCGAAGAAGAACAGTGCGACCGCGCTGGGCGCGGCAAGCAGGAACGTCACGCGCAGGCCCCAGTCGAGCAGCGACGAATATTCGTGCGGATCGGCGTCGACGTGCGCCTTCGACAGGCTCGGCAGCAGGATCGTGCCGAGCGCGACACCGAGCAGCGCCGTCGGGAATTCCATCAGCCGGTCGGCGTAATTGATCCACGATACGGCGCCGGGCCCGATACGCGAGGCGATGTTCGTGTTGATGATCAGGCTGATCTGCGCGACGGATACGGCGAACATCGCGGGCAGCATCTTCGCGAGCACGCGCTTCACGCCGCGATGCGCCAGCGCTTTCAGCGGGTTCAGGCCGATGCGCGGCAGCATGTCGATCTTCTTCAACCCCGGCAACTGCACGAGGAATTGCAGCACACCGCCCGCGATCACCGCCCAGGCGAGCGCATAGACCGGTTTTTGCAGATGCGGCGCGACGAACACGGCCGCGACGATGAACGCGACGTTCAGCAGCACCGGCGCGAATGCCGGCAGCGAAAAGTTCTTGTAGGTGTTGAGCACGCCCGACGCCAGCGACGTCAGCGAAATGAACACGATGTACGGGAACATGATCCGCGTCATCGATACGGCGAGCGGGTAAGCCTGGCCGTCGGCGCGCAGGCCCGACGCGACCACGAACACGACGAACGACGCACCGAAAATGCCCAGCACCGACAACACGGCCAGTACCCAGGCCAGCACGGTCGAGGTCGCGTCGACCAGTGCCTTGGTCGCGTCGTGGCCCTGCTGGTTCTTGAATTCGGCGAGGATCGGCACGAACGCCTGCGAGAACGCGCCCTCGGCGGAAATGCGGCGCAGCAGGTTGGGAATGCGGAAGGCGACGTAGAACGCGTCGGTGTATTGGCTGGCGCCGAACGCACGGGCGATCAGCGTTTCGCGGGCCAGTCCGGTCACGCGCGACAGCAGCGTGAAGCCGCTGACCGTCAGCAGGGCTCGGAATAGATTCATGGGGCGCTCATTATACGGGTGCCGGACCACCGAACGGGCGTTCGGCAGATAGAACGCTTCGGACCGGTTTGCGCGGCAGTCGTTCGACGGCACGGGATTTCCGCCTGCGCCGGGCCAGCCGGGCGCCGGTTGTGCCCCTTTAGGCCGGCGGCGCCCCGTGTGGCCGGGCCAACCGTTTCGTTTGCCACATGCCTGATTTTGTTGCTATAATCGCCGGTTTCGAAGCTTGCTCGGCTGTCGGGCTGCTGCGCGGGCCGTAGAAACAGGCCGATTTCGCGTAGACCGTCGTCGAATTTTATTTTTTGCGCCTCTGGGCAATCGCTTCCAGAGGTCGGATCAAAAGCAGCGCCCGGCCACCCTTTCAGGTCAGGCTCTGGAAACAGGAACAGGATAAGGAACCGTCATGGCTAACACCGCACAAGCACGTAAGCGCGCCCGCCAGGCCGCCAAGGCCAACTCGCACAACTCGGCGCTGCGCTCGAAGTTCCGCACCGCCATCAAGGCTGTTCGCAAGGCAATCGAAGCCGGCGACAAGGCCAAGGCCGCTGAAATTTTCCAGGCATCGTCGAAGACCATCGACATCATTGCCGACAAGAAAATCGTTCACAAGAACAAGGCCGCTCGCCATAAGAGCCGCCTCGCTGCAGCCCTCAAGGGCCTGCAAGCGCCCGCAGCACAGTAATCCTGGCAGGTCCGCGACAGCGGACCGCCTCCTGTTTCCGCTGCGTCATTAAAGCCCGCTTTGGCGGGCTTTTTTGTTTGCCCGGCGGTGTGACGCAGCATGACGTCAATGCGTAAAAAAACCCGCTGAGGCGGGTTTTTCCAATGACACCACTTTTGCTGCACCGTTGCTGCACACCTACCCGGCCGCACCCTTGCGCGTACCGTGCTCAGGCGGCAACTCACAGGCCTCCGTCACGACAAGGTCGTTGTCCTTCGCAAAGTTCAGCACGAAATCGAAGGCCATCGGTTCGATGTCGCGCAAACGCGAGTCGAGGATCACGCACTTCAGATTGCCGAGCATCGTAGGACGCACGTACAGCGAGTACTGCAGTCTGGCATTCGGCCCTTTCGCACCCGGCCCGAAACACGACATCACGCCAGCGAGTCGCTCCGACCAGTCGCTCGGCCGAAACGTCTTTCCGCTGTGCGTAATGCCTTGGATGAAATACTCGGTTGGGGGTGCTTCGGCCATGTAGATTACCTGTTGACTGCCCGGCAAAGCGCCGGCTAACGCCGCTGCGTGTGTGATTGCGCGAACACGCTGCACACAGCCCGCAGTACGTGCCGCCAGGTGCTACAGGCAGCCTTAAGACGGCCGGGGCAGCGACCACGACAGCGACCGTAACGGTGCATCGCAAGGAAAGCGTGCCGGGTGTGCGACCCGCGTTCCGACAAGCAGCGAACCTGCTGGCCGGACTTCAGAAAACCGCGCAATTATAGCGCAGCGGACCTCTTTCCGCACTGCACACAGACCGTTCCGCCCCGCTTGAATGACGTCCTGCCGCGCCCAGACGGCTCTCGCGGCCGGCTCGTCAAACGGAGCAAAATCCTTTATGCTGCATCGAGTTACCACAAACGACGGCGGCGCCGTCCGGCACTTTCGCCGGGTCAGTCCGCCGTATTTGTTTTTATGACCGCCAAGAAAATTCGTCACTATCTGCAGTTCAAGGATTTCTCGCTGGATGACTACGAGTACGTGCTCGAACGCGCACGCATCCTGAAACGCAAATTCAAGAACTACGAGACGTATCATCCGCTGCACGACCGCACGCTCGCGATGATCTTCGAGAAGAACTCGACGCGCACGCGCCTGTCGTTCGAAGCGGGCATCTTCCAGCTCGGCGGTCACGCGGTGTTCATGAGCACGCGCGACACGCAGCTCGGGCGCGGCGAACCGATCGAAGACGCGGCCCAGGTCATCTCGCGGATGGTCGACATCATCATGATCCGCACGTTCGGCCAGGACATTCTCCAGCGCTTTGCCGACAACTCGCGCGTGCCGGTCATCAACGGTCTGACCAACGAATATCATCCGTGTCAGGTGCTGGCGGATATCTTCACGTACTACGAGCATCGCGGGCCGATTCGCGGCAAGACGGTCGCGTGGGTCGGCGACGCCAACAACATGCTCTACACGTGGATCGAAGCCGCTCAGATTCTCGGCTTCAAGCTGCAATTGTCCACGCCGCCCGGCTACAAGCTCGACCACGGGCTGGTTTCAGCGGATAGCGCGCCGTTCTACAAGGAATTCGACGATCCGGACGAAGCCTGCGCGGGCGCCGATCTCGTCACCACCGACGTCTGGACCAGCATGGGTTTCGAAGCGGAAAACGAAGTGCGCAAGAAAGCCTTCGCGGACTGGTGCGTGGACGCGGACATGATGGCGCGCGCGCGCCCCGATGCACTCTTCATGCATTGCCTGCCGGCACACCGCGGCGAAGAAGTCAGCGCGGAAGTGATCGATGGGCCGCAAAGCGTGGTGTGGGACGAGGCGGAAAACCGCCTGCACGTGCAGAAAGCGCTGATGGAATTTCTGCTGCTCGGCAAGCTGAATCACTGAGCCGTACGCGCTATTCCAGGCCGGGTGGCCAAACGGCTTTCAGGTTCGAAACGTACCTGGAAAGACCGCGAGGTCGCTTCGCACGCAGAGCATCAGAGACACACCGGTTCCATTTCAAGCTCCACGTCGAAGCGGCGCAGCACATCCTCGCGGATCGCGCGGGCCAGCGCGAGCACCTCGGCGCCAGTCGCGCCGCCGCGATTCACCAGCACGAGCGCTTGTCGCTCGTGCACGGCGGCCGCGCCAACGGCCCGGCCTTTCCAGCCGCACTGATCGATCAGCCATCCAGCCGCCAGCTTCACGCTGCCGTCGGGTTGCGGGTAGGACACCACCTCCGGCTCGCGCGCCTTCAATGCGGCAAAGCGCGCGGCATCGATGACCGGGTTCTTGAAGAAGCTGCCTGCATTTCCCAGTACCGACGGGTCGGGGAGTTTTGCGCGGCGTACCGCCACCACCGCATCGAAGATCGCTCGCGCATCCGGTGCATCGGCCTGTTGCTGGACAGCGAGTTGTCGCGCGAGATCGGCGTAGGCGGCGCGCGGCGTCCAGGCTTTCGGCAACCTGAACGTTACCGATGCGATAGCAAAACGGTCCCGCCCTTCCTGCTTGAAAAAACTGTCGCGATACCCGAACCGGCACGCGGCGGCGTCCATTTCGACGATATCGCCGGTGGCGAGATCCACCGCGCGCAGCGAGGCGAAGCGCTCAGCCATCTCGAGCCCATACGCACCGATGTTCTGGATCGGCGCCGCACCGACGGTACCCGGAATCAACGCCAGGTTTTCGAGGCCGGGCAGCCCGTGGTCGAGTGTCCACGCGACGAACGCGTGCCAGTTCTCGCCGGCTGCAGCTTCGACGTACCATGCATCGCTTTCTTCGCGAATTACCCGACGCCCCTGCAATGCGACGAGCAGCACCAGGCCGTCGAAATCGCCGGTCAATACCAGGTTGCTGCCGCCGCCCAGCACGAGCCGGCGCAGCCCCACCGCCCGCGGGTCGCGCACGGCCGCCGCGAACTGCGCTTCATGCTCGATCCGGCACGCGAAGCGCGCGCGCACGTCGAAGCCGAAAGTGTTGTGCGCCCGTAGCGGGTAACCGGCAACGAACGAAGGGGAATCAGGCTGGGGCATTGAAATACACGGGAAGAACGAGGTGGTCGATCGATCAGGATCGCGCAATGCTTCCATGACATCACTGCATATTGCGCAGCGGCCTTGGGCAAACGAGGTGGCGCCGGTAAAATGACAGCCGGTTCATGATTATAGCGAGAGCGTGGTGCGCAGCCCCTGCCGCGCCGCGCACGCAGCACTATTGGGAGAAAGCAATGCCATCGTTTGACGTCGTCAGCGAAGCCAACATGATCGAAGTCAAGAACGCGATCGAGCAGTCCAACAAGGAAATTTCCACCCGTTTCGACTTCAAGGGGTCCGATGCCCGTGTCGAGCAGAAAGAGCGCGAACTGACCGCGTTCGCCGACGACGAATTCAAGCTGGGCCAGGTCAAGGACGTCCTGCTGTCGAAGATGGCCAAGCGCAACGTCGACGTGCGCTTCCTCGACTACGGCAAGATCGAGAAGATCGGCGGCGACAAGCTCAAGCAGGTCGTCACCGTGAAGAAAGGCGTGTCGGGCGATCTCGCGAAGAAAATCGTCAGGCTCGTGAAGGACAGCAAGATCAAGGTGCAGGCGAGCATTCAGGGCGATGCGGTGCGCGTGACCGGGACGAAACGCGACGATCTGCAAGGCGTGATCGCGATGCTGCGCAAGGATGTCACCGATACGCCGCTCGACTTCAATAACTTTCGCGACTGAGGCGGCTGAGGCATCCCGTGCAGGCGGCGCGGTCAACGTGACCGTTTAGTCGATGCAACCGCAGCAACCAATGCAGCTAGCGCGCCGGCACGGCAAACAGCGCCGCGCGGCCCGGCTCATTCAGCGGCGACGCTGCTGTTGCTTGTTACCGCCCGCGCCCTGACCCGCGTCGTCCTTCTTCCCACCGAGCCGGCTTTCCTGCCCCGCCATCAGCTTCGCGATATTGCCGCGGTGACGCCAGATCAGTAGCGCGCTCATCACGACAATCGCAAGCGTGACGATGCTCGGTCCAAACAGGAAACCATCGTAAAGCGGTGCGAAGATCGCCGCGACCAGCGCCGCCAGCGACGAATAGCGAAAGAAGAACGCGACGATCACCCACGTCAGCAGCGTGGCGAGACCCAGCAGCGGATTGATTGCGAGCAGCACACCGGCCGCGGTCGCCACGCCTTTGCCGCCCTTGAAGCGGAAGTACAGCGGATACAGGTGCCCGAGGAACACAGCGATCGCCGCCAGCGCAACCGCGTCGTCGTCGAGGCCGTAATGCGCGCCGAAGCGATCGACGAGCCAGACCGCGAGCCACCCTTTGAACGCATCGCCGACCAGCGTCAGGATCGCCGCTGTCTTGTTGCCGCTGCGCAGCACGTTGGTCGCGCCGGGGTTCTTCGAACCGTACGAACGCGGGTCGGCCAGCCCCATGACAGCGCTGACGATCACGGCAAACGACACCGAACCGATCAGATAGGCCGCGACGGCGACGATCAGGTTTTCCATGTTGGGGCTCTTTTGTCTCTTGGTCTTAGGGGGAAGGCGCCGCCGCTGCACGCGAACACGAGTGCAACGGCCGCCATTCTACCGAACCGCCACAGCGCTTCACGTCGAGCGTCAACCTGGTCACTCCACGCTCGCGCATTGCACCGGTTTCGCGTCGAGCAGCGTCGTCAGCACGACGGGCTCGATGCTGACGAGAAAACCGCGCCGGCCGCCGTTCAGCAGAACGCGTTCGAGTTCGAGCACCGTCGATTCGACATACACCGGCATCGCCTTGCGCGTGCCGAACGGCGACGTACCGCCGATCAGATAACCGGAGTGCCGGCTCGCGACTTCGGGCTTGCACGGCTCGACACGCTTCGCGCCGATCTGCCGCGCGAGGTTCTTCGTCGAGACGGTACGGTCGCCGTGCATCAGGACGATCAGCGGCCTGGCATGTTCGTCTTCCATCACCAGCGTTTTCACCACGTGATGCTCGTCGACGCCGAGCTGGCGCGCCGATTCGGCGGTGCCGCCGTGCTCGACATAGTCATACGGATGCTCGCCGAACGCGACGCCGTGCCGGCGCAAAAACTGGGTCGCGGGGGTTTCGGAAACGTGTCTGGATTTGCTCATCGGCGCATTGTAATGGCCGTGCCGCGCAACGGCTATTTGCCCTATCCTCGATTGTGCGCGGCCGTGGCTTGTGGCACGATCGTTCGAAAATCGTCGCACGGATAGGCCGGATAGACTCGTCACCGAGGTCGTTCAGCAGTCATCCAGACGATGCGGCAATCATCCTGCATGGCACCGGAGACAGCATTGAATATCGACCCCCAGGGCGCCAGCGCGCCCACCCTTCGCTCGGCCATCGACGTCCCCTCCCTGCTCGCCTCGCTGCCCGCACGCATCTCCGAGCTTCCGGTGCGCGCGGCGGCCCGGCAACCCGACCATCCGGCGCTGATCGAAGACGCACGCAGCCTGACTTATGCGCAATTCGCCGAGGCGATCGATGGTGTAGCCGCAATCCTGCAGGCGCGAGGCGTGCGCGGCGGCGACCGCGTGATGATCGTGGCGGAAAACAGCATCGTGCAGGTGGTACTGCTGTTTGCGGCAGCGAAGCTCGACGCATGGGCGCTCGTATCGAATGCACGGCTCTCCGCCGCCGAACTCGACGCAATCCGCGCGCATGCGCAACCGCGCATCGTTGCGTACGCGGTGGAAACGTCGCCCGATGCGCGACAGCATGCACAACGTCATGACGCACAGGCGGCGCCCACACTTGCCACCGATATCGGCGCCTGGTCGTACGCACTCGACGCCAGCGTCGCCCCCGAACCGGTCGAAGCCGCCAACGACCGTCAATGCGCCGCCCTCATCTACACGACTGGCACCACCGGCGCGCCGAAAGGCGTGATGCTGTCGCATCGAAACCTGCTGTTCATCGCCGGGATTTCGAGCTCGCTGCGCCGCATCGGTCCGAACGACGTGGTCTACGCGGTGCTGCCGATCTCGCATGTGTACGGCCTCGCCTCGGTGTGCCTCGGTAGCATGTTCGCTGGCACGACACTGCGGCTCGCCCCGCGCTTCTCGCCCGAAGCGGTGCGGCGCGCACTCGCCGAAGAGCGGATCTCGATCTTCCAGGGCGTGCCCGCGATGCACGCAAAGCTGCTCGAACATCTGCAGACGCAGGGCCATGCGTGGTCGGCGCCGCATCTGCGGTTTGCCTACTCAGGCGGCTCGCCGCTCGATGCAGCGCTGAAGGCGCGCGTCGAAGGCGTGTACGGCGTCACGCTGCACAACGGCTACGGCATGACGGAGAGCAGCCCGACCATCGCGCAAACAATGCTCGATGCGCCGCGCGCCGATTGCTCGGTCGGCCAGGTCATTCCCGGCGTCGATGTGCGCTTCGTGACACTCGACGGTGTCGAAGCCGCGCCTGGCGAAATCGGCGAGCTGTGGGCGCGCGGCCCGAACTTGATGCTCGGCTACTACCGCAACCCGGAACAAACGCACGCCACCGTCACCAGCGACGGCTGGCTGAAGACCGGCGACCTCGCCCGCCAGGACGCGGACGGTGCGCTGCATATCGTCGGGCGCAGCAAGGAGCTGATCATCCGCTCGGGCTTCAACGTTTATCCCGCCGAAGTCGAGCATGTGTTGAATGCGCACCCGGAGGTCGTGCAATCGGCGGTGGTGGGTCGGGCGGTGGAGGGCAACGAAGAGGTCATTGCATTCGTCGAACTGGCGGCCGGCTCGACGGTTGCGCCCGATGTGCTTGCGCAATGGTGTAGGGAGCGGCTCGCGCCGTACAAACAGCCGGCTGAGATCCGCGTGCTCGCGGCACTACCGGCTGCGTCGACGGGCAAGATTCTCAAGCACAAGCTGCGCGACGTTGTTTGACGCCTGGACCGCTCATCACCCGCGCGGATGATGAGCAGCATGCAACGACTTCAACCGCTCGCGCGCAACGTGCGTATAGATCTGCGTCGTTGAAATATCGGTGTGCCCGAGCAGCAACTGCACGACGCGCAGATCGGCGCCGTGATTCAGCAGATGCGTTGCGAACGCATGCCGCAGCGTATGCGGCGATAACGGCGCGTGGACATCGGCGGTTTTGGCATGGCGCTTGATGATGTGCCAGAACTGCTGCCGCGTCATACCTTCCGCGCGCGCGGTAACGAACAGCGCATCGGCCGCACGTGCGCCGAGCAGTTCCGGCCGCGCTTCGCGCAGATAGCGTTCGATCCAGCCGTGCGCTTCCTCGCCGAACGGAATCAGCCGCTCTTTCGAACCCTTGCCCAGTACGCGCACCACACCTTCGTTGAGTCCGACCTCGACGGTCTTTAGCGTGACGAGTTCGGTCACGCGCAACCCGCTTGCGTACATCAGTTCGAGCATCGTGCGATCGCGCAAGCCGAGCGGCGTATCGACATCGGGTGCGCCGAGCAGCGCTTCGACCTGCGCTTCGGTCAACGTCGAAGGAAAGCGCGCCGGCTGTTTCGCCGAACGGATGCGCAGCGTCGGGTCGACCGCCGCGCGATGCTCGCGCACAGCCCACGCGTAGTAACGCCGGAACACCGACAACCGGCGGTTCGACGAAGTCGA
The DNA here is from genome assembly GCF_007556815.1 of Paraburkholderia megapolitana. Classification (NCBI taxonomy): domain Bacteria; kingdom Pseudomonadati; phylum Pseudomonadota; class Betaproteobacteria; order Burkholderiales; family Burkholderiaceae; genus Paraburkholderia; species Paraburkholderia megapolitana. The sequence continues at coordinate 3,667,814 of NZ_CP041745.1, forward strand.
CTTGTCTTTCTGGCGCACCACGCTATAGGCGGTCAGGTCTGGTTCGGCGGCGACGTCGAGCGACAGCTCACGCGTGCTGGCCAGCCACTCCGCAAAAAGCCGCAAATCGCGCCGGTAGGCATCGAGCGTGTTGCGGGACAGTCCGTGTTCGAGCCACAGCGCGTCGCAGAACGCGTCGATCGAAGCGTTGCTGGCCGTGAAGAGCGGCGATGTTGCAACGGTGTCGGAGGAAGAGGAAGCCGCGGCCGTGCTCGAAGCGGTTTCGCTCATAGCGCGAGACCCATCTGCTTCATATGGCCACCGCCCGCATACGGCACACCTTCATGCGTGAGCAGCCAGCGCTTCACCTCGCGCAAATAACCCTCGCCATCCTCATGCGCAAAGCCGCCGATCCAGTTCGACCCCACCACGCGATGACACGGAATCACGATCGGGAAATAGTTCGAACCGCACGCCTGGCCGACTGCACGCGGCACACTGTCGACTTTCTTCGCGAGTTGTCCATAAGTCAGCACGGTGCCCGGCGGAATGTCGCAGATCGCCGCCCATACGCGGCGCTGAAACGCGGTGCCGACGTGCGCGAGCGGCAGATCGAACGTGGTCGATGCACGTTCGAAGTAACGCTCGATCTGCTCGACCGCATGCAACGCAAGCGGCGAGGCGGGCGCGATGTTATCGACCGAAACCGGCAAATAAACGATCTCGCGCACCATGCCGTCTTCGAGACGAATGCCGACCTTGCCGAACGGTGCGTCGATTACTGCGTGGAACATCGTTGCCTCCTACTAGCCTCGCGGTGTGCGTTCCTGCCGCGAGATGAAGCCGGAAAATCCTGCTACTTTACGCTGCTTCGAGCGCCCATTGAACATGCTCGCGAACCAGCGGCGACGGATCGTCCGCGCGCCGGCGCAGTGCATCGACGATCGCACTACGCGCAGCGCCGGCAAGCGTTGCCGCATCGGCGCGCAGCGCGTTGCCCATACCGACCGCAAGATTGCGCAACCAGCACTCGTAGCCGATGCGGCGTATCGCGCTGCCTTGCATCCGCGTATCGAAATCGCTGGCGCTCCAGTCGAACAGCTCGACCAGCGACGCACGATCGAGCCCATGCCGCACGTCGAAATCGGCGACCGGCGCGGCCTGGGCAAACTTGTTCCATGGACACACGAGCTGGCAGTCGTCGCACCCATACACGCGATTGCCGATCAACGGTCGCATATCTTCGGGAATACTGCCTTTCAGTTCGATCGTCAGATACGAAATGCAGCGCCGCGCGTCCACCTTGTACGGCTCGACGATAGCGCCGGTCGGGCATGCGTCAATACACCGCGTGCAGCTTCCGCAATGCGCGCCGGCGGTTTCGGGCGCGCTGTCGGGATCGATCGATGCGTCGGTGGGTAGCGGCAGATCGACATAGATTTCGCCGAGAAAGAACAGCGAACCGGCATCGCGCTGCAGTAGCAGCGTGTGCTTGCCGCGCCAGCCGATCCCCGCATTTTGCGCGAACGCTACTTCGAGCACCGGCGCCGAATCGGTGAAGACGCGGTAGCCGTAGGCACCGATTTCCGCTTCGATGCGCTCCGCGAGTTGCTGCAGCCGCTGGCGCATGACCTTGTGATAATCGCGGCCGCGTGCATAGATCGACACGACTGCCGCGGACGGATCGGCCAGCCGCGCCATTTCGTCGGCACGCCAGTCAGGTGCATCAGGAGCGGGCGAGGAATCGCTTTCGGTCACCTTTCCAGCGTGCGTTCCGGTCAGCGTCATGGCGGGCAAATAGGCGATTCTGGCGGTGATCACGCGTCGCGTACCGGCCACAAGCTCGGCCGGCCGCGCGCGTTTCATCCCATGTTTGGCCATATAATCCATCTCGCCGTGGTAGCCCGCCTCGAGCCACGCAGCGAGTCCCGACTCGGCATCGGGCAGTTCGGTATCGCTGATACCGAGCGCACCGAAACCCAGTTCGCGGCCCCATGTCTTGATGCGCAGGGCGAGCGCTGTCAGCGCCGCTTCATCGAAACGACGCATGACACGCGCATCGTCATCGGACGCAGGCGTGTCTGCAACGGGGTACTGCGGACTTCGGTTCATCACGCCATTTTACGAGAATGCCCGACCAGCCCGATCGCCTTCTTCAATTGCCCGCTAACGCCCTGCTCGAGCGCCACTTCGCGCTCGCGGACGAAGCCGCCACCATTGCGTTCGGTGTGCGCTTCGCGGACGCGATCGAAACCGTCCGTACTGCGCCGCTGCCGTCGGGTGGCCAGCGTACGTTTCAGGGGCTGCAAGTACAGCTCGTCGGCGATCTCGGTGCGGGCAAAACCACCCTCGTGCGCGCAACCTTGCGCGGCCTCGGCCACACCGGTCGAGTGCGCAGCCCGACCTACACACTCGTCGAACCGTATGCGGTCGAGCGTCCCGATGGGGAACTTGAGCTGTATCACTTCGATCTGTATCGATTCACCGATCCGGCCGAATGGGCCGATGCCGGCTTTCGCGAGTACTTCGATTCCGGGGCGATCTGCCTCGTCGAATGGCCGCAACAGGCGGGCGGTCTGCTAGGCACACCGGATCTTGTTTTCTCGCTCGAAGTCGCTGGCGACGGGCGTCAGCTCGTCGCACGCGCATACAGCGAACCAGGAAAAGCATGTCTCGAAAGATGTTGATCAAACCGTTTCATTCGATCGAAGCAGCCGCCACCGCCACGCATAACTGGCGGCGCAGGCAGATCCTGCGCGCCGGCGCGTCGACGCTGATTCTCGGCCTCGTCGCACCGCGTCTCGCGCACGCGAGTTCGGTGCTCGGCGTACGCGTATGGCCAGCGCGCGACTACACCCGCGTGACGATCGAATCCGATCAGCCGCTGCAAACCACACAACAAACGCTGCAGTCGCCCGACCGGCTGGTGGTGGACCTGACCGGCCTCGATCTCGATCAGGCGCTGCGCGACCTGGTCTCGAAGATCACGCCGAACGATCCGCAGATCCAGGCCGTGCGCGTCGGGCAGTATCAGCCGCATGTCGTGCGGATGGTGTTCGACCTGAAGGGATCGGTGAAGCCGCAGGTGTTCACGCTGCAACCGATCGGCGCTTACAAGTACCGCCTGGTGTTCGATCTGTATCCCGCCGTTGCACCCGACCCGTTGATGGATCTGCTCGCGCAGTCCGAGCGCAAGCAACAGCAGCTCAACGACAGCAACAGCACGCCGCCCGCGACACTGAGCGGCCCAGCCACGCCGCCCGCCGGGACCGACAACAGCGATGCGTTCTTCCAGCGCTACGCGCAGAACAACCCGCCCGCGGGCGACACCGTGCGTCCGCCGGCGCGCGTCACGCCGACGCCCACCACACCGACGCGTCCGTCCGGCAAGCCGCCGGTGGCACCGCCCACGGCGATCGCGCGCAACGACAATAGCGACGACAGCCGCGATGACAACGGCAGCGGTGACGACAGCTACAAGTTCACCGCGCCGAAGTCCGGCAACGGCAGCACGGTACGCCTGCTCACGGTAGCGATCGATCCCGGTCACGGCGGCGAGGACCCGGGCGCGATCGGCGGCGGCGGCACATACGAAAAACACATCGCGCTCGACATCGCAAAGAAACTGCGCGCGAAGATCGATGCGCAGCCGAACATGCGCTCGATGATGACTCGCGACGCCGACTTCTTCGTGCCGCTCAACGTGCGTGTGCAAAAAGCGCGGCGCGTCGGCGCGGACCTGTTCGTGTCGATCCACGCCGATGCGTTCACGACGCCGCAGGCGAGCGGATCGTCGGTGTTTGCGCTGTCGGATCACGGCGCGTCTAGCGCCGCGGCACGCTGGATGGCGAACAAGGAGAACTCGTCGGATCAGATCGGCGGGATTAACGTGAAGACCGCCGATGCAAGCGTCAACCGCGCGCTCTTCGACATGTCGACCACCGCGCAGATCCGCGATTCGATGCGCTACGGCAATTTCGTACTGAATGAGATCGGCGACATCAACAAGCTGCACAAGGGCTCGGTCGAACAGGCCGGCTTCGCCGTGCTGAAAGCGCCCGACATCCCGTCGATCCTCGTCGAGACCGCGTTCATCAGCAACCCCGACGAAGAACGGCGGCTCAACGACGACACCTATCGCGACAAGATGGCGAACGCGATCCTGAAAGGCATCAAGCGTTATTTCGCGGCGAACCCGCCGCTGGCGAAAAACCGCATGGCTTAGGCGTGCCTGGACGTGCCTCGATGATGACGACACGTCGCGGGCAGTAGAATGGGCGATCGTCCCCTTCTTCCCCGAGCGCGCCATGTCCTCCTCGATCAAAGCGGTCCTCAAACCTCATTTGCGCGACATCGGCAATCTCGCCGTGCGGCGTGTGCTGCCGGCAATGGCAGCGCGCCTGGTGGGCCCGTTCATCTTCTTCGACCACATGGGGCCGGCCACGCTCGCAGCGGGCGTCGGTCTCGACGTGCGCCCCCATCCGCACATCGGTCTCGCGACGGTCACCTATCTGTTCGAAGGCGCGATCATGCATCGCGACAGTCTCGGCACTGAGCAGAAGATCGTCCCCGGCGACGTCAACTGGATGACGGCCGGCCGCGGCATCGTTCATTCGGAGCGCACGCCGCCGGCTGAACGCGCAGCCGGCACGACGATCCACGGCATCCAGACCTGGGTCGCGCTACCGCTAGCGGACGAAGACATCGAGCCGTCGTTCGAACATCATCCAGCCGCAACGCTGCCGCAGATCAAGCGTAACGGCGTCACGCTGCGTGTCATCGCGGGCACGGCGTTCGGGCACACTGCGCCGGCCAGAACGTTCTCGGGCACGCTCTATGTGGCCGCGCACTTCACGCCGGGCAGCGCATTTGCGCTCGAACCGGAGCACGACGAGCGCGGCGTGTACCTCGTGGAAGGCGATCTCGCGATCGACGGCACACCGCTCGAACCCGGCCAGATGGCGGTGCTCGTGCCGGGCGAAACCGTCACGCTCGCGAGCACCGGCGGGGCGACTGTGATGCTGGCGGGCGGCGAGAAGCTTGAAGGCGAGCGTTTTATCGAATGGAACTTCGTCGCGAGTTCGCGCGAGAAAATCGAACTTGCGAAAACCGCCTGGACGGATCAGCAGATGGGCAAGGTGCCCGGCGAGACCGAATGGATTCCGTTGCCGGAGCGCAAGCCGGCCTGAGCTGGTGGCATAAGCAAACCTCATAGGCACGCCGCACGAGCGTGCCATCTGAGCATCAAGCATTGAATTCAGCGCTTTCGCCCCTATCTGCACGCGATAGTCACACCGATGAGGATGCAATGGACACCACCCTGGCCACTTTCGAAAAAGACGTGATCGCAGCGTCGACGCTGGCCCCCGTGCTGGTCGACTTCTGGGCGCCGTGGTGCGGCCCGTGCAAGACGCTCGGACCGATGCTGCAGAAGCTTGAAACCGAGTACGAAGGCAAATGGCGGCTCGTCAAGGTCAACGTCGACGAGAACCAGGAACTCGCCGCGCACTTCGGCGTGCGCAGCATCCCGCACGTCGTCGCGTTCGCGGACGGCCAGGCGGTCGACCAGTTTGTCGGCGTGCTGCCGGAAAGTCAGTTGCGCGAATTCCTCGACCGGCTTGTTCCGGACGGCGCGGATGCCGCGCGGCAGAACGCGCAGGCCGCGCTTGCCGAAGGCCGGCGTGAAGATGCATATGACGCGCTGAAAGCCGCGCTCGCCCTCGATCCCGGTTATGAGGACGCGCGGCTCGATCTGATCGAACTGCTGCTCGACGACAATCGTTTCGACGAAGCACGCAATGAGGTGGACCTGCTGTCGCCGAAAACGACCCAGGGCATCGACGCGCGCTACAACGCGATCAAAACCCGGCTCGACGCGCTCGACGCCGCCGCCGATCTGCCGCCCACCGATGCCCTCGAAGCCCGCGTCGCCGGCAACCCCGCCGACCTCGAAGCACGCTTCGACCTGGCAAGCGCACTGATTGCACGACGCAACTACGCGGGCGCGCTCGAACATCTGCTTGAGATCGTCCGGCGCGACCGCGCATTCCGTGAGGACATCGGCCGCAAGACGATGCTGTCGGTGTTTGACCTTGCTGCTCACCAGCCAGAACTGGTCGCGCAATGGCGGCGCAAGCTTAGCGCGGCGCTGTTCTAAACACGGCGCGCGGGCGAGAGATCTGTGCACACCGATAACGGGCTTGCGCTGGCCGCGTGAAGGGCCGAGCGCGAGGATTGCAGTGCGGTAGTGCGGCGAACAGGCTCTAGCCCGCGCGTTGCGCAAGCGCACGCAGCACGTGCGCGGCGGCTGCAAAGCCGAAGCTCGCGGTCACGCACACACTTGACCCAAAGCCCGCGCAGTTGAGTCCCACCGGCCCGCTCGCGGCCATCGGTTCGTCCTGATCGTTTAGTTCGTCCAGTTCATCGACACTGGGCCCGGCTGCGTCTGGATAGATCAGCGGTTCGTCCGAATACACCGCACTCACCTTGAACTTCGCCTTCGGTCCACGCGGAAAGCGATGCTGCTTGCGCAACTGCCCGCGCACTTTCGACAGCAGCGGGTCCTGGATCGTCAGCGCGAGATCGTCGATGCGGATGCGCGTCGGATCGAACTGGCCACCCGCACCGCCCACCGTGATGAGCGGCTGCCCCTGCTCGACGCACCATGCGATCAGCGCGGTCTTCGTGCGCACACTGTCGATCGCATCGATCACATAATCGAAGCCGCCGCCAAGCAACGCCGGAAAATTGCCCGCTTCCACGAAGTCCTCAACGACCCGCACCTTGCACGCAGGATCGATCAACGCAATGCGTTCGGCCATCGCATCGACTTTCGGTTTGCCGTAGTTGCCGTCGAGCGCGTGGATCTGCCGGTTCGTATTGCTCTCCGCGACGTTGTCGAGATCGATCAGCGTCAACGTGCCGATCGCACTGCGCGCGAGCGCCTCGGCCGCCCACGACCCCACCCCGCCAATCCCGATCACCGCCACATGCGCGCGCTCGAATGCGGCGAGCGCCGCTGCGCCGTACAGGCGCGCAACGCCGCCGAAGCGCCGCGCACGGTCGGCGTCCGCCGCGGTTTCAATTGCGGCGATGCTCGGAGTAACATCGGAAGGGGCGTTCGCGTGAGGCGTGGACATGATCGGAGACTCGTCGAAAAACAGGCTGGGCAGGCTGGGGCTAGCGGTGCCCGAAAGCCGTATTTTGCCCGATCGGGCCGATTCGGCGGTATCGGGCGCCCGCCTGTATTCCATATGCGCTGTGGGGCTGCACACAGAAAATTCGTTCCTTAGCTATACTGGCCCCACTGTAGTGCTCGCATAAGAAAATGACCTCACTCGCCGAACTTCGCAAAAATTATTCGCTCGGTTCGCTGGACGAAGCCGACGTCGATCGCGACCCGATCCAGCAGTTCAACGCGTGGTTTGCCCAGGCCCAGGACGCACAGATTCCCGAACCCAACGCCATGACGCTCGCCACTGTCGACCCGGCCGGCCGGCCATCGGCGCGCATCGTACTGATCAAGGGTGTCGACGCGCGCGGTTTCGTGTTCTTCACCAACTATGAAAGCCGCAAGGGCCGTGAACTCGCGGACAACGCCTACGCGAGCCTGCTGTTTCATTGGGTCGAACTCGAACGGCAAGTGCGTATAGAAGGCACTATCGTTAAGACTGACGCAGAAGAAAGCGACACCTATTACGCATCGCGCCCGCTCGGTTCGCGAATCGGCGCATGGGCATCGGATCAAAGTCAGGTAATTGAAAGCCGCGCGCAACTTGAAGCGCGCGAGCGGGAAATCAGTGCGCAGTATGGCGACCATCCGCCACGCCCGCCGCACTGGGGCGGCTATCGCCTCGTTCCCGACTCTATCGAATTCTGGCAAGGCAGGCCGTCGCGGCTGCACGACCGTCTGCGCTACACGCGGGACACGACCGGTGGTGCCGGCGGCAACTGGCGCATCGCTCGCCTCGCACCTTGATGCAGCGGATAAAGCCGGCGAAACACGACGGCACGAGCCGCCGGTTTCACTGGTTGGATCGCGTGTGCTGTGTTGTGTGGTGAGTGAGTAACCGCGCAACTGCACACAGCGAATCAGCAGGCTTTGCTTTGAATTTCATTGGACACGGAGAAATCACATGTTCTGGGAGAAGAAGCTGGCGCAGTGGGTAGAAGACGTAAAGAGCACGGCCAACCTGCCCGCACGGCTCGTGCTGTGGGACGGCCAGCAACATGACTTCGGGCAGTTCGCCACGCCCCAAGTCACGCTGCACGTGAAGAGCGCAACCGCGCTGCCGTATCTGCTCGAACCGAGCCTCGACAATCTGGGCGAGGCGTACGTGAAGGGCAAGATCGACATCGAAGGCAAGCTGTCGGACATCATCAACATCGGCTATTCGCTCGCGCGCAGTACGGTGACGAGCGCGAGCAAGCTGGCGCGCGTGCGACGCTACTTCAATCACTCGAAGTCGTCGGACAAGAAGGCGATCCAGTATCACTACGACGTCTCGAACGAGTTCTACAAGCTGTGGCTCGACGAGAACATGGTGTACTCGTGCGCGTACTTCGAGAACGGCGATGAAGACCTCGCCACCGCGCAGATCAAGAAGATCGATCACATCCTGACGAAGATCCAGTTGCAGCCGGGTCAACGTCTGCTCGATATCGGTTGCGGCTGGGGTGCGCTCGTGCTGCGCGCAGCGCAGAAGTTCGGCGCGCAATGCGTCGGCGTCACGCTGTCGCAGAACCAGTTCGACCTCGCTACCGCGCGTGTGAAGGCGGCGGGACTCGAAGACAAGATCGAAATCCGGTTGCAGGATTACCGTGACGTTCCCGGGCAGTTCGACCGGATCACGAGCGTCGGCATGTTCGAGCACGTCGGACGCAAGAATCTGCCGGGCTACTTCCAGAAGGTTCACGACCTGCTCGTCGACGACGGCATCGCGATGAATCACGGCATCACGTCGTCGGATTCGGACAGCGGCGAAACGGCGCTCGGCGGCGGCGAGTTCATCGATCGTTATGTGTTCCCGGACGGCGAGTTGCCGCACATCAGTCTCGCGCTCGAATCGATGCAGCGCGGCGGGCTCGAAGCGGTTGACGTCGAGAGTCTGCGCCGTCACTATGCGCACACGCTCGACATCTGGGCAGACAATTTCGAAACGCATGCGGAAGAAGCGAAGAAACTCGTCGACGACGAGAAATTCCGCATCTGGCGCGTGTACCTGGCAGGCTGCGCCTACGCGTTCGAAAACGACGACGTATCGATCTACCAGGTGGTGTGCCGCAAGTCCGGACGCAGCGCGAAAACGCTGCCGTGGTCGCGGCGCTATATGTACGACAAACCGCTGTAAACCCGTTGCGCCGAAGCCGTGCACGACGGCTGCGGCGCAACCTTGACTTCACAGCAGAACCCGATGGACGAACGCGCGTTGGCGCAATCCGCGCAGAAAATGAATGAGGCCGGCGACGCTGGCCTTGAAGACGAAGACCAGTTCGATCTGTTCGGCATGCCGGTGGTACCAGCGACCCCGGCAGCGCCGGCCGTCACTTCTTCCGCTCCTACCGCTCCCGTCGAGACGAAAAAGCGCCGCGCCCGCGACGTGCTCGCTGCCGAACCTTCCGCCGATTTACTCGAGATCGCCGCCTCACTGCCACCGAACGTGCACCTCGGCACGTCGTCGTGGTCGTTTCCAGGCTGGAACGGTATCGTCTACGGCGACGAGTACAGCAACAGCAAGCTGTCGCGCGATGGCCTCCCCGCCTACGGTGCGCATCCGCTGCTGCGCACGGTCGGCATCGACCGGTCGTTCTACGCGCCGTTGCCGGTCACCGATTACCTGCGCTACGCGCAGCAGGTGCCGGACCATTTCCGCTTCATCGTCAAAGCGCCCGCGCTCGTCACCGACGCGACGGTGCGCGCCGAACGCGGCGAACCGGTCTCGGCCAACCCGTGTTTTCTGAACCCGCAACTCGCCATCGACGAGTTCGTCCGGCCGTGTATAGACGGCCTCGGCGCAAAAGCCGGTGCGCTGGTGTTCCAGATCTCGCCTCTGCCCGACGAGATGCTCGCCGAACCGATGCTGTTTATCGAACGCCTTGCCGCGTTCGTCGGAGCGCTGCCGACGCTGCCCGAAGGCACCTGCTATGCGGTGGAAATTCGTGACTCCAGCATGCTGACACCGCGCTTCATCCGTACGCTGAAGGCCGCGGGCGTGCGCTACTGCGTGGGCATTCACGCGCGCATGCCGGACCCGTTGCGGCAGGCGGCCGCGCTGGCGTTGCTCGATGCAGAAGCGGATGCACCATCCGGCCCGCTGATCGTGCGCTGGAGTCTGCACGGCGGTTTCCGGTATGAGCAGGCGAAGGCCAAATACGAGCCGTTCGACCGGCTCGTCGACGAAGATCCGCAAACCCGCCGCGCACTGGCCGAGCTGGCAGCGAGGTACGCGATTGCGGGGCAGCCGGTGCTGATCGCGGTGAATAACAAGGCCGAAGGCTCGGCGCCGCTCAGCTGCGTGGAGCTTGCGCGCCTGATCGCCGAGGCGATCGAGCGGATGCGGCACGACGGCTGATTATTGCCAACCGTCGTGGAACGTCTACACGTTCTGCGAGGAGCGGCGCTCACCGTTCTGGCGAGCGCCGCCGCTAGTCGCTTACCCTGCCTTGATCCGGTGCGCGAACTTCTGACGGAATTTCGCGACCTTCGGCGCGACCACGAACGCGCAATAGCCCTGATCCGGATGCTGCGCGAAATAGTTCTGATGATAGGCTTCGGCCGCCCAGTAATTGCCGTCTAGCGGCAGGACCTGGGTGACGATCTGTCCGTCGTAGATGGCCTCGGCGGTGATCTCGCGGATGGCCTGCAGCGCGATGTCGCGTTGCGCATCCGAGTGCGTGAAAATCACCGACCGGTACTGCGTGCCGACGTCGTTGCCCTGGCGGTTCAACTGGGTCGGATCGTGGATCGCGAAGAAAATATCGAGGATCTCGCGATAGCTGATTTTCGCCGTATCGAAGGTGACGTTGACGACTTCGGCGTGCCCCGTATCGCCGTCGCAGACCTGCTCGTAGCTCGGTCGCTGCGCATGGCCGCCGGCGTAGCCGGATTCCACCGCGTTCACGCCATCGACGCCGAGAAACACGGCCTCGAGGCACCAGAAACATCCGCCGCCTAGCGTGGCGGTTTCGACTGATTCACTCATGCTGCGACTCCTCGTTCAATGCGGCACTCCGGCGGGCCAACGTTGCGAACCCAACGATGCACGGCCGGTCCGTCCGCGATTCCGTTAAAATTTGGACAAATCGCCGACTTTCAATATGACTTTTGAATCAATTCTTCCCGCTGCAGCGTCAAGCACGGTCACCGGGCCGCGATGGCCAACGAAGCGGGCAACCCTCCGATGAAGCACGCCACACCACCCAATTTCGATGCCGCCGAGTTCAAGCGCGCACTCGCGCAGTTCGCCACGGGCGTCACCGTCATTACCACGCGCGCGCCGTCGGGCCAGTTGCTCGGCATCACGGCGAGTTCGTTCAATTCGGTTTCGCTGGCGCCGCCACTCGTACTGTGGAGCCTCGCTACGCGCTCCGCATCGATGCCGGTGTTCAGGGCGAACAGCCATTATGTCGTGAATGTGCTCGCCGCGTCGCAACTCGATCTGTGCACGCGTTTTGCCACGGTGAAGGGCGACCGCTTCGAGGGTGTCTCGCATGCCGAGGGCGATAGCGGCATGCCGGTACTGGACGGCGCGCTGGCCTGGTTCGAGTGCCACAACCGCAGCCGCTATGACGAGGGCGACCATGTGATCTTCGTCGGCGAGGTGGAGCGCTGCGGGCTACATGAGAACGTGGCTGAGATGGCGCCGCTCGTCTTCCAGAACGGGAAGTTCCACGGGCTGAAGTCGTTCTGAGGCAACTGGTATCGCCCAGATCGCCGCCGCGATCGCACTGCGGCCTTGCTGCCGCAATAACAACGAGCTGACGCCGGGCTACGCCTGGCCGCCGCCCGCAGCCCCCAGCCGCGTACCCGCCTCCACCAGCGCCACCGGCACACCCGAATCTTCCTTGAGCGTCTGCAGCACGATGTTCGAGCGGATATCGAGCACCCCCGGCGCCTTGTACAGCCGCTCCAGCACGAAGTCCGAGTAGTGTTTGAGGTTGTGCGCAACGACCCGCAGCAGATAGTGCGTCTCGCCCGTTACGACGAAGGCGCCGACCACCTCCGGCCAGTCGCGCACCGCTTCGGCAAAGCGCTCGTGCCAGTTCGGTTGCTCGTTGCGCATCGATACCTGCACGAAGGCTTCCAGTTCGAAACCGAGCACATGCTGGTTCAGGCAGGCCCGGTAGCGTTCGATCACCCCCTGCTCTTCCAGCAGCCGCAAACGCCGCAGGCACGCCGACGGCGAGAGCGAAATCCGCTCCGCGAGGTCGAGGTTGCTGATCCGTCCTTCTTGCTGAAGCACCGCCAGAATGCGGCAATCGGTGGCGTCGAGCGAGATCGCGTTCATTTTCGGTCTCCCTTTCCGGTTTGGATCAAATTATGTTCCAAGAGACAGGAAAAAACGAGATTTATTCGCAAGCTTATTTCGCCGCGTTTTGCCTATCATTCGATAGGCAAGATAGACCCACGAAGCGAAACCATGAACACACTCTGGGACATCACCCCCGCCGTCGATACCGCCACGCCCGTCTGGCCGGGCGATACACCGGTCGGGATCGAGCGCATGTGGCGCATCGAAGCCGGTTCGCCGGTCAATGTCGCGCGGCTCACGCTGTCGCCGCACACCGGCGCGCATACCGATGCACCGTTGCATTACGACGCGAACGGCCTCGCGATCGGCGAGGTACCGCTCGACGCCTACCTCGGCCGCTGCCGCGTCATTCACTGTATCGGCGCGGCACCGCTCGTGGAGCCGCGACACGTAGCCGCGGCGCTCGGCGACCTCGACGACCCGCCACCGCCGCGCGTGCTGCTGCGCACCTACGAACGCGCGCCGACGGCCGCGTGGGACAGCGCCTTCTGCGCGGTCGCCCCCGAGACCATCGATCTGCTCGCCGCGCATGGCGTGAAGCTGATCGGCATCGATACGCCGTCGCTCGATCCGCAGGAATCGAAAACGATGGACGCGCATCACCGGATCCGCGAACACCGGATGGCAATTCTTGAGGGCATCGTGCTCGATGCCGTCGCACCCGGCGACTACGAACTGATCGCGCTGCCGCTCAAACTCACGACGCTCGATGCCAGCCCCGTGCGCGCCATACTGCGCGCGCTGCCCGAGCGTACGTGAAGCGTGTGACATCCCGGCATGTGTCGTCCAGCTTCTTTGCCGGCTTATTTCTCCTTTCCCGACTCACTGGAACCTCATGAACAGCCGTGACGAAGCTCTGGCGCTCGACCGCGCCGATCCGCTGGGCGCGTTGCGCGACCAGTTCGCGCTCGCCTCCAGCACGATCTATCTGGACGGCAATTCGCTCGGCGTCCCGCCGGCCACGGCCGCCCAGCGCGCGCAAACGGTGATCGCCGCCGAATGGACGCAAGGTCTGATCCGCAGCTGGAACAGCGCCGGCTGGTTCGCGTTGCCGCGCCACCTCGGCAACAAGCTCGCGCCGCTGATCGGTGCCGCGGAAAACGAAGTCGTCGTTACCGATACGATCTCGATCAACCTGTTCAAGCTGCTCTCCGCAGGTTTGCGGCTGCAGAACGAGCGCGATCCGAAACGCCGCGTGATCGTCTCCGAGCGCTCGAATTTCCCCACCGATCTTTACATCGCGCAAGGACTGATCGAACAGCTCGATCGCGGCTATGAATTGCGTCTCGTCGACGATCCGGCGGAACTGCCCGATGCGATCGGCGACGACACCGCGCTCGCGATGATCACGCACGTCAACTACCGCACCGGCTATATGCACGACATGGCCGCGCTCACGCAGCTGATCCATCGTAAAGGTGCGCTCGCGTTGTGGGATCTCGCGCACTCGGCGGGCGCGGTACCGGTCGATCTGAACGGCGTCGACGCCGACTACGCAGTAGGTTGCACGTACAAGTATCTGAACGGCGGCCCGGGTTCGCCGGCATTCGTGTGGGTGCCACAGCGGCACCAGAACGCGTTCACGCAGCCGCTGTCCGGCTGGTGGGGCATCGCGCTCCGTTCGAGATGAATCCGCAGTATCGCCCCGACGATGGTGTGGGGCGCTTTCTGTGCGGTACGCAGCCGATGGTGTCGATGGCGCTCGTCGAATGCGGGCTCGATGTGTTTCTGCAGACCGACATGCAGGCGATTCGCCGCAAGTCGCTTGCACTTACCGATCTGTTCATCGAGCTTGTCGAGACGCGTTGCAGCGAGTTTCCTTTGCAGCTCGTCACGCCGCGCACGCATGCGCAGCGCGGCTCGCATGCGAGCTTCGAACATCCGCATGGCTACGAAGTGATGCAGGCGCTGATTGCGCGCGGCGTGATCGGCGATTATCGCGAGCCGCGTGTGCTGCGCTTCGGCTTCACGCCGCTCTATACGCGCTACGTCGATGTGTGGGACGCCGTCGAAACACTGCGCGATGTGCTCGCGAGCGAGGCCTGGCGGGCGCCCGAATTCGCCACGCGCGGCGCGGTGACCTGAGGAGCACGCGATGACCGATCCGAAACCATCCGTGCCGAACGACCGCTCTCCAGTCGCAGCCGGCGAGTCTGCGCAGGGTTGCCCCTTCGGCCATGGTGCAGGTGCAAGCACGGGTGCGCATTCCACCGCCCCCGACCAGGCCGCCGGCTGGCACGACGCCCAGCTCGATTTCTCGCAATCGATGAGCTATGGCGACTATCTGTCGCTGGGTTCGATCCTGTCCGCGCAGAAGCCGCTGTCACCCGATCACAACGAGATGCTGTTCATCATCCAGCATCAGACGAGCGAGCTATGGATGAAGCTCGCACTCTACGAATTGCGCGCCGCGCTCGGCGCCGTGCATCGCGACGAACTGCCACCCGCGTTCAAGATGCTCGCGCGCATCTCGCGCATTCTCGAACAGCTCGTGCAGGCGTGGAGCGTGATCGCGACGATGACACCGTCGGAATACACGGCGATGCGGCCTTACCTTGGCGCTTCGTCGGGCTTCCAGTCGTACCAGTACCGGCAGATTGAATTCCTGCTTGGCAACAAGAACGAGCACATGCTCAAACCTCACGCGCATCATCCAGCGGTGCTCGCCGAGGTGCGTGCAACGCTCGAAGCGCCGTCGCTCTACGACGAAGTGATTTTCCTGCTTGCGCGCAAGGGCTTCGCGATTGCGCCCGCGCGTCTCGCGCGCGACTGGACCCAGCCGACCGTCCATGACGAATCCGTCGAAGCGGCATGGCTCGAGGTGTATCGCAATCCGTCGCAGCACTGGGAACTGTACGAGATGGCCGAAGAACTCGTCGATCTCGAAGACGCGTTCCGGCAGTGGCGGTTCCGCCACGTCACCACTGTGGAGCGGATCATCGGCTTCAAGCAGGGAACCGGCGGCACGAGCGGCGCGCCGTATCTGCGCAAGATGCTCGATGTCGTGCTGTTCCCCGAGCTGTGGCATGTGCGGACGGTGCTGTAGTTCATCCATACGCAAGCGCGCCTGCGAACGGGTGACACTTACCGTGCCGTATACCCACCGTCGATCGGCAACGCAATGCCCGAGATCATCGATGCCGCGTCGCTCAGCAGAAACAGGATCGGCTGCACGACTTCGGCGGGCTCGGCAAAGCGGCCCAGCGGAATCCCGCGTAACGCCTGTTCGCGCTTCACCGGTTCGCTCCATGCGGCGACAGCCATCGGCGTCAACGTCACCGTCGGATTCACGCTGTTGACGCGAATACCGTGCGGGCCGAGTTCGATGCACAGCACGCGTGTGATCGCATCCATCGCCGCCTTCGACGCGCAATAGCTCAGATGATTCTCGAGCGCGACAAGCGACGCCTGGCTCGACACGTTGACGATGCTCCCTTTGCGTTGCGCCGCGATCATGCCGCGCGCGACATGTCGCGCAACGAGCGCCGCCCCGCGCGCGTTGACAGCCATCACACCGTCGAAGCTCGCTGCGGTCGTATCGATTGCGCGTTCAAGCAACGCGACGCCCGCGCAGTTCACGAGCCCGTCGAACGGCGCGGATGACGCAAACGCCGCGTCGATCGCAGCCGCATCGCCGACATCGAGCACGAGCGGCTCGCAACCGGTCTCCTGCGCGAGGCGTGCCAGTTCGTCCGCATTGCGCGCGGCGGCAACGACACGCGCGCCGCTGGCGCATAGCATCTCGACGGTCGTGCGACCGATGCCGCTCGATGCACCCGTCACGAGAATCGAACACTCGGAGAAATCGAATTGTGCGTTCATGTCGGTTGCAATCTGTGCATGAGCGGTTTCAACGCCGGATAGAGATCCGCATAGACGCCGAAGCGCTGCTCATAAAGTTTCTGCCGTTCGGCATCGGGTCGAGCACGCTCAACGAGCGTGATCCAGCCTTGCTGCGCGGCGTCCCGATCGATCAGCCCCGCACCAAGCGCAGCGAGCAGCGCAGCGCCCATCGCAGCCTCGACGTCCTGCTCGATCGTCAGGACCGGATAGCCCGTGATGTCCGCAATGATCTGCATCCACAGATCCGAGTGCGCAGCACCGCCGACCACGATCAACCGTTCATCGAGCGATTGCGCGCCGCGTTGTCCAGCGACGATGTTGTGCTTCAGCGCGAACGACACACCTTCCAGTACCGCGCGATACAGATGCGCCCGCGTATGAAAAAGACTCAAACCGATAAATGCACCACTCGCCTTCGCGTCCCACACGGGGCTGCGCTCGCCCATCAGATACGGCAGGAACAACACGCCGTCGGCGCCGGCCGGAATCTGCTGCGCCGCCTGTTCAAGCAGAACGTGTGGATCGCCATTCGGCGTGTCGCGCGCGGCCTCGATTTCGGCGTGGCAAAACTGCTCGCGAAACCACGCCACCGACGCACCGGCGGTAATCGCGCCACCGAACACATACAGATCCTGCTGCCCGTTGAACACGTGCGGCATGCTGATCAAACCATGCCGCGCGTCGACGCTTTGGTTGATGTAGCCCCAGCACATGCTGGTGCCGATCATCGCGACATGCTGGCCCGCGCGCGTCGCGCCAGCCGCAAACGTCGCGACTGCCGCATCGACGCCACCCGCGACAATCGGCGTCCCCGCTTCGAGCCCGAGCTGCTCGCCCCACTGCGACAGCAGGCCACCGACAACCTCCGACGATTCGACGAGCCGCTCCGGCATCATCGTCGCGGGAATGCCGAGCATGTCGAGCGCTTCGTCGGACCAGTCGCGCGCGGCAACGTCGTACACGCCGCCGATGTTGCCTGCCGAGCTGTGATCAACCGCGACTTCGCCGGTAAGCAGATAGATCACGTAAGCGTTAGGTGGCAGAAAGTAGCGTGTCTTTGCCCACACGTCCGGTTGGTGTTCGCGCAGCCACAGCATCTTCGTGTAGCCGTAGTAGCTGTCGACACCGTTACCGGTGATCGCTTGCAACCGTTCGACGTCGATGTGGCTGCGTACCCATTCCACCTGCTCGGTCGCACGCCGGTCCATCCAGATCAGGCACGCATGCAACGGCCGCATATCGCGATCGACCGGAATGCCCGAGCCGCCATACAGGCTGCTCACACAGACGGCCTTGATCGATGCTGGCGCAATGCCTTCGGCACGCGCCTTCTCGACGCAGCGCGCGATGCACTCGGTCACTGCCTTGAACCACACTGCCGGCTTCTGCTCGGCCCATAACGGCCGCGGCGTGTCCGGCTGATAGCTGCTCGCATGCTGCGCAACGATCGTGCCGTGCCGGTCGACGAGCAGCGCTTTCGTGCTTTGCGTGCCGATGTCGACGCCGATGACGTATTCCATAGAGTCTCCGTGTATGCGCCTCGCGCGCTCGCTTATCTGCCAGGCGCCAGCTTAGCGGCCAGGCTTCAGTAGCACCTTGATCGAATCGAGCGAGTTCGCGGTCTTGATCGCTTCATCCCATTCTTCGAGCGAGAAGCCGTGCGTGACGATGCCCTTCGAGGTAACAAGGCCGCGCGCAAGCAGGTCGATGGCGATCGGGTAGCAGTAAGGCCCAAGGTGTGCACCGCGCACGTCGAGTTCCTTGCGGTCGCCGATCACCGACCAGTCCATTGTAGTCTCGCTGCCGAACACGGAAAACTCGACGAAGCGCCCGAGCTTGCGGATCAGATCCATGCCTTGCGTGACGCCGGCAGGCACGCCGGTGGTCTCGATGTAGACGTCGCAGCCGTAACCCTGCGTTAGCGATTGCACGATCGCGAGTGCGTCGTCGGACTTCGGATTGATCGTCACGTCGGCGCCGTATTCGCGGGCGAGTGCGAGCCGTTCTTCGACGAGGTCAATCACGACGAGCTTCTTCGGTGTTTTCAGATGCGCGACCTGGGTCATCATCAACCCGAGCGGGCCGGCACCGGCGATCACCACTACATCGTCGAGCTGGATCTCGCCGCGATTGACCGTATGAATCGCACACGCGAGCGGTTCGATGATAGCGGCGTCTTCGAGCGAGATGCCGTCGGGAATCTTATGGACGATGGCTGTCGGCGGAATGCGCATGTACTCGGCCATGCCGCCGTCCGCGACTTCGCGCTGGAAGCCGAAGATGTTGTGCACTTCGCACATCCAGTACTGTCCCGAGCGGCAGTAACGGCATTTGCCGCACGGCACGATCTGCTCGGCGATCACACGGTCGCCGACCTGTACATCGAAATGCTCGGCCGCGCCTTCGCCGAGTTCTTCGACGTAGCCGAAGAACTCGTGGCCCGGAATGACCGGGGCTTTCACCCACGGGCTCGGGCCGCCCCAGAACATTTTTGCGCCGGAGTGGCACTTGCAGTCGCTCGCGCAGATGCCGCATGCCGCGATACTGATGACGAGTTCGTGGGCGCGGGCGCGCGGGCGCGTCACCTGCTCGACGCGATAGTCCTTCGGGGCATGACAGACGATTGCCGTCATCTGTTGCGTCGGATCTTGAGTGCTCATTGCATGGCCTTGCTTCGAGAGAGAGGGAAAGAAACGGTCATTTCCTGCGGTCGCGGCTGATGTAGATCGCAAGCAGGATGATTCCGCCCTTGATCACGTTCTGCACATACGGGTTCACGCCGATCATGTTCAGCCCGTTGTTCAGCACACCGAGCAGCAGTGCGCCAACCAGCGTGCCGACAATCGAGCCGCGGCCGCCGGAGATCGATGTGCCGCCCATTACTACCGCCGCGATCGCATCGAGTTCGAAACCGACACCGGCGTTCGGCTGACCGCTCATCAGGCGGCCGGTCAGCACGATCGCGGCGAATGCCGATGTGAGACCGGCGATCGAGTACACGAGCAGCTTCACGCGACCGACGCGCACCCCCGAGAGCCGGGTTGCCTGTTCGTTGCCGCCGATCGCATAGACATAGCGGCCGAACGGCGTCCGTTCGAGCAGTAGCCACGCAAGCGCGTAGATGACGAGCATGATCAGCACCGGCGCCTGGATGCCGAACACTTTGCCGTTGCCGAAGAAGCTGATCCAGTCGGGTAGCCCGTCGATCGGATAACCGCCCGTATAAATCAGCGCGAGACCGCGTGCGATACCCATCGTCGCGAGCGTGACGATGATCGGCGGCATGCCGGCGAACGCGACGAAGAAACCGTTCGCGATACCAAAGCCAAGACCGACCGCGATACCGACCGCAAGCGCGGCCACCGCGTTCATGCCGGCCACCATCAACCCCGCGGCGAGCGTGCCGGACAGCGCCATCACCGAGCCGACCGACAGATCGATGCCGCCCGTCAGAATCACGCAGGTCATGCCGACCGCGATGATTGCGTTGATCGACACCTGGCGCAGCACGTTCTCGAGATTCGCCGTCGACAGAAAACTGTCGCTCGCGAACACCATCACGATGCACACGACGATAAGACCGATGAGTGGATAGAACAGCGGCGAGCGTTTCAACGCGGCCCAGCTCGAACTGATCGATGCGACGGCGAGCGCCGGCGATGTATCCGTGGTGTCGGGTGAAGAAGAAGGATTAGGCGTGTTCATGAGTTGCTCCACGGGTTCCAGCAGTCGCGTAAGTCATCACAGCGTTCGAATCGATTGCGTCGCCTTCGAGCATCGCTTCGATGCGCCCCTGGCGAAACACGGCGACGCGATCGCACATGCCGACGATCTCCGGCAGTTCCGACGAAATCATGATGATCGAGTAGCCGCGAGCGGTGAGTTCGCGCATCAGCAGGTAGATCTCCGCTTTCGCGCCGACGTCGATGCCGCGCGTCGGTTCGTCGAAGATCAGGATGTTCGTGTGATGGTTGAGCCAGCGTGCGATCACCACTTTCTGCTGGTTACCGCCCGAGAGCGTCGCCACCTGGGTATGCATCGTCGGGGCTTTGACGCCGACACGCTTCATGATGTCGGCAGTGGCGCGCATTTCGTGACGCCCGTCGATAAAGAAACGGGCGGTGCGATACTTGCCGAAGTTGTTGATCGAGATGTTCTGCTTGATCGAGAAATCGACGATCAGCCCTTCGGTCTTGCGACTCTCGGGCAGCATGCCGACACCCGCGCGCAGCGCATCGGCCGGGTCCGACAGTTTCGCGGCAACACCGCGAATGCGGACATCCTTCACGTGGGCCCTGTCCGCGCCGATCACGGCGAGTGCCGTCTCGGTGCGGCCCGATCCCACCAGCCCCGCAAAGCCGAGAATCTCGCCTTCGCGCAACGCGAAGCGATTCACCGGACCGTCTTTGTGCAACTGCAACGCGTTGACTTCGAGCACCGTAGGCGCGTCGGCGCGCAGCACCGGTTTCGGCGGAAAGCTGCTTTCGATGCGACGTCCCACCATCATCTCCACCAGATGCCCGACATCGGTGTCGGCAACGTCGGTCGTGCCAACATACTGGCCGTCGCGCAGCACCGTGATGCGATCGCAGACCTCGAAAATCTCTTCGAGGTGATGCGAGATGAAAATCATCGCGACGCCTTGCTGTTTCAGTTCACGCATGATCGCGAACAGATGTTCCGCTTCGGCCGGCGTGAGCGTCGCGGTCGGCTCGTCGAGAATCAGGATGCGTGCGTCGAGCGACAGCGCCTTGCCGATCTCGACGAACTGCTGCTGAGCAACCGATAGTTCGCGGATCGACACCGTCAGGTCGATCGCGACACCGAGTCGCGCGAAGATCGCGGCCGCGGAACGACGCATCGCCGCGCGCTCGAGCAGCCCCAACCGGTTGCGCCGCTCGCGGCCGAGAAACATGTTCTCCACCGCGTTCAGATACGGAATCAGGCTGAACTCCTGAAATACGATGCCAACGCCGGCTGCGACCGCATCGTGATAGTTCGCGAACCGACGCTGCTCGCCGTCGATCACGATGGTGCCTTCGTCCGGCGCGTAGATGCCGCACAGGATCTTCATCAGCGTCGACTTGCCTGCGCCGTTTTCGCCGAGCAGCGCGTGAATCTCGCCGCGCGCGATCTCAAGATGAATATCCTGCAGCGCTTTCACGCCGGGGAAGCCCTTCGTGATGTGTGCGAGCTGAAGAACAGTATTCGTGTCCATCTGTACTCCCCTTCGATGCCGCGCGCGATACTGCTTGCGCGCGGCGTATACCTCACCAGCTGAAACCCTTCGCGTTGTCCTTGTCGATCAGTTTCACGTCGACAGGGATCGCCTTCGGCACATTGGCGCCCCACTTCTTCGCGAGCGCGATACCGATGGCGATGCGCACCTGGTCGCGCGGAAACTGCGCGGACGTTTCGATGAATTTTGAATTTGGCTTCTGGATCGCGGCGATCGCTTCCGGCGCGCCGTCGACGCTCGTGAGCTTGATATCCTTGCCCGACGATTCGATCGCGGACAGCGCCCCCATCGAGCCACCGTCGTTCACACTGAACACGCCTTTCACGTTCGGATGCGCCTGGATCATGTTCTCGGTGACAGTGAGCGCAGTGGCGCGCTCCTGCTTGCCGTTCTGCGTGTCGACGATCTTCACGTTGGGAAATTTCGCGAGCGCCGCCTTGCAACCACGCACACGTTCGAGAATCGGCACAACCGGAATGCCATCGAGTATCGCCACTTCACCGCTGCCGCCGATCGCCTTCGCAAGGTACTCACACGACATCTGCCCCGCATCGAAATTCTTCGAACCGACGAACGAGTCGACAGGTCCGTTCGCGTTCGCATCGACGGCGACGACCACAACGCCTGCCTTCTTCGCCGCCGTTACCGCCGACTGGATGCCGGTCGAATCGGTCGGATTCACGAGCAGGATGTCGATCTTCTTCTGCAACATGTCCTCGACGTCGCTCACCTGTTTGCTCACGTCGTGATGCGCATCGGTGACGACGACCGTCGCGCCGATCGTCGCGGCGGCTTCGTTGAGCGCCTGCTGCATCGTCACGAAGTACGGGTTGTTCAGCTCCTGGAAGGTCATGCCGATTTTCAGGGGTGCGGCCTGCGCTGCGGGCATCGCGGCAAGCGACAGGACGAATGCGGATGCGGCAAGCGCGAGCGCCGTGCGTACTTGCGCGAGCCGCGTGTTCCGCGGGGCGAATGTCGAGGTGGTCTGCGTCATGGTTGTCTCCATTGTTTATGTGAGCACTGAGGTGGACACTGATGTAAACACTGAGCGTGAGCCCGTCCCTCGCGCTGATGGCAGCACGATGAGCTTTGAAACAGTTAGCGATGCGCGTGATGCGCGGGAGGTTCTCGATGCGCTCCATCCAGTCAGCCGCCGATCGGGCCAACGAGAACGCACCGCGTCAGGTTGGCGGCCAGGCCGATGGCGCAACGAGCGCGCGCCCCGGCGGGTGTCCTGCCGGTGCTGTGGCCGGCACGATCGACGGGGCCCCGTCGATGCCCGCCCCACGCGCGGCCGCATCTTCCGATGCGACACGGCTCGCATCGTTCAGTTGCTGATAGCGGCGGAACTGCGTCGGCGCCATTCCTTTTGCGGCAAGAAACTGCCGGTTGAAATTCGACAGGTTGTTAAAGCCCGCCTTAAAACAGATGTCGGTGACGCTCAGTTCGTAATCCATCAGCAACTGGCACGCGAGATTGATGCGCATGCGGTTCACGTACTGCACGAACGGCAACCCGGTATGACGACGGAAGTAGCGCGAGAAAGCGCTGACACTCTGACCGGCAAGCTGCGCGAGATCGCCCTCGCGCAAATCGCCCGACAGATTCTTGCCGATGTACGACAGCGCGTGATTGATGCGCGTCGAGGCGAAGCTCGATGGATCGACCTGATAGGCGGGACTTGCGAGCAGTTCGCGGTCCGATGCGTCGAGCAGGCACTCGAGCATCGACATGAACAACACGATACGACGCAGACCGCGAGCTTCGAGCAGTTCCATGAAGAGCGGCTGGATCGCTGCGCTGGTGTGCGGACCAAACGATACGCCGCGCTGTGCATCCGCGAGGAGCGTCTCGAGCGAGCGCCATTCCGGAAAACTTTCCACACAGCGCGCGACAAAATCCTGGCCGAACTGCACGACGAGATTGCGTTGCGCGATGGTTTCGCCGGACGGCACATCGCTCACCCAGTTGTGCGGCAGGTTCGGCCCCATCAGCACGAGATTGCCGGGCACGAAGCTACCGATATGGTCGCCGACAAATATCTTGCCGGACGTCGCGACGATCAGATGGATTTCGAATTCCGGATGAAAGTGCCAGCGCACCGTGCGGTACGGATAACCGTGCGACCACACCTTGAACGATTCGTCGCGGCGTACGGCCACGAGTTCGAGATCGGGCTGCGTGCTGCCCTCGGAGCGACGGACGCTTTTCATACGACGCACCGCTGCGCACAGCGTGCGCATGCGCGACGCGGGCAGACAGATCCGCACACAGCGGAATGCGCGCCCGGTGTTGCGATCGAATGGCTCATCTCGTCTTCCTCCATGAAGCGACGCTGACAGCGTGTGTCCGGGTGGGTGTTGCACCGGCTCGCTGCGCGTCGTCCGTTTCCAGCCTGTATAGCGAAAGTTAGTCGCCGGACGCGTTTGACACTACTGAAAACAACGCTCTCGACCAATACTTTTTTGCATTCGGGTTAATCCTGGCCTCATCGATGTCAAATTTTGTGCAACGCAGCAGCTTTCTTCGCCCCGGTCGGCCAGTCGCAGTGCGATTCGGACAAATCCAGCTGAAAAGCCCGTCACGCCGCACTGCGCCAACGAAACCAGCACGCTCCATCTTGACTTTCAATAGCGCGAATACGATCATTCGTTCATATACGGAGCAAATGCTCAACATTCCGCATCGACTTTCGCATCGACCTCAACGACCCCATTAAAAGCGCACGCGCAGGCTGTGCGCCGAAGACAAGACTCTGGAGACGCACATGAACAGCGTGCAAGGCAGCGGCGCGACCGCAAACGTGATCCTGCATATCGGCGTGGGATCGTTTCACCGCGCCCATCAGGCCTGGTACCTTCATCGTCTGAATGCCACCCGGCAGGATGGCGAGCCGCACTGGTCGCTGTCGGTTGGCAACATCCGCGACGACATGCGCGCGGCACTCGACGCACTGGCAGCCCAGCATGGCGTCTACACGCTCGAAACCGTGACACCGCATGGCGAGCGCGCCTACGAAACGATCCGCTCGATCGAGCGCGTGCTGCCGTGGTCCGCGAATCTCGATGCGCTGGTTGAAGCCGGTTCGGATCCTGCCTGCAAGATCGTGTCGTTTACCGTGACCGAAGGCGGCTATTACCTCGACGAGCATCATCGGCTCGATACCGCGAACCCCGATCTCGCCGCGGATCTCGCCGGCGCACGCACGACGATCTACGGCGCGCTTGCGGCGATTCTCGAAGCGCGCATGCAGCGCAACGCGGGCCCGGTCACGCTGCAGAGCAGCGACAACCTGCGCAGCAACGGCGAGCGTTTTCATGCGGGGATGAGCGAGTTTCTCGAGCGGCGCGGTGCGACTGCGCTGCGGCAATGGTTCGATGCGCACACCACGAGCCCGAACTCGATGGTCGATCGCATCACGCCCCGCCCCACCGACGACGTACGCGAACGCGTCCGTGCCGCGACCGGTTTCGACGACACCTGCCCGGTGATGGGCGAATCGTTTATCCAGTGGGTCATCGAAGATCGCTTCTGTGCGGGCCGCCCTGCATGGGAGCGGGTCGGCGCCGAACTCGTCGAGTCGGTGCTGCCTTACGAGGAAGCCAAGATCCGCATTCTCAACGCGACCCATAGCTGCATCGCGTGGGCGGGTACGCTCGTGGGGCTCAGCTACATTCACGAAGGCACGCTCGACGCGGATATCCGTCAGTTCGCTTACGACTATGTCACGCAAGACGTGATTCCGTGCCTCACACCGAGCCCGCTCGACCTCGCGCGCTACCGCGACGTGGTGCTCGATCGCTTCAGCAATCCCTACATTCAGGACACCAACCAGCGCGTCGCGGCGGATGGCTTCTCGAAGATCCCCGGCTTCATCGCACCGACGCTTGCCGAATGTTTCGCGCGCGGCGCCGAGCCGGCCGCGACAGCGGTACTGCCGGCGCTGTTCTTCCGCTTTCTCGATCGCTGGCAACGCGGCGCGTTGCCTTATGCCTATCAGGACGGCGTGATGGACGAACGCGTCGCACGCGGTTTCTTCGCCGGCGACGACCCGCTGCACGCGTTTTGCGCGGATCGTCTGCTGTGGGGCAGCATGGCCGGAACTGCGGCGCTGGAAACCACCGTGCGTGCTGCGCTCGCACGCGTCGACGAATGGATTACGGTACGCGGCACGCATATCTGACCTGCACACCCGTACGATCCGCTCGCCGCACGCATGCGTTGCGGCGCATCCAGGTCTCATGCCGATGGCGCCATGGGGCAGGTGCGGCTAAAGTAGTGCGTCCCCAACGATGATCCTTCCGCGCCCATGTATCTCGGCATCGACCTCGGCACGTCCGAAGTAAAAGTTCTGCTGCTCGCGTCCGACGGCAAGGTGATCGGCACCGCCGGTTCTCCGTTCACAGTCTCACGGCCACATCAGCGCTGGTCCGAACAGAATCCCGCCGACTGGTGGAGCGGCACGCGCACCGCGCTGTCCGCGTTGCGCGAACGCTATCCCGACGAGTTCGCCCAGGTGCGCGGCATCGGCCTGTCCGGCCAGATGCACGGCGCGGTACTGCTCGATGCCGAAGACCGCGTATTGCGCCCGGCCATCCTGTGGAACGACATGCGCAGTGTCGACGAATGCGCGCAGCTCACAGCACGCGCACCGGACCTGCATCGCATCGCCGGCAATCTCGCGATGCCCGGCTTCACCGCACCGAAGCTGCTATGGGTCGCACGGCACGAACCGGAGATCTTCCGGCGCACGACCTGCGTGCTGCTGCCGAAGGACTATCTGCGGCTGATGCTGACGGGTGGCAAGGTATCCGATCCATCCGATGCCGCGGGCACGATGTGGCTCGATGTCGCGAAGCGCGACTGGTCCGACGAGTTGCTCGCGGCCTGCGACATGCGCCGCTCGCAGATGCCGGCGCTGGCCGAAGGCAGCGCGCCGTCGGGCACGCTGCGCGCCGAGCTTGCGCGCGAACTGGGCCTGCCCGCGGGCGTCGTGGTCGCGGCCGGTGGGGGCGACAACGCGACGAGCGCAGTCGGCATCGGCGCCACCCAGCCCGGCGATGGCTTTGTCTCGCTCGGCACATCAGGTGTGCTGTGCGTGGTCGGCGACCGGTTCCTGCCCAATCCGGCCTCTGCGGTACACGCGTACTGCCACGCCATTCCGGACCGCTGGCAACAGATGAGCGTCGTGTTGTCGGCGGCGAGTTGCCTGCGCTGGGTCTGCAAGCTCACGTCCACCGACGAACCCACGCTGCTCGGCGAAATCGCGGCGCTCGCACCGGACGCGCTGACCACCGCTCCGCTGTTCCTGCCGTATCTGTCGGGCGAACGTACACCGCATAACGACCCCTACGCGCAAGGCGTGTTCTTCGGCATGACCCACGCAACCGACCGCGCGCTGCTCGGCTACGCGGTTATCGAAGGTGTCACGCTCGCACTGGCCGAAGGTCTCGATGCACTGCGCGCGGCAGGCACCGAGGTGAGCGCGCTCTCGCTGCTCGGTGGCGGTGCTCGCAGCGATTACTGGGCACAACTGCTCGCCGATGCACTCGGCACGCATACCCGCAAGCACGGCGGCGGCGAAACCGGTGCCGCGCTCGGTGCGGCACGGCTCGGCTGGCTCGCGGCAGGCGGCCACCCTGCGGAGGTGCTGACAAAGCCACCGGTCGAAAGCGAGTTCACGCCCGACATGCAACGGCATGCGACGCTACGTGAGCGGCTCGACGGCTTCCGGGCGCTGTACCGGCACGTGCGGCCGCTTTTCGACCCATCGCGCGAACGGCTCGCGTAGCAGTTTCCCGCGGGCCGCATATGTTTCGTTTCGCGGTGGCCCCGCATTGCGACACGCACAGCCGGCACGAAGCACGCCGGCTGCCATCCCAGGCGCACAGCACGCGCAAGACAGACGGAATCCATCGTGCCCAAGTCCAGCGAAAAACTCGATCTTGCAACCCGCGCGGCGTGGCTCTATTACGTCGCCGGCAACACGCAGAACGAGATTGCCGAAAAGCTCCAGGTGTCACGCCCCGTTGCACAACGACTCGTCGCGTTCGCGGTCGAGAAGAATCTGATCCGTGTACGCGTCGATCATCAGATCGCCGACTGCCTCACGCTTGCCGACCAGTTGTCGAAGCGCTACGGACTCGCGATGTGCGAGATCGTGCCGATCGACGGCGACACCCACGAGGAAGTCGATCGCAAGCTCGCCGTAGCCGGCGCGCAGGTGATGGAGCGCTACCTCACCGAAGAGCGACCGATGGTCATCGCCTTGAGCAGCGGCCGGACCCTGAAGGCCGCCGTCGATCAGATCACGCAGCTGGAGCGGCCACAGCACCGGCTCGTATCGATGGTCGGTGCGATCGCTCAGGACGGCTCGTCGAACCGCTATGACGTCGCGCTGCACATCTCCGAGAAGACCGGCGGCAAGCATTTTCTGCTGCCCGCGCCGCTGATCGCCGACAACGAAGCCGAACGCGCGCAGTGGTGCAACCACCGGCTCTACCGGATCGTGCAGTCGCTGTCGGCGGAAGCGGATGTAGCGTTCGTCGGCATCGGCGACATCGGACCGAACTGCCCGCTCTATGAAGACGGCTTTCTGACCGTCGACGAAGTGCGCGAACTGATGCGGCTCGGCGCGATCGCCGAAATGCTCGGCCTGCCGATCGACGCCAACGGTGCACGCATCGAATCGCCGACTGGCCGGCGCGTGACGAGCATCCGCCTCGATTCGCCGCCGAAACGACCGACTATCGGCATCGCCGGTGGCACGCGCAAACGGCATGCGGTGATTGCTACGCTGAAGGGTGGCTGGCTGTCGGGTCTCGTCACCGATGAGCTGTGTGCGCGCGCGGCGCTTGAGGCATGACAGTGACGATGACGGCGACAGTGCGGTAATGCCGGCGCCGTAAACGAAAAAAACGCCGCACACAGGGCAACCCTGCGTGCGGCGTTTTTCGTGGAGTGACGCGCCTCGGTCGCTCAGGCCGCGAGCACCTCGACGATCTTCCGTTCGAACGCAATGCCCGCGCTGTCGAACAGATGGCAATGCTGAGGCGTGGCACCCAGCTTCTGCATCTCGCCTCTCGTGTGCCGGTCGAGCGGTGGGATCCGCGCAATGAGACCGTCCGGCGCCACGCCGCATTCCGAGTACAGGTAAGCGGCGTCACCAAGCGATTCAATCGCCATCGTGCGCGCCGATACACCGTATTCCGCTTCGCCGACATGTAGATGCTCCGGCCGGATACCAACCGTCACCTTGTCGCCTTCCTTCGCGTTACCGGGCACGACGGCGACACGCTGCGTCTCGCCGGTTTCGTAGCGCACCACGACGCCGTCATGCGACACCGACTGCACCACGCCTTCCATGAAATTCATCTTCGGCGAGCCGATAAAACCCGCGACAAAGCGGTTGGCCGGTGCGTGGTAAAGACGCGTCGGGCTACCGACCTGCTCGACGTTACCCGCCGACAGCACGACGATCTTGTCGGCCAGCGTCATCGCTTCGACCTGATCGTGCGTCACGTAGATCATCGTCGTCTTCAGTTCGTCGTGCAGACGCGCGAACTCGAGACGCATCTTCACGCGCAGCGCCGCATCGAGATTCGACAGCGGTTCGTCGAACAGGAACACCTTCGGCTTACGTGTGATCGCGCGACCGATCGCCACGCGCTGACGTTGCCCACCCGAAAGCTGCTTCGGCTTGCGGTCGAGCAGATGGTCGATATGCAGGATCTTCGCGGCGTTGCGCACGGCCGCATCGATCTCGGGCTTCTTCGTACCCGCGAGCTTCAGGCCGAACGCCATGTTGTCGTACAGCGTCATGTGCGGATAAAGCGCATACGACTGGAACACCATCGCGATGCCGCGCTTTGCGGGCGGCACGTCGTTCATGCGCGTTCCGTCGATGTTCAGGTCGCCGCCGCTGATATCTTCGAGGCCGGCGATCATCCGCATCAGCGTCGATTTCCCGCAGCCGCTAGGACCGACGAAGACGACGAACTCGCCGTCCGCGATGTCGAGATTGATGTCGCGCATCACTTCGTTGTCGTCGTAGCGCTTGCTAATACCGCGCAGAGTCAGGCTTGCCATGATGTGTCTCCGTTGTCGACCCGGGTTAGCGCTTGAGCGCCGGCCCGGGTCACATGTAGAACTGTGTTGCCAGTACTATCCATTTCAATGCGAACCGACGGTCACGCGCTGCACCCAGCTTGCCGTAAGCGCCGGCAAGAGCTGCATGTCGTCGAATACGTGCTGCGCGCCCGCGGCACGCAATGCGTCGATCTGCGCCGCACTCGCGTGCCCGCCACCGATAAACCCGAGGACCGTCATGCCCGCCGCGCTTGCCGCCGTCGTGCCGGTAACGCTGTCCTCGACTGCGAGACAGTTCTCCGGTGTCGTGCCGAGGCCGCGTGCCGCCGCGAGATAAACGTCGGGAGCGGGCTTCGGCTGCGCGACCGTATCGGCACAGAACACGCGCTCGCCGAAGAACCGCGCAAGACCGGTGCGCGCCAGCACGTTCTCCACATACGACCGGTAGCTGTTGCTCGCGCAGGCCTTCGTCAGTTCGATCTGCGAGAGCGCTTCTTCGATGCCCGCCACCATCGGTGCCTGCATCGCCGCTGCTTCCACCGCGCTGCGAATCGCTTCGACGTCGGCGGCGGCAAGCGTCTTGCCGAGTTGCGCCGCCGTGCCTTCGAGTACGCGTTCGATGCGCAAGCCGAGCATCGGCAGCAGCACCGGTTCGACGTCGGCATCGGGCCAGCGCGCTTCGAGCTCGCGCACCAGCATCGCCGCGGCAACCGCTTCGCTGTCGACCAGCACGCCGTCGCAATCGCAAATCAACGCGAGGCTCGACGCTGTCACGACGTGGCTCATTATTTGACCGCCCCGAACGTGAGACCGCGCACCAGTTGCTTCTGCGACAACCAGCCGACGATCAGAATCGGTGCGACCGCCAGCAGCGATGCCGCCGACAGCTTCGCCCAGAACAATCCCTCAGGGCTCGAATACGAAGCGATGAAGACCGTGAGCGGTGCTGCATTCGAACTCGACAGGTTGATGCTCCAGAATGCTTCGTTCCACGACAGGATGACGAGCAGCAGTCCCGTCGATGCAAGACCGGGCAACGCCATCGGCATCAGCAGGTAGACGATCTCCTGCCACGTCGCGGCACCGTCGATACGACCCGCTTCGAGAATGTCCTTCGGGATTTCATTGAAGTACGTGAAGGCCATCCAGACGGCGATCGGCAGATTGATCAGCGTGTAGACGATTACGAGCCCCCACACCGTGTCGAGCAGGCCCGCGTTCTTCCACAGCAGATAGATCGGCACCAGCACGCCGACCGACGGCATCATCTTCGTGGACAGCATCCACAGCAGAACCTTCTGCGTGCGCCGGGTCGGAAAGAACGCCATCGCATACGCGGCCGGCACCGCAAGAATCAGGCAGAGCAGCGTGACGCCGACCGAGATCAGCACCGAATTCCACGCGAACGAGAAGTAGTTGCTGCGTGCAAACACCTCGCGGAAGCTATCCAGCGTCGGGGTGAAGAACAGCGACGACGAGTACGCCTGCTGCTCGGTCTTGAACGCCGTGATCGTCATCCAGAAGATCGGGAAGAACAGCAGCAGCGAGATCAGCCACGCAAGGATGCCAGGGATGCTGCGCCGGACGATTGCGAACGGTGAAGCGGAACGCGGCTTTGATGGCGTCGACGTGGTCGATGCTGGAGTAGCGGCAAGCTGGCTCATTTTTCGTACTCCCCTTTCAGGTTCTTCGACAGCATGCGCACGAGGAAGAACGACACGACGTTTGCCAGCACCACAGCGAGTATCCCGCCCGCGGATGCGAGGCCCACGTCGAACTGCTGCAACCCGAGCGAGTAGATCAGGTACGACAGGTTGGTCGTCGCGGTGCCTGGACCGCCGCCTGTCGTTGTGTAGATCTCGGCGAAGATCGACAGCAGGAAAATTGTTTCCATCATCACGACCACGGCGATCGCGCGCTTCAGGTGAGGCAGCGTGATGAAGAAGAACATCGCGAACGGACCCGCGCCATCGATGCGCGCCGCTTCCTTCTGCTCTTGGTCGAGCGACTGGATTGCCGTGAACAGGATCAGGAACGCGAACGGCAGCCACTGCCACGCGACGATCATGATCACCGCGGTGAGCGGATACGTGGCGAACCAGTCGATCGGCGTAAGCCCGAGCGCACGCATGCCGTCGGCGACGAGACCGTACACCGGATGCAGGATCATGTTCTTCCAGATCAGCGCGCTGACCGTCGGCATCACGAAGAACGGCGCGATAGCCAGCAGCCGCGCGATGCCCTGACCGTAGAACTTGCGGTCGAACAGCACCGACATCAGGATGCCGCCCACTACCGTGATGACGAGCACCGCGACGATCAGTTCGAGCGTGTGCACGATCGACGGAATGAACGAGGGATCGGTGGCGAGGTAATGGTAGTTGTCGAGACCGGCAAAACCTTTCTCGTCGGGGTTCAGCAGGTTATAGCGCGTGAACGAATACCAGATCGTCATCGCGAGCGGAATCGCCATCCACAGCACGAGCGCGGCGACCGATGGCGTGACCAGCCAGCGGGCGGAAGACGCCTTTTGCGACGTGCGTTCAGGTTCGGTTTTGGGGCGGGCTTGCATGAGAGGAAGGTGTAGATGACGCATGATCGTGACCACCTTTTGGTAATGCGCGAGCCGGCGGCAGACGTCGGCCCGCTGTGCTGCCTGGCCATGACGCTGACCAGACCCTGGCTGGCTCGCGCCGGCCAGGGGACTTACGCTACCGCGAGGTCGTGCGGGGCGGCGTTGCTTCTCGCTTTACTCCTGCGTTACTTCTGATAGCCGGCCTGACGGACTGCGCGGTTCGCAGTGGCGTTGCCTGCTTCGAGCGCCTGATCGACCGTCATCTGACCAGCGAGCGCGCCAGCGATACTCTGGCCAACCACCGTGCCGAACGACTGGAACTCCGGAATACCGACAAACTGCACGCCGGTGTACGGAACCGGTTTTGCAGTCGGATGCTCCGGATCAGCCGTTTCGATCGCCTTCAGCACGAAATCGGAGAACGGTGCGGCCTGCTTGTATTCCGGGCGCGCGTAGGTGGACAGACGCGTACCCGATGGCACCGACGCCCAGCCTTCGTCCTTGCCGACCATCTCGACGTACTGCTTCGACGTTGCCCACGTGATGAACTTCTTCGCTGCGTCCTGAGCCTTCGACGACTTCGGAATCGCGAGCGCCCACGTCCACAGCCAGTGTGAACCGTTCGGCGTGACGGCCGTCGGTGCAGCGGCAAAACCAATCTTGTCCGCAACCTGCGACTGCTGCTTGTTGTACAGCATACCCGCGGCCACCGTCGCGTCGATCCACATCGCGCACTTGCCCGACGACATCAGCGTCAGGTTTTCGTTAAAGCCGTTCGAACTCGCTCCCGGGGGACCGTTCTTCTTCAGCAGATCGACGTAGAAACCGACCGCCTTCTTCCACTCCGGCGTCGTGAGCTGCGCCTGCCACTTTTCATCGAACCAGCGGCCGCCAAACGTGTTCACCACCGTCGTCACATAGGCCATGTTTTCACCCCAGCCGGCCTTGCCGCGCAGGCAGATGCCGTAGGTGCCATTGGCCTTGTCGGTGAGCTTGTCGGCGAACTGCGCGATCTGGTCATAGGTGGGCTGGTCGGGCATCTTCAGGCCCTTCGCTGCGAACAGATCCTTGCGGTAGTAGGTCATCGAGCTTTCGACGTAGAACGGTAGCCCGTACAACTGACCGTTCACCGACAGCCCGTCGCGCGCGGTCTTCACGACGTCATTTAGATCGTAATCAGCGGGCAGGCCGGTGAGCGGCGACAGCCAGCCGCGCTTGCCCCACTGTGGCGTTTCGTATGCGCCGATCATCACGACGTCGAACTGGCCGCTGTTGGTGGTGATGTCGGTTGTTGCGCGTTGGCGCAGCACGTTCTCTTCGAGGATCACCCAGTTCAGCTTGATATCGGGGTTGGCTTTCTCGAAGGCCGGCGAAAGCTTTTTCAGCTCGATCATGTCGGGGTTATTCAACATCGCGATCGTCACGGTCGCGGCCGATGCGCCCAGTGCCGCGCACGCCAGTGCGCCGGCGGTAATCGCCTTGAGCGCAAATCGGTGAGTTCGTTGCATTGCGTGTCTCCTTTATCGTTTAGTAACTGGCTGCGTTGCTGCGTGGTGTGGTGCGGGGAAATTCAGCTCATCCAGTTGCCGCCGTCGACATTCAATGTCTGCGCAGTGATGTAATCGGCATCGGCGGAAGCGAGAAACAGCGCGGCGCCGGTGAGGTCGTCGGGCACGCCCATGCGGCCTAGCGGCACCGCTTCGCCGACCAGCCGTTTCTTCTCACCGGGTTGGCGGTTTTCATAGCGCGCAAAGAGCGCATCGACCTGATCCCACATCGGCGTATCGACGACGCCTGGTGCAATGCCGTTGACGTTGATCCGATGCGGCGCGAGTGCCAGCGCCGCCGATTGCGTATAGCTGAGAACCGCGGCCTTGGTTGCACAGTAGTGCGAGACAAGCGCTTCGCCGCGCCGGCCGGCCTGCGACGACATATTGACGATCTTGCCGCCGTGTCCCTGCTCGACCATCTGCCGCGCCACCGCCTGCATCAGGAAGAACATGCCTTTCACATTGACGGCGAATAGCGTGTCGAAGATGTCCCAGGACTCGTCGAGTAACGGCCGCATGTCGAACATCGCTGCATTGTTGAACAGAATGTCGATCTGCCCAAACCGCTTGATCGCACCAGCGACGATGCGCTCGATATCGTCGCGACGCGTGACGTCCGCGGAAAGTGTCAGCACGCGATCGCCGCAGGAATCCTGCAAGCGCTGTCCGAACGCATCGGCCGGCTTGAGATCAACCAGTACGCAGCGCGCACCTTCGTCGAGATAGCGCTGCGCGACCGCTTCGCCAATACCGCTCGCTGCGCCGGTCAGGATCGCCACCTTGTCTTGCAGTCGTGCCGCCACCGCCTGTCTCCAGTTTCGTCCGCTTACTTCGGCCCACCTTCATCCTTCTGCGAAGAAGTGAGCGAACGCTCGTTGCGCGAACAATTGCTCTAAATGTGGTCGAATGATCGGATACGCGTCGGATCGTGTCAAGACGCGCGGCAAGATTTCGATGGTGCAGCGCGTCAGCGAGTCGCTGCGGAAGAAAAGTGGCGTGGGGTATTGTTGCGCGGCCAGTCACCCTCGATTCACGATACGTTATATCATTCGCGTCTCGCGTCGATTCGACCGATTTCTGGAATGCATGACATGGCCGCCCCTCTCACAGACCGACTCGCCGCCCAGCTCGCCAAGGCCGATGCCGTGGCAGCTAAGCACGGTCTTGCACTCACTCCGCTGCGACGCCAGGTCTATGCGCTGGTCGCCGCCAGCGAGCGGCCGGTCGGCGCATACGATCTGCTCGACGCGCTCGCACCGCAACGCGGCCGCGTGCCGCCCACTACGGTTTACCGCGCGCTCGACTTTCTCGTCGCGCATGGTTTCGTCCACCGGATCGAATCGAAGAATGCCTTCTTCGCCTGCTGCGAAATCGACCAGCCGCATCAGGGACAGTTCCTGATCTGCGAGGCGTGTGGCGAAACCGTCGAGATTCCCGGCCACGAACTCGCCGAACAGCTTTCGCACAGCGCACCGGCTAACGGCTTCGAAGTGCATCGCCAGGTTGTCGAGCTGAGTGGCCTGTGCGCGGCCTGTCAGGCACAGCGATCGTCGGGCGATGCATCGCATGAGGTTCAGCGGCGATGAACGTGCCGCTTCGTAGCGTTGTCGCACTCCGCGCGCGGCGTCGCTTGTCGCAACCCTTACTCCACCCTTTCGCAACACGAACCAGGAAAGACCAATGAAGAACCTCAATTCGAAATGGAGCCGCGCACTGGGCCTGTCGAAGTATCTGGCGACCGGCGCCGCTGCGTTTGCGTTTGCCCATGCCGCGTTCGCCCAGGACGCAAAGATCCGTGTCGTCGCCGCGGAGAATTTCTACGGCGACGTCGTGCATCAACTGGGCGGCGATCGTGTCGACGTGAGCAGCATCCTGAGCAATCCGGATCAGGACCCGCACCTGTTCGAAGCGAGCCCGAAAACCGCGCGCGAATTGCAGCAGGCGAGCCTTGTCGTCTATAACGGCGCCGATTACGATCCGTGGATGGCGAAACTGCTGAACGCATCGAAGAACGCAAAGCGCACGACGATCGTCGCAGCCGATCTGGTCGGCAAGAAGAGCGGCGATAATCCGCACCTGTGGTACGACCCGGCGACGATGCCCGCCGTCGCCCGCGCCGTGAGCGCGGCACTCGCGTCTGCTGACCCGGCGCACAAAGCGGCGTACGATGCGAACCTCGCGAAGTTTCTCGATTCGCTGAAGCCGATCACCGACAAGGTCGCCGCGTTGCGCGCCCGTTACACCGGGCTGCCGGTCACGGCGACGGAGCCGGTATTCGGCTATATGTCGGACGCGATCGGCCTCGATATGCGCAACCAGCGCTTCCAGCTGGCCGCGATGAACGACACCGAAGCGAGCGCATCGGATATCGCGGCATTCGAGCGCGACCTGCGCGAAAAGCGCGTCCGCGTCCTGATCTATAACAGCCAGGCAACCGAAGCCCTGACCAAACGCATGTTGAAACTGGCCCAGCAATCGCACGTTCCGACCGTTAGCGTCACCGAGACCGAGCCGGCCGGCCACACGTTCCAGCAATGGATGCTGGCGCAGCTCGACGCGCTCGACAAAGCGCTTGCCGCGGGAGACACGGGCTCTGCAGGCGCTGCAGGTAAAGGAAAGACTCAATGATTGACCCAGGCCGCACGCCGTCCGCACCCGTCCTCGCGCTTGAAGGCGTCACGCTCGAACTCGGCGGTCGCACAATTCTGGCCGACACGAGTTTCACTGTGAATCAAGGCGAGTTCATCGGTGTGCTTGGACCGAACGGTGCGGGCAAGACCACCTTGATGCGTGCGGTGCTCGGCCTCGTGCCGGCAGCGAGCGGTGCGATCCGCGTGCTCGGCCGGCCGGTCGAGCGCGGCAATCCGTCGATCGGCTACATGCCGCAGACACGCAGTGCACTCGCGGGCCGCCGTGTGCGCGGCCGCGATTTCGTCGCGATGGCCGCCGACGGTCATCGCTGGGGTCTGCCGCATGCCGATGCGAAAACCCGCGCCGATGTCGAGCGCGTGCTGGACCTGGTCGATGGCCGCACGCTGGCTGCGCGGCCACTCTCCGAGCTATCGGGAGGCGAGCGGCAACGTCTGCTGCTTGCACAGTGCCTGTTAGGCAACCCGCAACTGCTGCTGCTCGACGAACCGCTGATCAGCCTCGACCCGCACCATCAAAAGGGTGTGGTCGAACTCGTACGGCGCGTACAGCAGGAACTCGGCATCGCGGTGCTGTTCTCCGCACACGAACTCAATCCGCTGCTGCATGCGCTCGATCGCGTGCTGTATCTAGGCAGCGGTGTGGCGGCGCTCGGTACCGTCGATGAAGTCATCACGAAACCGGTGCTGTCGCGGCTCTACGGTTCGACGATCGACGTAATGCGTGTGAATGGCCGCATCTTCGTGATGTCGGGTGACGTCGAAGTCGAGAAGCACGATCACGCTCACGAAGAAGACGGTCACGATCACGGCGGCGGCGGCGCTGCGCATACGCACGGCGCACACGGTCACGCTCACCCTCACGCGCCACGCGACGGACACACGCACGATGTTTGAATACGATTTCATGATCAACGCATTCGCGGCGTCGGGGATCGTCGCGGTGCTGGCCGGTATCGTCGGTTATTTCCTGGTGATGCGCGGGCAGACGTTCGCCGGTCACGCGCTGTCGCACGTCGGCTTCACCGGCGCGACCGGCGCCGTGCTGATCGGTATTTCGCCGATCTGGGGGATGGTCGGCTTTACGCTCGCCGCCGGCATCGGCATGGGCGCGCTTGGTGAACGACTCGCGGGCCGCGACGTGGCAATCGGCGTGATCCTGTCGCTGTCGCTCGGTTTCGGTTTGCTGTTCCTGCACTTCTTCACGGCCTACGCCACGCAGGTCACCGCGCTGCTGTTCGGTAACGTGCTCGGCGTCAACGCGTCGACACTCGCGATCCTCGCGGGGCTCGCCGTCGTGAGCCTGATCGCGCTCGCGGCGATCATGCGGCCGTTGCTGTTCGCCTCGCTGCAGCCGGAACTCGCGGAAGCCAAGGGCGTGTCGCTGCGTCTGATGTCGATGCTGTTTCTCGCGATCACCGCGATCGCAGTCGCTGCATGCACGCAGATCGTCGGCGTGCTGCTGGTGTTCACGCTGATGGTTGGGCCAGCCGCTGCCGCGCAGAACCTCACGACGCGGTTGTCCGCCGGTCTCACGGTCGCCGCGTTACTTGCGCTCGCGCAGGCGTGGCTCGGCCTGACGCTCGCCTACTACACCGACTGGCCGACGAGCTTCTGGATCACCGCGCTTGCCGCATTGTTCTACGGCGCAAGTTTGCTTGGACGACGCGGAGCGTAGCGTAGCAGCCCGCGACGCGACGCGACGCTCACGCTCACGCTCACGCAAGCAACACGCTCGCGTGATGTGCAAGGTGATCTTCGATAAACGTCGAGATGAAGTAATAGCCATGGTCGTAGCCGT
Source organism: Paraburkholderia megapolitana (assembly GCF_007556815.1). NCBI lineage: Bacteria > Pseudomonadati > Pseudomonadota > Betaproteobacteria > Burkholderiales > Burkholderiaceae > Paraburkholderia > Paraburkholderia megapolitana. Next base: position 3,706,067 of record NZ_CP041745.1, read on the forward strand.
CGTGACGACGTAACGTCAACGGCTGCCCGGCGTCGCGGCACGCCGCCTCGAACACGTCGGGATTAAGCTGCTCCGCGAGAAACTGGTCCGCGAGCCCCTGATCGATCAGGATGCCTTGCGCGAAGCGCTGCGACGCATGCGCCACCAGTTCGCTCGCGTCGTACTGTTTCCATGCTTCGCGATCATCGCCGAGATAGCCGTCGAACGCCTTCTCACCCCACGGGCAACGCGATGGCGCAGCGATCGGTGCAAACGCCGACACCGAGCGATAGATCTCCGGGTTACGCAGCGCCAGCATCAGCGCACCGTGACCGCCCATCGAATGCCCGAAGATCCCGAGCCGCGTTCCATCGACAGGTAAATTCGCCAGCACCGTCTCGCGCAACTCGTCGCGCACGTACGAGTACATCCGGTAATGCTTCGACCACGGCTCGCGTGTCGCATCCACATAGAAACCCGCACCGACACCGAAATCCCATGCGTCGCTTTCTCCCGGCACGCCCGCACCGCGCGGGCTCGTATCGGGAGAAATCAGCGCGATACCGTGCCGCGCGGCAAAGCGCTGCGCGCCGGCCTTGATCGGAAAAGTTTCTTCCGTGCAGGTCAGACCGGCCAGATAGAAGAGCGCCGGCACGCGCCCATGCGCAGCTTGTGGCGGCAGATAGGCCGCGAAACGCATCGGCAGGCCGATGGTCTGCGACTCGTGGCGAAAGAAGCGCTGCACGCCACCGTGGCACGCATGCGAAGCGAGAGTCTCGAGCATGGCGGTGCGCTCCTTAGTACAGCACGACCGAGCGGATCGATTCGCCCTTCTTCATCAGGTCGAAACCCTCGTTGATACGATCGAGCGGCAGACGGTGCGTGATCAGGTCATCGATGTTGATCTTGCCTTCCATATACCAGTCGACGATCTTCGGCACATCGGTACGTCCGCGCGCGCCGCCGAATGCGGAACCCTTCCATTGACGTCCAGTAACAAGCTGGAACGGTCGCGTGCTGATCTCCTCGCCCGCCGCGGCCACGCCGATGATGAACGACTGGCCCCAACCCTTGTGAGTACATTCGAGCGCTTGTCTCATCACCTTCGTGTTGCCGATACATTCGAACGAGTAGTCGGCGCCGCCATCGGTGAGCTGCACGATGTGATCGACGACGTTCTCGACTTCGTTCGGGTTGATGAAATGCGTCATGCCGAATTTCTTCGCGAGTTCGATACGGCCCGGGTTCAGATCGACACCGATGATCTTGTCCGCTCCCACCATCTTCGCGCCCTGAATCACATTGAGCCCGATCCCGCCGAGCCCGAACACGACAACGTTCGCGCCCGCTTCGACCTTCGCCGAATACACGACTGCACCAACGCCTGTCGTTACACCGCAGCCGATGTAGCAGATCTTGTCGAACGGCGCGTCCTCGCGCACCTTCGCAACGGCGATCTCCGGCACGACGATGTAGTTCGAGAACGTCGAGGTCCCCATGTAGTGAAACAGCGGTTTGCCGTCGAGCGAGAAACGCGAGCTCGCATCGGGCATCAGCCCGCGACCTTGCGTCGAGCGGATCGCCTGGCACAGGTTCGTCTTGCGCGACAGGCAGAACTTGCACTGGCGACATTCGGGCGTGTAAAGCGGGATCACGTGATCGCCCTTCTTCAGCGTACCGACTCCCGGGCCGACGTCGACCACGATGCCGGCGCCTTCATGTCCGAGGATCGCCGGGAAGATGCCTTCCGGGTCCGCGCCCGACAGCGTGTAGTAATCGGTGTGGCAGATGCCGGTTGCCTTCACCTCGATCAGCACCTCGCCCGCACGCGGCCCTTCTAGATCGACTTCCTCGATCGTCAACGGTGCGCCGGCCTTCCATGCGATAGCTGCTTTTGTCTTCATCGTGAATGCTCCTGTATCTGTTGATTCCAAATCCGTTTGCGCGTTGCGCCGGCCGGACTGCGGGTCGCGTCATGATCGCAAAAAATTGTGTATGCCGCGTTGGCGCGCCCGTCATCGCGTTAACTGCAAGCGACATCGGCACGTTTGCTGCGATGGCGCATCGACCTCCGACGGCTTTCGACAATAGGGGCACCAAAGATCGGCCACGCTTTCATACCTGAAGCATAGTCGGTTGATCGCAGTCGCCGCAGTAATGTAACCTGCCACTCCGTTGCACCCTCCTCGCCTTGCTAACGCTAATTGCCGAACGTCGATGACCGACCCCGCCCGTTTGCCGCCGACTTATCTGGTCACTCCGGAACCACTAGCTGAAGAGTCGTTAGCAGACTTCGTCGCGCATCTGGAGCGCACGCTGGAAGCGGGCATCCGTCTCGTACAACTACGGGCCAAAACGCTCGCAGCGCCACAGTATGCCGAACTGGCCAGGCTGGCGCTGGCGTGTTGCCGGCGCCACGATGCGCGCCTGCTGTTGAACGCGCCGGTCGATGTCGTGCTGGCCGTGCAAGCCGACGGCATTCACCTCACCAGTACTCGGCTGATGGCATGCACCGCGCGGCCCTTGCCTTCCGGACTGCTGGTTTCGGCGGCGTGCCACGACGAGCGCCAGGTGCAGCATGCGAACGAGATCGGCGCCGATCTGCTGACCATTTCGCCGGTCTTGCCGACGGCGACCCACACTACAGCGGAGCCGCTCGGCTGGCCGCGCTTTCGCGAACTCGTCGCACTGACGACGATCCCCGTCTTTGCGCTGGGCGGAATGAGCACCGATACCCTGGCCGACGCCCGCAACGCAGGCGCTCATGGAATCGCGGCGATTCGTGCGCTGTGGCAAACAGGGAACATTGCCGGGTAAGGCAATTTAAGCCCAGTAGAGGGTTAACCCCGCCAGTTGCGCCACCGCGCCAAAACCGCATTATTCGTCCCGCGGAATACTGCTCATAGACTTTCACGCATATCCCCGCGCATCGCGCCGTGCGGCGCACCGTCGTGCCTCACCGCCGAACGGGGCTCACAGCGCCTGCCGGCCAAATGTGCGCGCCAGTGCGCCCGAAAAACCGGCATGCGCATATCGGCACCGCGAAGTCCGGAATAGGCCCCACTGGTCTTGTTGTGCCTTTTCGTCCCGCATACCTTGGAGTCCATCCTGAAAAATCAGAGGCGGAGACAGACAAGATGCAATCGACCCAGGTTCATCCGTGCGACGAACGACTGCCCGCCGGGCAGTTGTTGACGCTCGGCATCCAGCACGTGCTCGTGATGTACGCGGGCGCGGTGGCGGTTCCACTGATCATCGGTAGCGCGTTGAAGCTGCCCAAAGATCAGGTCGCGTTTCTGATCAGCGCCGATCTGTTTGCGTGCGGTATCGCGACGCTGATCCAGACGCTTGGATTGTGGATCTTCGGCATCCGTCTGCCGGTCATCATGGGCTGCACGTTCGCAGCAGTCGGCCCGATGGTCGCGATCGGCACCAACCCCAGCCTCGGCATACTCGATATCTTCGGTTCGACGATCGCCGCCGGCATCGTCGGCATCGTGCTCGCGCCGGCGATCGGCAAGCTGCTGCGATTCTTTCCACCGGTCGTGGTCGGCGTCGTGATCTCGGTGATCGGGCTCTCGCTGATGGAAGTCGGCATCAACTGGGCGGCGGGCGGCGTCGGCAATCCCGACTACGGCAATCCGGTCTATCTCGGTCTGTCGCTCGTCGTGCTGATGCTGATCCTGCTCATCAACAAGTTCGGGCGCGGCTTCATCGCCAATATCTCGGTGCTGCTCGGCATCGTCGCGGGCTTCGTGATCGCGCTGCTGCTCGGTCGCGTCAACATGGACGGCATAACGAGCGCACCGTGGGTCGGTTTCGTCATGCCGTTCCACTTCGGCATGCCGCACTTCGATCCGCTGTCGATTGCGACGATGGTCACCGTGATGTTCGTCACCTTCATCGAATCGACCGGCATGTTTCTCGCGGTCGGCGACATGGTGGATCGGCCCGTCGACCAGAAGACGCTTGTGCGCGGACTACGCGTCGATGGGCTCGGTACGCTGATCGGCGGCATCTTCAATTCGTTCCCGCATACGTCGTTCTCGCAGAACGTCGGCTTGATCGGCGTGACCGGTGTGAAGAGCCGCTTTGTCTGCGCGATGGGCGGCGTGCTGCTGGTGCTGCTGGGCCTGTTCCCGAAGATGGCTCAGGTGGTCGCGTCGGTGCCCGCATTCGTGCTGGGCGGCGCGGGCATCGTGATGTTCGGGATGGTTGCCGCGAACGGCATCAAGGTGTTGTCGAAAGTCGACTTCGTGAAGAACCACCACAACCTCTTCATCGTCGCGGTGAGTATCGGGCTCGGTCTCGTGCCGGTTGTGTCGCCGCATTTTTTCGCACGGCTGCCGCCCGCGCTGTCGCCGCTGCTGCATAGCGGGATTCTGCTAGCGTCGGTGTCGGCGGTGTTGCTGAATCTGATCTTCAACGGTGTGAAGGGTGAACGTGCCGCGCAACGCGATATCCGCCGCGCAGGCCACGATTTCGATGGGCGCGGTGCAAACAGCCAGCCTCCGGTTGCAGGAGATGACATGCTGCGCGCCGCCGATCTTCACTGACGCTTCGTTCCCAACGATGAATGAAAAAAGCCACGGCATGTGCCGTGGCTTTTCGCTTCGCACGAACCTGCTCGTACGACGTGTACTGCTTGTATGTGCTTACCCGGCTGACGGCGCCGACGCTGCCGAAGTCGCTGCCGCAGGCGCGCGCTCCGCGCTGTAATCGACCGGCGCATCGGCCGGACGCGGCTGTTCGCCGGCCCGTTCGATCCATCCGCCACCCAGCGCCTTGTACAGATCGACGAGATTCGTCAACCGGTTCACGCGGGCGTTCACGAGCGACTGCTGCGCGGTGTACAGATTGGTCTGCGCGGTCAGCACCGACAGATAGCTGTCCACACCGTTCGTGTAGCGCAGGTTGGACAGATCGAGTGCACGCTGTTCGGCAAACGTGTTGCGCTCGAGCGCCTGGATCTGCTGATCGTAGGTGCCGCGCGCAGCCAGGCCGTCGGCGACTTCGCGGAACGCCGTCTGGATCGCCTTCTCGTACTGAGCGATCTGAATGTTCTTCTGCACGGTGGCAAGGTCGAGGTTCGCCTTGTTCACACCGCCCTGGAAGATCGGCAGCGAGATCTGCGGCGCAAACTGCCACGCCGCGCTACCCGCCTTGAAAAGACCACCCAGTGTCGGGCTCAGCGTACCGAAGTTGCCCGTCAGCGAGATCTTCGGGAAGAACGCGGCGCGTGCCGCTCCGATGTTCGCGTTGGCGGCCAGCAGACTCTCTTCGGCCTGCATGATGTCCGGGCGCCGCGTCAGCAGGTCGGACGGTAAACCAGCCGGAATATCGGTGATCAGCGCTTGATCGTTGAGCGGCAAGCCCGCCGCCAGATCGGCCGGCAGCGGCTCGCCGATCAGCAGCACCAGTGCGTTTTCAGCTTGCGCGCGCAAACGTGCCTGCGCCTGCTGATTTGCCTCGGCCTGCTCGACCACGGTCTGCGCCTGCCGCAGATCGAGTTCGGAACCGGTGCCGGTATCGAACTGCACCTTCGCGATCCGGTACGACTCCTGCGAACTCTTCAACGTGTTCTGCGTGACCTGCAGCAGATCGTCGGCACCGAGCACCTGCAGATACTGATCGGCCACTTGCGCCACCAGCGCGATCTCCGCCGCCTTGCGCGCCTGCGCCGTCGACAGATACTGCGCGAGGGCCTGGTCCTTCAGGCTCTGGATACGCCCGAAGAAATCGAGCTCCCACGAACCATTCACGCCGACCGAGTACTGGTTCTGGATGGTCTGGTTGGCGACGGATAGATCGAGCGGCGTGCGCGACTTGGTCTGCTGCCCGACCGCACTGATTGTCGGGAGCAACGCACCGCGCTGGATCTGATACTGCGCGCGCGCGGCCTGCATGTTCAGCACCGACACGCGCAGATCGCGGTTGTTCTTCAACGCGATGTCGATCAGCCGCTGCAACCGCGCATCGGCGAAGAAATCGCGCCAGCCGATGTCAGTCGCCGCCTGACCGTTCGCGCTCGTCGCACCGGCCGCAGCGGCCGGCTGCGTCGCGTACACGCCGCCGGTCGGGAAGCTCCCCGACACAGGCGCAGCCGGGCGCTGGTAATGCGGCGCCATCGTGCAGCCGGCGGCAAACAGCGCGACCGCGATGGCAATTAACGAATGTTTTTGCATCTCTATGTCCTTAGCTGGCCGAGCCGCCGCCACCTTGTGGATCGTGCGGATGGTGCTCGTTGTAATGCTGGAGCGCGACGTCCGGATCTTCCTTCTCGCCGGAGAACTTCGCGCGGATCACGACGAAGAACATCGGGATCATGAAAATCGCGAGGAACGTTGCCGTCAACATCCCGCCGATCACGCCCGTACCGATCGCGTGCTGGCTTGCCGAGCCCGCGCCGTTACTGATCGCGAGCGGCAGCACACCGAGAATGAACGCAAGCGACGTCATCAGGATCGGGCGCAACCGCAGACGCGCGGCTTCGAGCGCGGCTTCGACCGGTCCCATGCCTCCGCCCTGCTGCAACTCACGCGCAAACTCGACAATCAGAATCGCGTTCTTCGCCGATAGCCCCACGGTTGTCAGCAAGCCGACCTGGAAGAACACGTCGTTCTCCAGCCCGCGCAGTGTCACCGCGAGCAGCGCGCCGAGCACGCCGAGCGGCACCACCATGATCACCGCGAACGGGATCGACCAGCTTTCGTACAGTGCCGCGAGACACAGGAACACGACGAGGATCGAGATGCCGTACAGGATCGGCGCCTGCGAACCGGACTGACGTTCCTGGAACGACAGACCCGTCCATTCGTAGCCGATGCCCGCGGGCAGCTTCTTCGCGATCGCTTCGATCGCCGTCATCGCCTGGCCGGTACTCTTGCCCGGTGCCGCCGCGCCCTGGATTTCGACCGCGGAAATCCCGTTGTAGCGTTCGAGCTTCGGCGAACCGTAGGTCCAGTGGCCGGTCGCAAACGCGCTGAACGGCACCATCCCGCCCGCGCCGTTGCGCACGAACCAGACGCTCAGGTCTTCCGGCTTCATGCGGAACAGCGGCTCGCCCTGCACGTACACCTTCTTGATCCGGTTATCGGTATCGAGGAAGTTGTTCACGTACGACGACGCCCATGCGATCGAGAACGTCTGGTCGATCGATGCTGCCGACACGCCAAGCGCCAGCGCCTTTTCGCGGTCGATATCGACCTTGAACTGCGGCGTGTCGTTCAGGCCGTTCGGCCGCACCTGTGCGAGCGTCGGATCTTGCGCCGCCATGCCGAGCAACTGGTTACGTGCTGCCATCAGCGCATCGTGGCCGAGGCCACCGCGATCCTGCAACTCGAAGTCGAAGCCCGATGCGGTACCGAGTTCGGGAATCGACGGCGGGTTGACCGGGAAGATCAGCGCATCCTTGTACGGCGCGAAGTGCATGAACATCCGGCCGACCAGTGCCTGAACCTTCTGGTCCGCGTGCTGGCGCTGCGAATAGTCCTTCATCCGCACGAACACGAGACCCGAGTTCTGGCCACGGCCCGCGAAGCTGAAGCCGTTCACCGTGAACACCGACTCGACGATGTTCTTCTCGTCCTTCAACAGATAGTCGGAGACGGTTGCGAGCGTGCGCGCGGTGGTTTCCTGGGTCGAGCCGGCCGGCGTCTGCACCAGCACGAACATCGTGCCCTGGTCTTCATCGGGCAGGAACGATTTCGGCAAGCGAGCAAACAGCAACCCGACCGCGACGATCACCACCAGATAAATGATGAGCCAGCGGCCCGAGCGCTTGATGACGTGGTGCACGCCGCTGTGATACTTGTCGCGGCTGCGGTCGAACCACTTGTTGAACCAGCCGAAGAAGCCCTTCTTCTCTTCGTGATGACCCTGCGGAATCGGCTTCAGGATCGTCGCGCACAGCGCCGGCGTCAGAATCAACGCGACCAGCACGGACAGCACCATTGCAGCCACGATCGTCAGCGAGAACTGCCGGTAGATCGCCCCGACCGAGCCGCCCGAGAACGCGACCGGCACGAACACCGCCGACAGCACGAGCGCCACCCCGACCAGTGCGCCGGTGATCTGGTCCATCGCCTTACGCGTCGCCTGCACCGGCGATAGCCCTTCTTCGGCCATCACCCGCTCGACGTTCTCCACTACCACGATCGCATCGTCCACCAGCAAGCCGATGGCGAGCACGAGACCGAACATCGACAGCACGTTGATCGAGAAGCCGACCAGTCCCATGATCGCGAACGTACCGAGCAGCACCACCGGCACCGCGATCGTCGGAATCAACGTCGCGCGCAGGTTCTGCAGGAACAGGTACATCACGAGGAACACGAGGACGATACCTTCCAGCAGCGTCTTGACCACTTCCTCGATCGACAGGCGCACGAACGGCGTCGTGTCATACGGATACTTCACGACCAGACCGTGCGGGAAGTACTTCGACAGCTCGTCGATCTTCGCGCGCACGGCCTTCGCCGTGGCGAGCGCGTTCGCGCCGGTCGCGAGCTGAATGCCGAAGCCGGCTGTCGGCGCACCGTTGTACTTCGTGTCGACGTTGTAGTTTTCGCCGCCCAGTTCGATGCGCGCCACGTCCTTCATGCGCACACGCGAGCCGTCCTGGTTCACCTTCAGCAGCACGTTGCCGAACTGCTCGGGCGTTTGCAGCAGCGTCGCTTCCGTGATGGTCGCCTGCAGTGCCTGCCCCGGTATCGAGGGCGTGCCGCCGAGCTGGCCGCCGGCCACCTGGACGTTCTGCGCCTGCAGTGCGTTGATCACATCGACCGGCGTCAGCGCGTAGTTGTTGAGCTTCGCCGCATCGAGCCAGACCCGCATCGCGTACTGCGTGCCGAACAGCGTCACCGTGCCGACCCCGTCGATCCGGCTGACCGGATCTTCGACGTTCGACGCGACGTAGTTTGCCAGATCGTACTTGCTCATGCTGCCGTCTTCGGAGACGAACGCCATCACGAGCAGGAAGCTCGCGCTCGACTTCGTCACCTTCGTGCCGAGCTGCTGCACGACTTGAGGCAACAGCGGTGTGGCGAGCTGCAGCTTGTTCTGCACCTGCACCTGGGCGATGTCGGGGTTGGTCCCCGCCGCGAACGTCAGCGTGATGGTTGCCGTGCCCGAATCGTCACTGGTCGACGACAGATACAGCAAGTGATCGAGACCGCTCATCTGCTGCTCGATGACCTGCGTGACGGTGTTTTCCACCGTCTTCGCCGATGCGCCCGGGTACGTTGCGCTGATCTGCACGGACGGCGGAGCGATGGTCGGGTATTGCGCGATCGGCAACGTGAAAATCGACGCGATCCCCGCCAGCATCAGGATGATGGCGATCACCCACGCAAAAATCGGGCGATCGATAAAAAACTTTGCCATGAAACAGGCTCCCTGTTATTACGCGCCCGATGCGGCCGAGGCGGCTTGCGCCGGTTGCGCACCCGATGCGCCCTGCGCGGATTGCACGCCGCTCGCTGCTGCTGCGCCTGAGGCTGCTGCGCCGGAAGCCAGTGCGGCCGGCAGTTGCGCAGGGACGGGCTTGACCGGCTGGCCCGGACGGACCTTGTCGGTGCCTTGCACGATCACGCGGTCGCCAGGATTCAGACCGCCTTCGACGATCCAGTTGGTACCCTGTGCCGCCGACGTCACGAGCGGACGCAATTCGACCTTGTCGTCGGCACCGACGACGAGCGCCGTGGCCTGACCCTTCTGGTCGTGCGTCACGCCGACCTGCGGCACGATGAACGCTTTCTCGTTGACACCTTCCTCGATACGCGCCCGCACGAACATGCCCGGCAGCAACACGCGGCTCGGGTTCGGGAAGATTGCGCGGATCGTCACGGAACCGGTGGTCTGATCGACCGTCACGTCGGAGAACTGCAGCTTGCCGGGTTCCGAATACGCGCGGCCGTCTTCGAGAATCAGCGTGACCTTGGCGGCGTCCGGGCCGTTCGTCTTCAGACGGCCTTCCTGGACATCGCGGCGCAGCTTCAGGCCATCGAGGCTCGATTGCGTCAGATCGACGTAGACCGGATCGAGCTGCTGCACCGTCGACATCAACGTCGCGGCACTCGCCTGCACGTAGGCACCCGGCGTGACCTGCGAAATCCCGACCTGGCCGGTGATCGGCGACACGACGTCGGTGTAGCCGAGGTTGATCTGCGCGGTGTCGACGGCGGCCTTGCCGGACTGCACGTTCGCCGCGGCCACGCCTTCGGAAGCGACCGCGTTGTCGTAGTCCTGCTTGCTGACCGCATTCGCCGCCACCAGCACCTTGAAGCGGTTCGCCTGCGCGGTGGTCGACTTGAGCGTTGCCTCGGCATTGGCGAGCGTCGCCTTCGCGCTGTTCAGCGCCGCGATGTACGGCGCCGGATCGATCTTGTAGAGACGCTGACCGACCTTGACCTGCGAGCCTTCGGTGAACTCGCGGCGCAGCACGATGCCGTCCACCCGCGCGCGCACCTGGGCGACGAGGAACGCGTTCGTGCGGCCCGGCAGTTCGGTCGTGACCGGCACGGCGCTCGGCTGGACAGTGACGATGCCGACTTCCGGCGTCTGTTGCGGCGGTGCCGATTGTTTTTGCCCGCATGCTGCCAGCAGCACGGCAGCCGTCGCGGCAGTAATTAGGCGGAATGGAACCCGTTCGACGCGCATGGAGCGACCTCTGTCAATGACTGGGAATGAAAACGTGCGCGCATCCCTACCCCGGGGATGACGGCGCACACACGCGTCTCACGACGCCTGACCGGAAACCCGGGTGCCCAACCTGTGGATGCACCCGTAGCGACCTGCGCCCGACCGGGGATGCCGCGCACCGCGAAACCCGGCTGGCGGGCGCGCGAAAGCACTTTTTAAGACAACAGTGACGGATATTAACCGGTCGTCACTGCTTGGGCTATCCGATCGATGGGGTGCTATTATAGATACATTCACGAATGCATGTAAGAAACAGTTAACTTCCCGATATGCGCCATAACGCACGATCGTTCGCAGATAAACGAGAAAACGAACAGATTGTGACGATGCGCGTTTAAAAGCGCCGGGGAGATCCCGCACCCACCGCAGGTCACACGAAATGGTCCGAAGAACCAAGGAAGAAGCTCAGGAAACGCGCAACGGCATTCTGGATGCCGCCGAACAGATCTTCTTCGAGAAGGGCGTCTCACGTACGTCGCTTGCCGATATCGCGCAAGCCGCGGGCGTGACGCGCGGCGCGATTTACTGGCATTTTGCTAACAAAGGGGACCTGTTTACGGCGATGTTCGACCGGGTGCTGCTGCCGCTCGACGAGATCCAGGCCGCCTCGCTCGATCCGCAGGAAGCCGATCCGCTCGGCCGTCTGGTCGAGATCTGCACGATGTGTCTGCGCGACTGCGCCAACGATCCGCGCCAGCGCCGGGCGTTCGACATCCTGTTCCTGAAGTGCGAGTTCGTCGAGGAAATGGGCCCGGTGATGACCCGTTACCAGAACAATATGCGCGATGCGCTCGTCAACATTGCAGGGGGCTTACGAAACGCGATTTCGAAAGGCCAGTTGCCCGCCGATCTCGACGTCGAACGTGCCGCTGCGTTGCTGCATGCGTTTATCGGCGGTTCGCTGCGCGACATGTTGTTTTTGCCCGAAGCGATGGACTACGGCCGCTATGCCGAGCAGATGGTCGACGCGATATTCGACACGCTGCGTTTGAGTCCTTCGATGCGGATCGCGGCGACGGCGGATGCGCCGCAAGGTGTCATGCGGTGAGCTCCGCCGCCTTCCATCTGATCGGTCCTCAGACTGTGGCCAGCTTCGCGCGGGCCTTCTGGTTCGACGCGTAGATCGAGCCGCGCTCGAGCGGCTCGCCATCGCGCACCGCCGCGATCCATGCGTCGGTACTGCCCACCGCCGCGAAGCTCGATTGCAGCACGACGCTGAATACGCGATGGATCTCTTCAGCACTCGCAAAACCCGCGCTGTTCTCATACGGAACGCTGCCGGTCGCATCGTCCAGAAATTCGACCGTGAGGCCGGCATGCATCGCGTGATTGATCGTCGACGCGTCGCAGTTGTGCGTCATGTAGCCAGTCACCGTCAGCGTATCGATGCCGCGTGCCGCGAGCCAGCTGGCGAGATCGGTGTCGGTCCATGCGCTTGCAGCGGACTTCGTGACCAGATGATCTCGTTTGCGCGAAGCGACCACCTCGTGCAGTTCGGCGCCATGACTGCCGCGCGCAAAGATAGGCGAGGTCGCCGGTCCAAGGTGCTGCACGACCACGACCGGCACGCCGGCCGCGTGCGCAGCGTCGATCGCCCGGCCGATGTTGGCGAGCGACGTGTGCACGTCGGGGTATTCGATCGGCAGGTCGCCGGTGACGTATTCGTTCTGTACGTCGATCACGATCAATGCGCGTCTGGGTGAAGTCATCGCTGCCACTCCTGTCCTGGTTGGTTTCGCCGCGAGCCGGCGATGACTGCATTGTTCGCTTTCGATCGGCACTCCAACAGTGACCCGATTGACAACTTTCGCTAGAATCGGGCCATTCCTCTCGACGCGCAGCTGCGCTCACCGCGATGCCCGCTCCCCATCGTTCACCGACACACCCGACTGCGGCACCAGTTGCCGATGAGATCCCGCCCGGTCGCGGCAAACCGGTCGTCGCCGTCGTCGCGTTCGACCGGATCAGTCCGTTCCACCTGTCGGTGCCGTGCGTGGTATTCGGCGAGGACCGCAGCGACGGCGGCGTGCCGGCATTCGAATTCCGCGTCTGCGCGACCGAACCCGGACCGCTCTCCACGACAGCAGGATTCTCGATCTCGGCGACCCACGGTCTCGATGCACTCGCCGACGCCGGCACGATCGTCGTTCCGAGCTGGCGCGATCCGCATGAAACCCCACCCGCGGAATTACTCGATGCGCTACGCGCCGCCTCGGCACGTGGCGCACAACTGGTTGGCCTGTGCCTCGGCGCGTTCGTGCTCGCGGCCGCGGGCCTGCTCGACGGGCGGCGTGCCACCACGCACTGGGCATGGGCCGACGACTTCGCACGCCGCTACCCGAAGGTGCGGCTCGACCCCGACGTGCTCTATATCGATGACGACAACCTGCTGACTTCAGCGGGGACCGCGGCCGGACTCGATTGCTGCCTGCACGTGCTGCGCAAGACCTACGGCACGCAGGTCGCCAACTATGTGGCGCGGCGGCTGATCGTGCCGCCGCACCGTCAGGGTGGGCAGGCGCAGTACATCCAGCAGCCGGTGCCGCCGAACGTGCGCGGCGACCGCCTGTCCGAACTGCTCGACTGGGTGAGGGGTAACCTGCAACTGGCGCATACGCTCGACACGCTTGCGGAGCGCGTACTGATGAGCCGCCGTACGTTCACGCGGCGTTTCCGGCAGGTCACGGGTACGACGGTGGGTGCGTGGCTGCTTGCACAGCGGCTTGAGCGTGCGCAACAGTTGCTGGAAGGAAGCGACGAACCGGTGGAGACCATTGCGACGATTGCGGGATTCGGCTCGACGGCCTCGTTGCGCCAGCATTTCGCCGACGCGTTCCGTACCTCGCCGAGCGCGTGGCGCAGGGAGTTTCGCGGGGCATGAAGTACAGCGGCGGCTACGCGTTCAGTCGAACCCCAGCCGCCACTCTCCATTCAATCGACACTCAGCCAGTGCGCCCCATACAACAGCAGCGCAACGAAGAAAATCATCGCTGCCCACGCCCAGTTCGGCACGCCATGCGGATCCGGCTCGCGATGCGAGACGCCATGCGACGCACGCGCACCTAACAGCGGCGCCACGCGGCCGCCGGGCGCCACGCCCCGATCGGTTGCAGCACGCGCTCGACGGATCGCACCGCTAAAGCCGATCGGCCGCAGGAACACATGCTGACGACGATGCGGCACGCCACGCGCCCGGTTCGGCCCTGACCGTGCTTGGCCTGCACGACCGCGCAGAACTCGGTGAAGAAGTCGTCGGCGAGTTCGTGCAGCGCATTTTCGATCTGCCGCGCCGGCAATTCGGTGAGCGGCCCGGTCAGCGTCGCCCACACCGAATAGTCGATGCGTGTGCCGGGGTCCTTCGCTGGGTCGGCTGCGGAATCGCCGGCACGCAGCGTCACGCCGATCTGGCCGCGCAGCGCACCGATGCCGTCGGCGCGCGCCTTGAAGTTGAGCGTACGGCGCGACACATCGGCCGTCGTCCCGTCGTCGCTCGCGACATGAGCGCGCACCTGGTAGCGCGCGCGCAGCGGCCCGAGCGGCACGGTCAGGGTCAGCGCGTATTCGCCGTGTCCGAGGCGGTTGAACGACTCGCAGTTATCGAGGCTGGCACGCAGCAGCGCAATGTCCTGCAGCGCGTCGCGAACGTCGGACAGCGCCAGTGGAATCCTCAACGCGTCGTTCAGTTCCATGACCGGCTCCCCGATGAACGCACGACAACGGCTCAGGACGTCTGATCGATACGATCGACGCGCGATGCGTAAAACGCGAGATATCCTTTGATCCGCTCGACCGCTTCGAACGGCGTCTCGTAACTCCAGACGGCGTTCTCGACCCGGCCGCTTTCGGTGCGCAGATGGAAGTACGACGCGTCGCCTTTATGCGGGCAGTGCGATGTGTGATTGGAGCGCTCGAGCCGCGCCATGTTGACGTCGTTGCGCGGAAAGTAGAACACCTCGGGCAAACCGGTCTCTGCAACCGTCAGGGCTGCGTGGGTATCGGCGACCGTCACGCCCAGATGGATCACGCGTACGCGGCGGCGGTTCGGCACGATGTCGATGCGGTGCCCGGCAGTGGCGCCGCTCCCGCACGGACCGGCGGCGGCCGTCCCGCTGGCGCGGTTATCGGGCGTCGGGACGTCGCTCATGGTGTTGCTCCCGTGCGATTGGAACCCTGGTCGATGACTGCGGCGAACGCTGCGCCACAGCCTGCAGAAACAAAAAAAAGCCACGGGCATGCCCGTGGCTTCATTATCGGCGAAAGTTCAGCCGATTGCGCGACCTTCGCGGCAGGGCAAACCCGGCCGCCAAACCGGCTACTGGATGTTCCAGTAGAACGCCTCTCTCGCCGTACCGCTCGCCGGTATCGTGACCGCCTTGCTCTGGTCGTGACCCTTGTACGACGCCCGCACGGTGTAACGACCGGGATGCAGCCGGACCAGCATGTACGGGCCGCGTGAAGTCGTGCCCAGTACCTTGCCGCCTTCGGTATCCATAATCTGAACACGGACGTCGGCGAGATAGTCGGAGCCCGGGCCGGTAAAGCGCAGCGCCAGCGGCCAGTGGCTCTCGGCGCGCTTTAACGCCTGCGATTCGTCGGAACCGACGCCGCCCGATGTGAACGCCACATCGCCCTGGTGCTGCACCTGCGGCAGGCCTCCGCCGTTCGTATTGCCTGCGCTGGAGTCGTCGGTGGTCGTGCCGCCGGCAATTCCGTTGTTCTGCGCGTAGACACTGCCCGCCATGCCAAGAGTCAGTGCCGCCGCGACCGCGGTTGCGACGATCCTGCTGCGCTGGGTGCGTTGCTGGTTCATGGTGTGACTCCTTCTCGGTTCGTTGGGGTCCGCGTTTGCGTCCGTTTGGAAACATCCGTCGACAGATCGAGCGCAACTGGCGTGCCTGTCAGGGCGATCAGGCGACAGGGCTCGGGGGTTGGGCCCCGAACCGCGCCCTATCTACGCTGCCCGCCAGGTTCGGGACTGCTTCCAAGCCCGGCAGCCGGATGGCGGTCAAGCTACCGGTAAAAACCGCTGCATCGGAGGAATACTTACCCATCGGTCCGGTCGACCGGAATCAGCGTTCTAGCGCTTGCCCGGGTGCCGCACGGTATTGCAACGTGCCGGTCGGGTTGACCGGCACCCAACCTCATCAGCCGAGGTCCACCGGGACGAAAATCTGCGCATCGTCACGCTGGATCAGCAGCGCAATGCTGTTGCCGGCCGACGAAATCATCTGCTTCAGTTGATCGACGCTCGCGACCGGTCGGCCGTTCACCGCCAGAATCACGTCGCCGGCCTGGATGCCGGCGTTCGCCGCCGGACCGCCCGCCTGTTGCACGAGCAGACCGTGTGTCAGCGACGTGCCGCTCTTTTCCTGCGGCGTCAGCGGACGCACCGCAACGCCGAGGCGCCCCTGCATCTGCGCCGACGAATCGCTGCCATCCGCCGATGCCGTCTTCACATCCGACAGCGAACCGATTGTCACCTTGACGTCCTTCGCGGCCTTGTCGCGCCACACCTGGACCGTTGCCGTGCTACCCGGCTTCAGACCCGCCACCTGCGAAGGCAGATCCGCCGAATCGGTCACCGGTGTGCCGTTCACTGCGAGAATCACATCGCCGGGCTGCAGGCCGGCCTTCGCAGCCGGACCGAACGCATCGACGGAACTGACCAGCGCGCCCTGCGGCGTCTTCATGCCGAACGAATTCGCCAGCGTCTGGTTCATCGACTGCACCGCTACGCCAAGGCGGCCACGGCTCACGTGACCGGTCTTCACGAGTTCGTTCTCGACCTTCATCGCCTCGTTGATCGGAATCGCGAACGACAGCCCCTGGAAGCCGCCGGTCTGCGAGTAGATCATCGAGTTGATGCCGATCACTTCGCCTTCCAGATTGAACAGCGGACCGCCCGAGTTGCCGGGATTCACCGGCACATCGGTCTGGATGAACGGCGTGTAGTTTTCGTTCGGCAGCGAGCGTGATTTCGCGCTGATGATGCCCGAGGTCACCGTGTTGTCGAAGCCGTACGGCGAACCGATCGCGACCACCCACTGGCCGACCTTGCTTTGACGCGGATCGCCGATCTTCACGATGGGCAGATTGCTCGCATCGATCTTCAACACCGCGACGTCGGACTGCTTGTCGGCGCCGACCACTTTCGCGCGGAATTCGCGCTTGTCGGTGAGCTTCACGGTGACCACGTTCGCGCCGTCGACGACGTGCGCATTGGTCAGGATATAACCGTCACTGCTGACGATGAAACCGGAGCCGAGGCTCGCGCTCGGTTGATCCGATTGATCGCTGCTGCCACCGCCGTCGCCGCCTTGCATGCCCGGGATGTTGCCGAAGAAGCGGCGGTAGAACTGGTAGAACGGATCGCTGGGATCGATGGGCAGTTGCTGCGCGCCGCCGCGTTGTGCGACCTGCTTGACGACGTGCTTCGCGCTGATGTTGACGACGGCGGGACCATAGGTCTCGACGAGGCCGGAGAAATCGGGAATACCGGTCTTCGCAGCAGCCTCGGCTGGCATCAGCGCGGCCGCCTGGGCCGGCGTGATGACTTCCGGCGCCGGCACATTGCGGTGCCCAGCGACGTAACCGGCGGAGAGCGCCACGGCGATAGCTGCGGCGACTGCGCTACGGGACAGGGTTTTCGCGTTCATCGTGTGGTCCTCACAAAATAATGCCTTTCAATGAGGCGAAGACTACGTGGTATCGCTTAAAGGAATCTTAAACAAGTTGCGGACCGGCTGGCGGCCGCTTTCGCTTGTCTGACGGGGGTTTGCGGGCGACACACGGGTTCACGCCTGCATGCCGGCAGGCACCCCGTATCGTAAAAAAGCGTTAAAAACGCACGCTCACCAGCAACCCGCCCGACGCCGATTCGCCGAGTTCGACCTGAGCACGCTGTTGCAACGCGATGCGCTTCACGATTGCGAGTCCGAGCCCGCTGCCCGCCACATCGGTACGCTCGCGCATCGCGCCGGACCCGACGCGATAGAAGCGGTCGAACACCCGCTCGCGCTCTTCGGGAGGAATCCCCGGTCCGCTGTCAGCGATCCGCACAACCGGATGCCCCGCTTCGACCGCGAGGCTCACATCGACGCGGCCGCCGGCCGGCGTGTACTTGGTTGCGTTATCAAGCAGGTTGTTGAGCATCACGCGCAGCGTCTGCCCATCGCCGATCACGGTCGCCGGTTCGCTGCCTTCGATACCGAGATCGACGTTGCGCTGCTGCGCGAGCGGTGCATAAGCCGCAACGCATTCGTCGAGCAGCGCGTGCAGATCGATTGCCTTGGCGCTCACCGGACCATCGGGCTCCGCGCGCGCCAAAGCGAGCAACTGCTCGGCAAGCCGCGTCGCGCGCGTGACACCCGCCTGCAGATCGGCGAGCGCTTCGCCGCGCGTGGCGTCATCGCGTGCGCGCGCAACCAGTTGCGACTGGATCTGCACGGCGGCGAGCGGTGTGCGCAGTTCGTGCGCGGCGTCGGCGACGAAGGCCTTTTGCGTATCGAGTGCGGTCGCGAGTCGCGCAAGCAGTGCGTTCAGGGCGCGCACGAGCGGCTGGACTTCGAGCGGCAGGCGCGCATCGGGTAGCGGCTCGAGCGCTTCAGGGTGACGCGTGTCGAGTGCGCCCGCCACGCGCCGCAACGGCGCGAGGCCGCGCCCAACCACACCCCATACCGCGACGCCAAGCAACGGCAGCAGCACGATCAGCGGCCACAGTGTGCGCAACGCGACGTTCGCAGCGAGCCGGTTGCGCACCGATACCGGCTGCGCGAGCTGCACGACGTTATCGCCGACGATCGCGCCATACACGCGCCACGCACCGCGATCAGTGTGCTCGGTCGAGAAACCGATTTCGGCACGCGGCGCGAGAGGCGCGCGCGGATGCGAGTAGTACATCAGCACGCCGTTGCGATTCCAGATCTGCAGCACGATGCCTTCGTCGCCGGTATCGCGCGACGTGAGAATCTGCGAGAACGGCTCGGCGGGCAGCGCCGCGGCGATCTCCTGCAACTGGTAGTCGAACAGTTCGTTCGCTTCGGCGAGCGCCTGACGGTAGATGAGCCAGCCCGCGATACCGAGACCCAGCAATACGATGGCAAGCAGCCAGAACAGCAATTGACGACGAATCGAACGCATCAGCTCAGCCTTCCCTCGCGATCATGTAACCAAGGCCGCGCACGTTACGGATCAGGTCCGCGCCGAGCTTCTTGCGCAATGCGTGGATGTACACCTCGACGGTATTGCTGCCGATCTCCTCGCCCCAGCCGTACATCTTTTCTTCGAGCTGGCTCTTCGACAGCACCGCGCCCGGTCGTGCCAGCAGCGCTTCGAGCAACGCGAACTCGCGCGCGGACAAGGCGACCGGCGCACCGTCGAGCGTCACCCGATGCCCCGCCGGATCGAGCGTGAGCGCGCCATGGCGGATCGTCGAATCGCTGCGCCCCGACTGCCGGCGAATCAGCGCGCGCATGCGCGCACCGAGTTCGTCGAGATCGAACGGCTTCACGAGGTAGTCGTCGGCCCCGGCGTCGAGGCCCTTCACGCGGTCGGCCACCGCATCGCGCGCGGTGACGATCAAGACCGGCAACGCGTGGCCGCGGGCGCGCAACGTGCGCAGTACGTCGAGGCCGTCGCGCTTGGGCAACCCGAGGTCGAGCAGTACGAGATCGTAAGCTTCGCCGGTGGCCGCGCTCAGCGCAGCCTCGCCGTCCTGCACCCAGTCGACCGCGAAGCCTTCGCCGCGCAGCGCCTTGCGCACGCCCTCGGCAATCATCCGGTCGTCTTCGACAAGCAGTATGCGCATGACAGCGTATCCGTATGGTTCGTGATGACCGCATTCTAGCGCCAGGGGTCAGCCGCGCGGCGCGATGTTAGTCGCCGCATCCGTTTGAACCCCGTCGTATGCGCCACGTATGCGTGGGTTAATGCATTTTTCAACGCAGCATCGCGGCATATCTCTACAATGTGCGCTTTCGCTTCATACGGGAACGGTCGACACCCGGCGCTCGCCGCGCATCGCGTCTTCCGCTGCCCGCCTTGCACGCCCAGGTTTCCATGACGCACGTTCTCGCTTCACTCGCCCAGCGCCCCACCTATTCCCGCTTTCGCTTCGCTTGCGCCGCCGTGCTGTATCGCGCACCTCACGTTGCCCACGCAAACCGTTCGTCTCTTCCGAACACCTTTTCGTTTGCGCGATCGGCGGGTACCGGTTCGGGCCTCGGTCGCATCGCCGCGCTGACACTCGCGTGCGTGTCGCTGCTCGGCGCCGCACCGGCCCATGCGCGAATCAAGGCGCGGCATCCGGCGGTCAGTGTCAGCACGGTGCTGCCGTCCACAGTGATGGCGGGTCTGCAGCGCGCTCATGTGCCGCTGTCGGCCATCAGCGTCGTCGTCGAAAAAGTCGGCGACTCGACACCGATCGTCGCGATGAATGCCGGCATGCCGATGCTGCCTGCCTCGACGATGAAGCTCGTCACGACCTACTCGGGCCTTTCGCTGCTCGGTCCGGACTATCGCTGGCGCACGAGCGCCTATACCGACGGCGCGCTCGATGCGAACGGCATCCTGCACGGCAACCTGTACATTCAGGGCACCGGCGATCCGAAGCTCGTGCCGGAAGAACTGATCGATCTCGTGCAGAAGATCCGCAAGGCGGGCATTAGCGGCATCGACGGTGCGCTTGTCCTCGACAAGCGTTACTTCGATCCGTCGACGCGCGATCTGCCGCCGTTCGACGACGACGTCACGGCGCCGTATAACGTCGGCCCCGATCCGCTGCTGTACGCGTTCAAATCGCTGTCGTTCACGTTGACGCCGGCGCCCGACGGCAGCGTCGCGATCGACGTGCTGCCCGCCCTCGCGCAACTGCAGATCGACAACCAGTTGCGCGCAACACGCGGGCCGTGCCGCGGTGAATCGTCGGCGCTCGCGCCGAGCGTGACGCCGGATGCGAACGGCACCGTGGTCGCCTCGTTCACCGGCGACTACCCGTTGCGCTGCGGCGCCCGCACGATCAACGTCGCGGTACTCGATCACACGGCGTTTTTCGGCGGCGGCTTTCTCGCGTTGTGGCAACAAACTGGCGGCACGTTCACCGGCACGACACGCGAAGGCCCCGTCCCCCCACGGCACACCTCGTCGCCGCACACGATGGTCCGCCGCTCGGAGACATCGTTCGCGACATCAACAAGTTCAGCAACAATACGATGGCGCGCAATCTGTTCCTGACGATCGGCGCGATGTCCGGCAAGCCGCCCGCGACGCCTGAAAAAGCGGCGAGCGCGATCGACGCATTCCTCTCCCGCAGCGCGATCCCCACCGAAGATCTCGCGCTCGACAACGGCTCGGGTCTGTCGCGCGACGAACACGTCACCGCGCTGACGCTCGCCGACCTGCTGCAGGCGGCCAATGCAAGCCCGGTCGCCCAGGTGTTCGTCGATTCGCTGCCGGTGGTCGGTGTCGACGGCACGATGCGTCACCGCCTGACCACGCAGCCCGTGGTCGGCAATGCGCACATCAAGACCGGTACGCTGCGCGACGTGCGCGCCATCGCGGGCTATGTCGCGTCCGAAGACGGCGTGAGCTATGTCGTCGTCAGTCTGATCAACAGCCCGCACGCCGAAAGCGCCCAGGCCGCCCACGATGCGCTGCTCGAATGGGTCTACACGGGCATGGCGCCGCCGCCCGCCCCCGAACCCGTCGCCACCTCGCGCAAGGGCAGCGGCAAGCCCAGGAAAAACCCGCATCGGCACAGCGAGCATTGAGGATTCCTTCTAGCGAAGCCCCGCGCCGCAACGCGGCGGAGCGTGTACGCTGTCGGGCAGTGTTCGACGGGGCGGTATGAAACGCCCGCTACCCATGCGCTGCCGCGCCACAATTCAGCTGCGCGGCACCAATCGAACGAAAACGACAACGTCTGCCCATTCGCTGCGGCAGCTCGAGACCACGGAGGGGGACGCCCATGCGATTCGACGCCGAATTGCCTTTGCTCGCGATGGCGCACCAGGGCGCGGACAAGATCGCCTGGTTCTTCCTCATTCCGCTTTACACCACCATCTACGCACGCTTTCGCGTCTACGTTAGAGGTGCGTTTCAAACGCCGCGCAATCCACAAAATATTCTGTAAGCTGTCGTCACGCCGTCAGAGCGGCGGACGCTGCCTGCATCACATGGCAATGGCCACACAAACGAGGAGATGAAGTGAACATGAAATACAGGGAACCACACTACCGGAGCCTGACGCGCGTCGCCCAGATCGGCATCGCAGGCGCGGCGTTCGCCCTGATCGCCGCCTGCGGGGGCAGCGACGATAACAGCAACTCGAGCGGCAGCACCCCGGCCGGCGGCGTGAAGCTGCAGGTCGTATCGTTCGGCGACAGCCTGTCGGACGTCGGCACGTATTCGCCGGTCGTCACCGCGAATTTCGGCGGCGGCCGCTTCACCACGAACCCCGGTGAAATCTGGACACAAAAGGTCGCCGAATACTACGGCGGCACGTTGACACCGGCTTACCTCGGTGGCTTTGGGCAACCGTTGCAGGCATCGACGGGTCTCGGCTACGGCCAGGGCGGCTCGCGCGTGACGGACCCGAACGGCATCGGCCACGCGCCGGCCTCGCAGCCGTCGTACGCGCAGGCGACGACCGTACCGATCGTCACGCAACTGCAGAACTACCTGTCCGCGCACACCAACTTCAACGCGAACCAGCTCGTGCTCGTGAACGGCGGTGCCAACGACGTCTTCTATCAGGCCGGCGTCGTCCAGGCGACGATTGCCGCAGCGGTCGCAGCCGGTGCCGATCCGGCTACCGCGCAGACCCAGGCGGTCAATGCAGCCGTGCAGGCCATCGGGCTCGCCGCGACGCAGCTCGTGCAGAACGTGATTGCACCGATCCTCGCGAATGGCGCGACGAAGGTCGTCGTGTCGAACATCCCGGATATCGCGCAGACGCCGCAAGGTCTGTCAGGTGGCGCGTCGGGGCAGCAACTGTTTGCCGGCCTCGTGACGGCGTTCAACCAGACGCTGATCGGGACGCTGAACGCAGCGGGTCTCGCGAGCAAGGTGATCTACGTGCAGGCCGATCAGTGGCAAGACGGCGTCATGGCGAACTACCAGTCGAACGGCTTCACCGTATCGAATACGGGTACGGCGTGTAACCTGACCGCGATGGCTGCGGCTGCGGCGCAGCACGGTATGCCGAATCCGTCGGCATTTGCATCGTCGCTGTTCTGCTCGCCGGATACGTATACGGTTGCAGGTGCGGATCAGACTTATATGTTCGCCGATACGGTGCATCCGACTACCCATCTGCATGCGCTGTTCGCGCAGCAGGTTGAGAAGCAGATTGCGGCGGCGGGTATTGGCAAGTGATGTAGTGCAGCCGCGTAGCGTCAGGTTGCGCGGCTGGATTGAATAAGCCCGGTTGGTTTGGCTGCCTACACGATGAACGTGTCGGGCACAGCTAGAACAGGGTTATAACGAGCCTCATTCGAGGCTCGCTTTTTTTATCTGGGAGTTCAAGCATGGGTTGTCCGGCATATATTCCCGTTTTCGAGAAACATACCGTAAATCCATATTATTCAATAGCTTAATGCTCGCTCGATCATTGAAATAAGCGATCTCCGAGACGAAGCTCAGGTCTGCGCTTCAAACGCCGCTGCCGCCCGCCCCAACCGGTCATTCACCGCGATCCATTCAATCGTATCCGGCAGCTTCTCGATCAGGATGCGCGTCACATTCGCGCGATCGAGCGCACGCAGCAAGCCGTATAGCTCGCGTGCGTAGACGTGCGGATCTTCGGGCGCGGCGATGAAGTGCACGCCCGTCGCACTGGCCCACGCTCCCGCGCGCGATGCGCGCGCCACCAGGGCGATCCGCTCGTTGGTATCGCGTGCGGCGAGGAGCGGCTCCAGCGCCTCGAACGGCAGCAGCGCAAGCGGCGTGCGCGGCGCGTAGTGCGCCTTCAGCGTGCCCGATGCGCGCGGCGCAGTGGCATCCGATCCATCCGGCAGACGCGGCGCCTCGCCGAGCACGTCGGCGATATCCTGCGGCGTCACGCGTCCCGGCCGCAGCAGCGCCGGAAAACCACGCGACAGATCGACGATCGTCGATTCGATACCGACATCCGACGGCCCACCATCGAGCACATGAATCGCGCTGCCGAATTCTTCGCGCACATGCTGCGCGGTCGTCGGGCTCACATGACCGAAGCGGTTCGCGGAAGGCGCGGCCACTCCGCCGTAACCGCCCCTGAGCGCCGCGAACGCAGCAAGCAACGCCTGCGCAACCGGATGCGACGGGCAGCGCAAGCCGACCGAATCCTGACCGCCGCTGACCGCCGGCGGAATGTGCGCCGCGCGCTTGAGAATCAGCGTGAGCGGCCCCGGCCAGAACGCATCGATCAGCTTCTGCGCATCCGGCGGTAAGTCCTTGACCCAATACGCCGGGTCGCCCTGCGGCGGCAGATGCACGATCACCGGATGATTCGCCGGCCGCCCCTTCGCCGCGTAGATGCGCGCCACCGCCTCCGCGCTCTCGGCATCGCCACCGAGCCCGTACACGGTCTCGGTGGGAAACGCGACGAGTTCGCCCTCATCGAGCAAGGCCGCCGCGCGCTCGATATCGGCCGCGTTCACAGCGGCTGCGGGGAAACCTGCGGGTGTCTGATCGGGCATGGCAGCGATAAACCCTGCGTCAGCCGACGGCGATATGCAGCAGCCGCGCGCAATCGCGTGCAGCCGTGCGGGCTTCGTCGAGCGTCGACGCGGTGAAATTCACGTGGCCCATCTTGCGGCCCGGACGCGCTTCCTCCTTGCCGTACAGATGCAAACGCGCAGCGGGCATTGCCGCCACTTCATGCCACGGCGGCGTAACGGGCGCACCGAGCGGCGCGTTGCCCTGCGCACCTTTCACGTGATTCGCGTCGTCGGGAAACCAGATGTCGCCGAGGATGTTCAGCATCACCGCCGGCGAGTGCTGGCGCGTGTCGCCGAGCGGCATACCGGTCATCGCGCGGACCTGCTGCTCGAACTGGCTCGTGGCGCAGGCATCGACGGTGTAGTGGCCGGAATTGTGCGGGCGCGGCGCCATTTCGTTGGCGACCAGCGAGCCGTCTTCGAGAATAAAAAACTCGACGCACAGCACGCCGACATAACCAAGCTTCGCGGCAATCTGCAGCGCCGCCTGCTGCGCCTGGGCGACGAGCGTCGCGCTCGCGTCGGGCGCGGGCACGATCGTGTGCGAGAGCACGCCGTCGCGATGCGTGTTCTGCGCCAGCGGATAAACAGCGGTCGTGCCGGTCGCGCCGCGCGCGATCAACGCCGACACTTCGAACTTCAGCGGCAACCGCTTTTCGAGCACGCAGGCCACGCCACCCAGCGATGCATGCGCCTCGCGCACCTCGTCGGCATTGCGCACGCGCACCTGGCCCTTGCCGTCATAGCCAAGCCGTGCGGTCTTCAGGATGCCGGGCAGCACCGCTTCGAGCGCCGCGTCGTTGAGTGCGGCGAGCGCATCCGACGATTCGATCACCACGTGCGGCGCCACCGTCACGCCCGACGAAGCGATAAAGCGCTTCTCCGCGATGCGGTCCTGCGCGACCGCGACGCAGCGGCCAGCCGGACTCACGAAGGTCGTCCGCGCAAGAAAATCGAGGCTGACGGCCGGCACATTCTCGAATTCCGTCGATACCGCCGCGCACAACCGCGCGAGTTCGGTCAGCGCCGCTTCATCGTCGTAGGCGGCACGCAGGTGTCGATCCGCGACGGCGCCCGCCGGGCTCGTCTCATCGGGATCGAGCACGGCGACGCGATAGCCCATCGCCTGGGCGGCAAAACAGAACATGCGGCCGAGCTGGCCGCCACCGACCATGCCAAGCCATGCGCCGGGCAGAATCGGTGAAACCGGGGTGTTGTCTGGGTTCATCTCAGTGGTCGGCTCAATGGTGAACCCCGGCTGCCGATGCGCACACGCGTCGTCAACCGGGGTCACAGGTTCGGGCTGAAAACCCGTTTGCGCTTACAGCGCGGGCAGCACCATCGCGTGGGCCGCCTGGTTCTGACGCACGCGGAACGCAGCGAGCTTGTCCGCGTAATCGGTCGACGTGCCGCTCAGGATCGACACCGCGAACAGCGCCGCATTCGCCGCGCCCGCTTCGCCGATGGCGAAGGTCGCGACCGGCACGCCCTTCGGCATCTGCACGATCGAATGCAACGAATCGACACCCTTCAGATACTTGCTGGCGACCGGCACGCCAAGCACCGGCACCGTAGTCTTCGCGGCGAGCATACCCGGCAGATGCGCCGCGCCGCCCGCACCGGCGATGATCGCGCGCAACCCGCGCTCGCGCGCACGCTCCGCGTACGCGAACATCTCGTCGGGCATGCGGTGCGCGGAGACAACCTGCGCTTCGTAGGGCACGCCGAATTCCTGCAGGATCGCCACGGCATGCTTCATGGTGTCCCAGTCGGAACTGGAGCCCATCAGCACGCCGACGAGCGGCGCATCGTGCGTATGGGCAGTCGGGACGGTCTGGACTTCACTCATCGTACTGGCTTCCGTGTGCGCGGGTTACGCGAGCTTCTGGCCGGTCAGCCGCTCGAGCGCTTCCTGATACTTCTCGCTCGTCTTCGTGACCACGTCGTCGGGCAGCTTCGGCGCCGGCGGCTCTTTTTTCCACGGCTGGGTTTCGAGCCAGTCGCGGACGAACTGCTTGTCGAACGACGGCGGGTTGGTGCCCACCTGGTACTGGTCGGCGGGCCAGAAACGCGAGGAATCGGCAGTCAGCGCTTCGTCCATCAGATACAGCTTGCCGTGATTGTCGAGACCGAATTCGAACTTCGTATCGGCAATGATGATGCCGCGGGTGGCCGCGTAGTCGGCGGCGGCCTGGTACAGCTTGATCGAGATGTCGCGGATCGTCGCCGACAGTTCGGTGCCGATGCGGCGCTCCATGTCGTCGTAGGTGATGTTCTCGTCGTGATGGCCCATCTCGGCCTTCGCGGCCGGCGTGAAGATCGGCTCGGGCAGCTTCTGCGCGTTCTGCAGGCCGGGCGGCAACTGCACGCCGCACACCGAACCCGTCGCCTGATAGTCCTTCCAGCCGCTACCGGCCAGATAACCGCGCACCACCGCTTCCACAAGAATCGGCTCGAGACGCTTGACGACCACCGCGCGCCCCTTCACCTGCTCCGCTTCGTCGGCTGCGACCACCGATTCCGGCGCGACGCCGGTCAGGTGATTCGGCACGATGTCCTTCAGACGCTCGAACCAGAAATCGGCCATCTGGTTCAGCACACGGCCTTTGCCCGGAATCGGCTCGCCCATGATCACGTCGAACGCCGACAGGCGGTCGGTGGTGACGATCAGCAGGCGGTCGTTGCCTACCGCGTAGTTATCGCGGACCTTGCCGCGGCCGAGCAGCGGCAGCGAGCGGAGCGTGGATTCGTAGAGGGTGGACATCGTCGTGATTCGCTAAAAGTGGGGTCCGGGACGGGACAAATCGGTAAAAAACCGCAAAAACCTATGGAAAATCAAAAGCTAAACGCCGTTCCCCATGATCATGCGGGAACGGCGATGCGCAGGCAACCGCCAGACGATCCGGCCGTTCGCTTAACCGCGGCCGGGTCGGCAAAGGCAGTATTTTAACGGACGACCTGTGAGAGCTCGCCGGCCTTGTACTTTTCGGCGATCCGGTCGAGCGACAGCGGCTTGATCTTGCCCGCCTGCCCTTCGCAGCCAAACGCCAGATAACGGTCGACACATACCTTCTTCGCCGCGTCGCGCGCGGGCTTCAGATAGTCGCGCGGATCGAACTTCCCTGCGTTCTGCGCCATGTAACGACGGATCGCACCGGTGATCGCCAGACGCAGGTCGGTATCGATGTTGATCTTGCGCACGCCGTACTTGATGCCTTCCTGAATCTCTTCGACCGGCACGCCGTAGGTTTCCTTCATGTCGCCGCCGAATTCGCGGATTTCCGCGAGCAGTTCCTGCGGCACCGACGACGAGCCGTGCATCACAAGATGCGTGTTCGGAATGCGCGCGTGAATTTCCTTGATGCGCGAGATCGACAGGATGTCGCCGGTCGGCTTCTTCGAGAACTTGTACGCGCCGTGCGACGTACCGATCGCGATAGCGAGCGCGTCGCACTGCGTTTGTTTGACGAAGTCGGCGGCCTGTTCGACGTCGGTGAGCAGCTGCTCGCGCGTCATCGTGCCTTCTGCGCCGTGGCCGTCTTCCTTGTCGCCCTTCATCGTTTCCAGCGAACCGAGCACGCCGAGTTCTGCTTCGACTGTCACGCCGATCGAGTGCGCCGCTTCGACCACCTTGCGCGACACGTCGACGTTGTAGTCGTACGAAGCCACCGTCTTGCCATCCGCTTCGAGCGAGCCGTCCATCATCACGCTCGTGAAGCCGCTGCGGATCGCCGCCATGCACACCGCCGGCGACTGCCCGTGATCCTGATGCATCACAACCGGAATGTGCGGGTAGGACTCGACGGCTGCTTCGATCAGGTGCCGCAGGAACGGCTCGCCCGCATATTTGCGTGCACCCGCCGAGGCTTGCATGATCACCGGCGCGTTCACCTGGTCGGCGGCGGCCATGATGGCCTGCACCTGCTCCAGGTTGTTCACGTTGAATGCCGGCAGGCCGTAGCCGTGTTCGGCGGCGTGGTCCAGCAATTGACGCATTGACACGAGAGGCATTGCGATACTCCTTTGATTTAAAACGAATCCTGTGTCGTCGGCATCTCATTGCGCGAGGTTATCGCGATGCCTGTTGCGCGCTGGGGCGCAGAGGGGCTCGCGTGTGTTGCCTCTTGCGCGAAACCCCTTGCGCACGCCTCTCGTCAGCGCGCTTCAGGTGGTGCCGATCGTCGGCGTAACGCGGCTTATGTCGTGCCGCTTGTAACGCCGCTTATGTCACGTCATTCATGCAGCACCGTTCATACAGTGCCGCTCAAGCAGCGCTGCTCGTGCAGCGCCGCTTGCGTAACGCGGTCATGCAATGCTGCATACGTACGCCGGTCATGCAGCGTCGCTCACGCGACGCTCATCACGCGGTACCGTTCAATACGGCTCGCCGACACGCACGATCTTCAGCGTGTTAGTACCGCCGGCCTGCCCCATCGGCTCGCCGACCGTCAGCACCACCATGTCGCCGCGAGCGGCATAGCCCTTGCTGACCACCACTTCGAGCGCCTGCTGAAGCGCGATATCGCGATCGCTGCTGCTGTCCAGATGCAGCGGCCGCACGTTGCGATAGATCTGCATCGCACGCTCGCTGCCGATACGCGAGGTCAGCGCAAAGATCGGCACCTGGGTCCAGTGACGCGACATCCACAGCGCGGTCGAACCCGATTCGGTCAGCGCGACGATCGCCTTCGTACCGAGGTGGTATGCGGTGAACAGCGCACCCATCGCAATCGACTGATCGATCCGCGTGAAAGTGCGGTCGAGGAAATCCTTGTCGAGCTCGACGTGTTCGGACTTCTCGGCTTCGAGGCAGATCGCGGCCATCGTTTCGATGGTTTGCACCGGGTACTTGCCCGCTGCCGATTCCGCCGACAACATCACCGCGTCAGTCCCATCGAGCACCGCGTTCGCCACGTCCGACACTTCGGCGCGCGTCGGCACCGGCGCGTAGATCATCGACTCCATCATCTGCGTCGCGGTGATCACGAACTTGTTCGATTCGCGCGCCATGCGGATCATGCGCTTCTGCAACGCGGGGACGGCAGCATTGCCCACTTCGACGGCGAGATCGCCACGCGCGACCATGATGCCGTCCGACGCATCGAGAATGCCCTGCAGCGCCGGAATCGCTTCGGCCCGCTCGATCTTCGCGATCATCTTCGGCTTGATGCCGTACGGTGCGCCGGCAATGTTGGCGAGCTGGCGCGCCATTTCCATATCGGTAGCGTTCTTCGGGAACGACACCGCGACGAAGTCCGCGCCGAGCGACATCGCCGTGCGGATGTCTTCCATGTCCTTCGCGGTCAGCGCCGGCGCGGTCAGACCGCCGCCCTGCCGGTTGATACCCTTGTTGTTCGACAGCTCACCGCCGATCTTCACTGTTGTGTGGATCTCGTTGCCGATCACACGCGTGACGTTCAGCACGATCAGGCCGTCGTTCAGCAGCAGGATGTCGCCGGTTTTCAGGTCGCGCGGCAGGTCCTTGTAGTCGAGACCGACGCGTTCGTCGTTGCCGAGTTCGCAGTCGCTGTCGAGGATGAACGCATTGCCCGGCACAAGCGTGATCTTGCCGTTCTCGAACTTGCCGACGCGGATTTTCGGGCCTTGCAGGTCCGCCATGATGCCGACTTCGCGACCGGCGAGGCGGGCTGCTTCGCGGACGAATTCGGCACGCTGGCGGTGATCGTCGGCGGTGCCGTGGGAGAAGTTGAGCCGCACCACGTCGAGGCCGGCGTCGATCATTTGTTGCAGGATCTCGGGCGTGCTGGAAGCCGGGCCGATGGTGGCGACAATCTTGGTGGCGCGATGCATGAGTCTCCTCGTTTGAATGGATTCGCTGGTATGAGCGCTGGGAGTCGGATGCGTGGGCTGCGCGCCGACGGATGCTGCCGGGGCGCCGGTGGGGACCGGCGCAGCGGATGAAGACGAAACTTCGTGGATGGCCTGCGCGGCTAGCGCCGCGGTCGACGCCTGGGCGTCCGAAGCCACCGGTGCCGCGACCTGCGGTGCAGCGCCGGCCGGTGCGGTACGGCGTGATGGGCCGCCGCTCGCGGAGCGCGCCGTGCGCTCCGTTGCAGAAGCACCGCGTGCCGCCGCGGACCGGGCCTTCGCCGGTTTTGCCGGAGCGCGTGCGCTCACGTCAAGCCCGCGATTCGAGCACTTCGACCGCCGGCAGCTTCTTGCCCTCGAGGAATTCGAGGAACGCGCCGCCACCGGTGGAGATATAGCTGATCTTGTCGTGGATGCCGTACTTCGCGATTGCAGCGAGCGTATCGCCGCCGCCCGCGATCGAAAACGCCGATGAGTTCGCGATCGCCTCGGCCAGTGTCTTCGTACCGTGACTAAACTGGTCGAACTCGAACACGCCGACCGGACCGTTCCAGACGATCGTGCCGGCCGTCCCAAGTTGCGCGGCCAGCGCCTTCGCCGTATCCGGACCGATGTCGAGAATCAGGTCGTCGTCCTGCACGTCGGCAACGGCCTTGATCTCGGCCTTCGCAGTCGCGGAGAATTCTTTCGCAGTGACGACGTCGGTCGGAATCGGCACCGATGCGCCGCGCGCCTTCGCCTGCTCGATGATCGCCTTCGCGTCTTCGACGAGATCAGCTTCCGCCAGCGACTTACCGATCTTCAGACCGGCCGCCAGCATGAACGTGTTCGCAATCCCACCGCCGACAATCAACTGATCGACCTTCTCCGCCAGCGATTTCAGAATGGTCAGCTTGGTCGACACCTTCGAACCGGCGACGATCGCCACCAGCGGCCGCTTCGGCGCACCGAGCGCCTTGCCGAGCGCGTCGAGTTCGGCGGCGAGCAGCGGGCCCGCGCAGGCAACCGGCGCGTACTTCGCGATGCCGTGCGTCGTCGCTTCCGCGCGGTGCGCGGTGCCGAACGCGTCGTTCACGTAGATGTCGCAGAGCTGCGCCATTTTCTGCGCGAGTTCGTCGGAGTTCTTCTTTTCGCCCTTATTCACGCGGCAGTTTTCGAGCAGCACGACCTGGCCCGGCGCGACCTGCACGCCGTTCTCGACCCAGTTCGCGATAAGCGGTACGTCACGGCCCAGCAGTTCAGCGAGGCGCTTTGCGACCGGCGCAAGCGAATCTTCGGGCTTGAACTCGCCTTCCGTCGGGCGGCCCAGATGCGACGTGACCATCACGGCGGCGCCCGCATCGAGCGCGTCCTGAATGGCCGGCACCGAGGCGCGGATGCGGGTGTCTTCGGTGATGTTGCCCTGGTCGTCCTGCGGCACGTTCAGGTCGGCACGGATAAACACGCGTTTGCCGGACAGCTTGCCGGCGGCGATCAGATCGGTGAGACGCAATACCTGGTTCATGGGCGTGTGTATGCGGGTTGGGTGGAAAGCGGTTGTGGACGATGCTTGCGGCCTGCACATCCGACCGTGCGATGGGTACGCGTGTCGGGCAGGTTCGCGTCCGTTTGAAACGAACCCGCGGCGGCCTGTTGGCCGGCGCGTCGCGCAGCAATCCGGAGGACCGCCATTTTAACCGATACCCATGACGTTCTAACCCGTGTCGGCGCGAATGTCCTGTATCTGGGTTGCGCACTATCGATGCCGCAGCGCAGCATGCGCCGGGTGCCCTTAGTTGGGCACCTAGACGACAAACCGCAGAATCGTGAACACGACCATTCCGACCACGATCGTGCTGACCATACTGCGTCGCCACAAATACCAGCCGAGCCCAGCGACGCTTGCGTAGAACTCGTGGTTGGAGAGCCCAAACGACAGACCGTCGGGTGTGACCAGAACATCCGGTAGTACGACGGCGGCAAGCGCCGCCGCGGGCGCGTAGCGCAGCATTCGCTGCACGCGTTCCGGCAGCACCGTCCGCTCGCCGCCGATCAGAAACAGTGCACGCGTGACCGCGGTCACGAGCGTCATGCCGAAGATGGCAAGCCAGATCTGCGTAGTGGACATTGGGGTCATTGCGAATCTCCGGTGCGCCGGCGGATGCGGCGCAGGTCGGCGCGCTCGACAAGCAGGTCGGTGATGCTGCCGGCGGCGATCGCGGTCAGCACGGCGATCGGCAGGGCGAGCCGGTACGGCAGTTCGAAGGCGAGCAGCGCGACCACGCCGGCGATACTGACCGCCACCAGCGTCGAGCGCGTCGCAATGGCCGAAACCATGATCGGAATCAGTGCGAGCGTGCCGGCAAGCGCCAGGCCCCAGTTATCCGGAATAAGGCTGGCGAGCAGGATGCCCGCAATCGACGACACCTGCCACGACAGCCAGCTCGCGAGCGACATCCCCCAGAAATACGCTTCCTTGCCGGGCACGCGGCCGGGCGCGAAGCGCTGCTTCTGGAACAGCAGATAGATCACATCGCCGTTGAAATAGCCGATCAGAAGGCGCCGCCACAGCGGCAAATACGAGAAATGCGGCGCGAGCCCGGCGCTGAAGATCACGAAACGCGTATTCACCATCGCGGCGGTGAGCAGGATCGTCCAGACCGGCAGATGGGCGGCAAAAAGCGGCAGCACCGCGAGCTGCGACGACCCCGCGTAGACCAGCACCGACATGCCGAGTGCCTGCGGTGTGGTCAGCACGGATTTGCTCATCGCAATACCGGTGACGAGCCCCCACGAGAGGATCGCCATCAACGTCGGGGAATAGTCGCTCAGGCCCTGGCGAAAGGCGTGGCGGTCTTGAGCGGACAGGCGAGCGAGCATCGGAGCAACGTCCCGGCGAGGATGCACGGGAGCGACAGGAAGTGGCCGCCAGTTCGTCGAACACCCGCTGGCGCATCCGGATTTGTATGATATGCGGGCTGGATTATAGCGTTTGAAAGCTGTCTGAATGCCCGTTACGCATGCAAAAGACGCTAAAATGGCGCTCTTCGCCGCGTGCCGGATCTTCGCGACGGCCTCTCGCACCGCGTTCCCGGCTCGTCCGCCGGATCGACGCACCGCTTCTCGAGATCCGGACGCATGCGCGGCGACGCCGGGGTAGCCCGCACCGGGGTAGCCCGGTCACACAGTAACCGCACCGCCTGGAGAATC
This sequence comes from Paraburkholderia megapolitana, assembly GCF_007556815.1. Lineage (NCBI taxonomy): Bacteria > Pseudomonadati > Pseudomonadota > Betaproteobacteria > Burkholderiales > Burkholderiaceae > Paraburkholderia > Paraburkholderia megapolitana. Next base: position 3,739,462 of record NZ_CP041745.1, read on the forward strand.
GTATGTCAATGGCCGACCGCGACGGCAAGATCTGGATGGATGGCAAGCTCATCGACTGGCGCGATGCCAAAATCCACGTGCTCACCCACACGCTGCATTACGGCATGGGCGTCTTCGAAGGCGTACGCGCCTATCAGGCGGCCGACGGCAGCACCGCGATTTTCCGTCTCCAGGAACACACCAAGCGGCTGCTCAACTCGGCGAAGATCTTCCAGATGGACGTCCCGTTCGACCACGAAACGCTCGCCGCCGCGCAGCGCGAAGTCGTGCGCGAGAACAAGCTCGAGAAGGGCTACATCCGTCCGCTCATCTGGATCGGCTCCGAAAAGCTCGGCGTCTCGGCCAAGGGCAACACGATCCACGTCGCGATCGCCGCGTGGCCGTGGGGCGCCTACCTCGGTGAAGACGGCCTGAACAAGGGCATCCGCGTGAAGACCTCGTCGTTCACGCGGCATCACGTGAATGTGTCGATGGTCCGGGCGAAAGCGTCGGGGTGGTACGTAAACTCGATCCTCGCCAACCAGGAAGCCGTCACCGACGGTTACGACGAAGCGCTGCTGCTCGACGTCGATGGCTACGTGTCGGAAGGCTCCGGCGAAAACTTCTTCCTCGTGAACAACGGCAAGCTGTACACGCCCGACCTGGCGTCGTGCCTCGACGGCATCACGCGCGACACCATCATCACGCTCGCGCGCGACGCCGGCATCCAGGTGATCGAAAAGCGCATCACGCGCGACGAGGTCTACACCTGCGACGAAGCGTTCTTCACCGGCACCGCCGCCGAAGTCACGCCGATCCGCGAACTCGATAACCGCACGATCGGCAACGGCGCACGCGGCCCGATCACCGAGAAGCTGCAAGCCGGGTTCTTCGAGATCGTCGCGGGCAAGAACCCGAAGTACGCACACTGGCTGGCAAAGATCTGAACCTTGCGCGCGCGGCCTCGACATCACCTCGAGCCGCGCCGCCTAAAAAGAGAAAGTCCTCATGAGCGAAATCAAGGAAATGCCGCTGGTCGAACTGTCGGCAAAAGACCTGCCCGCCTATTGCCCGAACCCGTCGATGCCGCGCTGGAGCACCCATCCGCGCGTCTTTATCGACGTGACCCACGGCGAAGCGCGCTGCCCGTACTGCGGTACGCGCTACACGCTGCGTGCCGGCGAAGTGGTCAAGGGCCACTGAGCATCGCGCGCACCCGTCAGGCCGCGACCGCAGCCGCGGCGCAGGCGTTGCTGCGCATCCGTCAGATGCGTGGACTCACAACGCAGCGCCCGCCGTCGCCGCGGCCTTCTCTCCTGCCACACTCTGGACGCCGCGTGCCGTTGCGCGCGGCGCTTCCTTTTTATACCGGACACTCCCACTGATGCGCCGCGCGCTGGTTATCGCACCGAACTGGATCGGTGACGCATTGATGGCGCAGCCGCTGCTGGCGCGGCTCGTGAAACTGCATCCGCGTATCGCGATCGATGCGGTCGCGCCGTCGTGGGTCGCGCCTGTGCTCGAACGCATGCCCGAGATCCGCGATGTCTACGCAACCGATCTCGCGCACGGCAAGCTGCAGTTGTGGCGTCGCTGGCAACTCGCGAGCGATCTGCGCGACGTCGGTTACGACGCTGCCTACGTGCTGCCCAATTCGCTGAAATCGGCGCTGATTCCGTGGCTGGCCGGCATTCCGTTGCGCATCGGCTATAGCGGCGAGAATCGCCTCGGCCTGTTGAACGTGCGCCATGCGAATCCGCGCAAAGACGAACGCCCGCCGATGGTCGATCAGTACGCGGCGCTCGCCTACGCACCCGGCGCGAAAGTCGCGGGCGATCTGCCGGCGCCGCGCCTCGATGCCGATCTGAACGAAGCGGCGCGCGTGTCGGCACGCTTCAACCTCGATACGCGCGTGCCGCTGCTCGTGTTCTGCCCCGGCGCAGAATACGGTCCCGCGAAACGCTGGCCGCCCGAACATTTCGCGGCGCTCGCGCAGATGGTCGGCCAGTCGTTTCCGTACACGCAGATCGTCGCGCTCGGTTCGCCGAAAGACGCGCCGCTCGCGCAGGCCATCGCCGATCGCGCGTCGAACGTGCGCAACCTGTGCGGACAAACCGCGCTCGGCGAAGCCTGCGCGCTGATATCGCGCGCGAACGCCGTGGTCAGCAACGACTCGGGGCTGATGCACGTGGCAGCCGCGCTGCGCCGGCCGCTCGTCGCCGTGTACGGTTCGACCGACCCGCGCCACACGCCGCCCCTGTCGGACCTCGCGAAGGTACAATGGCTGCATCTCGAATGCAGTCCCTGTTTCCAGCGCGAGTGTCCGCTCGGGCATCTGAACTGTCTGCGGCAACTCGGTGCCGAACAGGTTTTCGGCGATCTGCGCGGCATGCTCGTCGCGCAACGCTGAACCGACCGCTGCCGCGTCCGCTCGCGGCATCATGCCCTTGCCTTACCGCACGGGCATCCTCGCGGAAGTCCGCAGACTGCTCCGACTACTGGAACGCAACCGCGCGCCGCGCACAAGAGACCGACCCGCCATGCCACGTTTTGCCCACATCTTCGAAGCCGCTGCGGATACCCTCAACGCCTATTACCAGGCGGTCGCGGAGGTCAATATCGACAGCTTGATGGGCTTGTGGATCGATGAGGAGTTCGTGAGCTGCATCTGCGCGGACGGCTCGCATTTGCATGGTCTCGACAGCATTCGCGCGGGGTTGTCGCTGCAACTCGAAGCAGCGCCGGTGTCGATCGAACCGCTCGATATCCGCGTGTACGACAGCCTCGGCACGGTCGTCTACGCGATCGCGGAGGCGCATCGCCCCGCCGACCAGACCGCCACCCCGGCGATGGTCTTCACCACCTACGTGATGGTTCACGAACGCGGCGAGTGGCGCATCGCGCACATTCACGCGAGCACCATGCCGAACGAAACAGCGAGCCAGTTCGCCACGAAGATGCGTCACGGCCAGGGCTCGTTGCACTGATTCGATCGACACGAGGTAACGGTTCGGATGTTGCGATGAGCACGACGCACGACAACTCTCCTTCCTCCAGCCCACGCGAAATATCGGCGGAGAGCGCGCTGACGGATACGCAGTATCGCGCGCCGTTCTGGCTGCCGAACCGCCACGTGCAAACTATCGTGCCCGCGCTGTTCGGGCGGCCTCCCTCCGTTACTTACCGGCGCGAACGCTGGGACACTCCCGACGGCGATTTCATCGAACTGGACTGGGCCGATGCCCGGCCGGTGCCGATGAGGATGCACCGCTCTTCGTGTTGTTCCACGGTCTTGAAGGCAGCTCCAGTTCTCATTACGCCCGTGCGCTGCTGCATGCCGCGCAGGCACGCGGCTGGCATGGCGTCGTGCCGCACTTCCGCAGCTGCAGCGGGCCGTTGAATCTGCTGCCGCGCTTCTATCATCTGGCGGACAGCAACGAGGTCGACTGGGTGCTGCGCCGGTTGCGCGCCACGCATCGCGGGCCGATCTTTGCCGCGGGCGTATCGCTGGGTGGCAACGTGCTGCTGCACTGGCTCGGCGAACGCAGAGAAGACGCGTCGTTTATCACGGCTGCCGCCGCTGTCTCCGCGCCGCTCGATGTGCATGCCGGCGGCCGCGCGCTAATGAAGGGCTTCAATCTGATCTACACGCGCAACTTCCTGAAGACGCTGAAGCAGAAGGCGCTGCAGAAGCTCGAGCAATATCCTGGTCTGTTCGAGCGCGAACCGATGCTCGCGAGCCGCAACATGTACGAGTACGACAACATCGTTACTGCACCGCTGCACGGTTTTCGCAACACGGAAGACTACTGGACCCGTGCCACCACGCGCCCGCTGTTGCCTGGCATCGCCGTGCCGACACTCGTGCTCAACGCGCGCAACGATCCGTTCCTGCCGGCTGCGGTGCTGCCTGCGCAGCACGAAGTATCGGCGGCCGTCGAACTCGACCAGCCGCATCACGGTGGTCACGTCGGCTTCATGACCGGACCGTTTCCCGGTCGTATCGACTGGCTGTCGGAGCGCGTGTTCGGTTATCTCGCGCCGTTTGCTCCGGTCAATCGCCATGGATGAAATCGTTCGCGAAGCGCTCGTCAAATGGCCGAACGTGCCGCATTGCACGGGCTGGCTGCTGCTCGACCGACGCGGCAACTGGCGCATGCGCGACGAAGCGGCGCAGGCGCGCGGCGCCGCCGGGGAACCGATCCGTCATGTCGCGCTACTCGGCTTTATCAACCGCAATTACGAATGCGATGCGCGCGGGCAATCGTTCTTCCAGAACGGACCGCAGCGCGTGTATGTCGAGCTGGGTTATACGCCGTGGGTCGTGCGGCTTGCCGTTAGTGCGGAGGGGCCGCTCGTGCTTTCCGATCAGGCAGGTAACGCGTTCGAACCCGCCGCCGCGTGGCTCGACGATGAAGGTAGCGTGCTGTTCAGCGACGCAGCGACGCCTGCGCGTATCGCCGTGCTGCACGATCACGATCTCGATCTGTTCTCGGCGCATGCAACGCTGAGCGAAGACGGCAGCGGTGGTGCTTTTGCTTGGCGTGCCGATGCGATGTTGTCGTTGCAGCCGGTGCAACGTGGGGAGGTCGCGGGGCGCTTTGGTTTTGTTGCTAGTCCGGCGGCTCTCGCGGCGCAAGGGGCTCGGGGTAGCGACTAGTACCGCGTCTTATCCGCTGTGCTTCTCGTCTTCTGGTTTCATCACTCGTTCCGTTCTCGCGGTGCAAGAAGTGCAAGAGGTGCGAGGCGGCGCCAGGCACCGCATCTCATCCGCTGTCCTTCTCATCCTGGCGCTCTTCCTTATAGCGCGTCTCGAAGTCATGCAGACGCGCATCGATCGTCGCCAGATCGTAGTAGCCTACCGTCTTGTCGTCGCGCGCTTCCTTCAGTTGCCGGATCGCCGATGGCCAAGCCCCTTCCAGCGCGAATTTCTCCGCCAGCGCGCGATGTTGCAGCAACGCATCGCCGGTACCCGCGCTCGCTTGCGCGAGGTAGCGCCACCACGCGGGCTGCTGCGGATCGGCACGCGTCTCCTGTAACGCGAGCGTCTGCGCATCCGCGAAACGGCGGGCGGTGAGCAGCGTCTGCAGGCGCATGTCGATGGCGGCATGCGATTGCGGCCAGCGACGTTGCGCGCTTTCCGCGAGCCGCATCGCTTCGTCGTTGCGGCCCGCGCGACGCGCGATATCGACCGCGAGGATGTCGAGGCTCGGCGTACTGCGTACGGTGCTGCCTTCGCTCGCCTCGGTATTGCCGAAGTGCTTGCGCGCGGTATCGAGCGATGCAGCCGCATCGTCGTAGCGTTCGAGCAACATCTGCGCATACGCCACGCCGTACCAGTTTGCCGCGACGTTCAGCGCGGTCCGCTCGTCGAGCTCGGAGCGCAGTCGCGACATCTCGTCGGCGTAGTCGCTACGCGAGCGCTGCTGCAGCACCCGCACGCGCGCGCGGACGAACCCGTATTCGGGCGACTGACGCGGCTGACGGTACGGCGCGCGCCGCGCACGATCTTCCATGTCGGCGATGCGCTCGCCGGTTAGTGGATGCGTGCGCGCATACGGCGGCACACCCGCATCGCCCATCGATGCGCGATCGAGCCGCTCGAAGAACGCCGGCATGCCGTACGGATCGTAGCCGGCGCCGGCCAGCAACTGGAAGCCGACGCGATCGGCTTCGTGTTCCGCGGAACGCGAGAAGCGCAATTGACTGTCCACCGCGTAGGCCTGTCCACCGAACGCAATCGCACTGCCCAGATCGCCGCTGCGCGCGACGATGCCGGCGAGCACACCGAACAGCATCGCCGCCAGCGCGGCGTAGGCGTTGCGCTCGCCGGTCGCGATCATGCGCGCGATATGTCGCTGCAACACGTGACCCATCTCGTGTCCGAGCACCGAGGCAAGTTCGGATTCGGTCTGCGTCGTCACGATGAGCCCCGTGTTCACGCCGATAAAACCGCCAGGCAACGAAAACGCGTTGATCTGCGGATCGCGCATCGCGAACAGGTCGAAGTCGGGACGATATCCGCCGATGTACTGCGCGCTCGCTGCGGCCGCGAGTCGGGCTGCTACCGAATTCAGATAATCGCGCACGAGCCAGTCGTCGAGATAGGCAGGGTCGCGCCGCACTTCGCGCATCACGCGCTCGCCGAGTCTGCGTTCGGCCTGCGGTGTGAGCTTGCCGCCCGAGCCGTCGCCGAGGTCGGGCAGTTGCTGGCTGACGAGCGGCGCGCGCCAGCCGACGTTGGGGCCGGGCTTGCCGGAGAAGCGGCTTTCGGCACCGCCGTAGGTGCCGAAGACGCCGTCGGCGATCGAAGGTGGGACGATCGATACTACGTAGGAGTTGAGGGGGCCGATTTCGAGTGGGGGTCCGCTGTCGGTTGTGCTGGCGGTCGTGCTAACGCCCGGGCTGCGACTATCGCCGGACGGTGTGATCGGTTGCGCGGCCGTATAAACGCCCGGCGGCGCGAGCAGCGTGACGCACAGCAAGGCAGCGACAAACCGTTTCGGGCGCATTGCAGGTTCGGAATGGCGGAGTCGAAGACGAGGCCGCACGCGACGTGCGAGCCGGACTTACAGTTATTGTAGCGAGCGTACTCGTCGCGTCATGTCGATTTGTGAGTGCCCGGCTACACTCGCGATACTTGCCTTCCCTACTATCGTCGCGTCGCACCCCAGCCTGTCACTGTATGATAGGCGCCCTCTGAAGGAGCCCGACCATGCCCGAACTCACTCATTTCGACGCAGCCGGACAGGCGCATATGGTGGACGTCGGCGGCAAGCAGGAAACCAAACGCACTGCCGTCGCGCGCGGCTCGATCCGCATGCTGCCCGCCACGTTCGCGCTGATCCGCGACGGTCACGCAAAGAAAGGCGACGTGATCGGCGTCGCGCGAATTGCGGCGATCCAGGGCGCGAAGCGCACGGCCGATTTGATTCCGCTGTGTCATCCGCTCGCGCTGACGCGCGTTGCCGTCGACTTCGCGCTCGACGAAGCGCTGCCGGGCGTGCACTGCACCGTGCAGGTGGAAACGTTCGGTCGTACCGGTGTCGAGATGGAAGCGTTGACCGCCGTGCAGGTGGGACTGCTGACGGTCTACGACATGTGCAAGGCAGTCGATCGCGGGATGACGATCACCGATGTGAAGGTGCAGGAGAAGCGCGGAGGGAAATCGGGGGACTGGAGCGCGGGCTGAACAGAACCCACGGCGCGCATGCCGATATGGCATCACGCGCCGCACTTCACTTCACTCGTAGTCAATCATCGCTGTCGTCATCATCGTCATTGACGTCTTTCGGCGGCGTACCGTACTTCTTCACCAGCGCATCCTTGAAACTCCCAAGCGTCTTCTGCTGATCGCACAGGTCGTACAAGTAGCCCAGTTGCGACGGCCAGTCGTGCAACTCCCCGGCGAATATCTTCAGACGCTCGACGGTATCGAATGCACCGTTGGTGTCGCCGCTCAGCGCCTGCAGCACCGCATAACGGCGCAACACCGTTTCGCCGGGCAGCAACGCAATCGCCTGCTTGTGCATGTCGAGCTTGTACCGTAGGTCCATCCCGTTGACCGGCAGCAGCGTCGCATACCCATACTCGCCCCACGCCCGGAACAACCACGACGGGTTCGCACGATACTGCTCGGCCGGCTTCGAACCGTAGTACAGCACCTCGGCGCGCGTGTAGTCGCGATACACCGGATACAGCGCCGCAATCCCGCCCAGCACGATCACGTAGAACACACCAAACGACACGCGCCCCGGCACGAGCCGCAGCGGTCTCGTTTCGAGCAGACCGAAGATAAACATCGCCGGCAGCAGGAAGAACATGTACTGCTGCGGATACTCGACGAGCGCGTGCATCACCAGCACGCCGATCAACGCGATACCGAATACGCGCGCCGCCGTATGCGGCGCACGCAGCACCCGCACGAGCCACGCGATCAGTCCGAGCAGCACGATCGCGAGTCCGATCAGGCCGGTTTTCGCGAGCAGGTCGATGAAGATGTCGTGCGAGTTGTTGGCGATCTCGACGGCGCCCAGTTGCTTCACGAGGTCGTACTGATAGCGCGGAAACTCGCCCCAACCAACACCGAGCAACGGATGCGTGTGGAACATCGTCCAGCCGTACTTCCACAGCGCGAGACGCGGCGCGATCTGGCTGGCGTCCTTGAAGCGGTCCGCCGCGGACTGCGCGAGTTCAAGGTGGTAATGCACATTGGCCCAGCGGACCGCTTCATTCACCGCGATAAACAGCACGGCGAGCGCGATCGGAATCAACCACGCGCGACCGCCGCGCTCGCGGCCCATGTTGCGGCGAGACTCCGCAAGCGCCATCCAGAAACCGGCGACGACGATCACCCCTATTTGCAACCACGGTCCACGCGACACGGTGAACGCGAGGCCCGCGGCGAACACCGTCGACAGCAGCGCCCAGATCACGACCGGCATCCTGCGCGTCTGCACGAGGAACAACGCACCGGCCATCGCAAACGAGATGTACGTGGCCAGATGGTTCGCCTGAGCCATGTTGCCGAACGGCCGCCGGTCTACGAGGATGCTGTACTCGACGACGAACGGCGACACTTTCCCTTCGAGGTGGAACAACTGGATCACCTGGCAGAACACCGCGAACAGCCCGCCGACGATCAACGCACCCGCCGCCGCCTCTAGTGCGGCCTCCGACATCTGCGCGCGCGCGAAGCCGTAACCCGCGTGCACCGCCATGAACGCCGCGAGCAGAAAGCCGGCGCCGAGCCAGTTCATCGAAGGTTGCGCGACCGGCAATACCACCGACTGCGCGGCCAGCAGCAACCCGAACGCGAGCGGCACGAGCGCGACCACCGGCGACGCGAACTTCACGCGCGGTCGCGCGGTGACGACTAGTATTGCCACGGCCGCACCGGTCAGCAGGTACAGCACCAATGCGACGAACTCGGCGTAGAAGGTCGGAATCGGGTACGTATGGCCGACCCATGCGTAAGGCAGGATCAACGCAACGGCCAGCAGAGTGAGAGAAAGAGAGCGCGCGAATGGGGTGGGCATGAGTAACCGGGGCGTCAGCAACCGGCGCACTATATACAAAAAAATCCTCGTGCTGTGCGCCGGACGGCTGAAATCGACCCAAATTACCCGTATTTAACCGATTGAACGCGCGGCCCGGTCATGCGCGGCACTCGGGTGGGGCGAGATTCGACGTCAAGGTCGGGGCATCGGCGGGCGCGGGGCCTGAGCCCGGCGCCGACAAAGACGACGTGGTCTTGCCTCCGGCGAAGCACTCCCAGGTCATCGCGCCGGCTTGCACTGTGCCTCGCGTGAGGGCGACGCGGCCGGTCGGGGTATCGGCGTTGTCCGGCACCGACGGCACGAGCACCAGCGTATTCGAACCGGCAGGCGCTATGCGGGCGGTGTAGGTCATCGTGATCTGACCGCTGGCGTCGTCCACCTGTAGCGACTGGACATTGCGCGTGGCGGGTGGCGACGTGTAACCCGCACCGAATGCATTGCCGCTCGCGGCGTTCTCGGCGACCGCGAGGCGCGCCGAGGTCGCGAGCGCGAGGCCCTCGCCCACCCGGCTGCGCGCCAGATAGTCCTGATACGCGGGAATCGCATAAGCCGCGATCACACCGACGATCGCGAGCACGATCATCAGTTCGATCAACGTGAAGCCGATCGGACGCGCGAATCTCGCGATCGGTGCGACATGGCCCGGTGGTGTATGCCCGACCAGTCGTGCCACGCGTGACGGGCCGCGCGCATTGGCACCGGTTTGCGAAGCGCGCGGAGGAAGAAACAACGAGGGGACGGGAACGATCATCGGCGGGCTCCTGAAACGAAAAACGCCTGCTCCGCGAATCGGAACAGGCGCTTCGATCGTAGCCAGCCGCCGGCCGCTTACCTAGCTGGCCGAACGGTCAGCGTTCGCCGTCAGGAATGCGTGCCGGGCGGCGTCTGCGCGGCCGCGCGCCGCGCGTTACGCCGGCGTAGCAGATAGCCGACGATCACGACGAACAGCGCTCCCGCTATCTCCATCCCGTAGATGGCTGCCGGTGCATCGAGCGCAGGCCAGCGGTCGCCGGCCGGATCGTTGATGATCAGCCCGCCCGCAATCCAGCCAAGCAACGCCGCACCGAGCGTCACGACGATCGGGAAGCGGTCGAGCAGCTTCAGCACGATCTGGCTACCCCAGACGATCAGCGGAATGCTCACCACCAGACCGAAGATCACGAGCGCGATGCGGTGTTCCGGGTCCGCCTGCTCCGCCGCGCCGGCAATCGCGATCACGTTGTCGAGGCTCATCACCGCGTCGGCGACGATGATCGTCTTGATCGCGGCGACCAGTTTGTCGGCGGGTTTGACGCCGGCATGCGCGTCTTCGGCCGGCGCCATCAGACGCACGCCGATCCACAGCAGCAGCACACCGCCCGCGAATTTCAGCAGCGGCACGTCGAGCAGCACGACCGCGAATGCGATCAGCGCGACCCGCAGCACGATTGCCCCGACGGTGCCCCACAGGATGCCGCGAGCACGTTGCTGCGCCGGCAGATTGCGGCAGGCCAGCGCGATGACGACAGCATTGTCGCCACCGAGCAGGATGTCGATCACGATGATCTGGATGACTGCGCCCCAATGGAGCGTCGCGAAGAATTCGAGCATGGACGAAGAGTAGAAGGAAGCGCCGGACGAAGCCAACAAAAAAGCGAGGGAGCAATTGCTCGCTCCCTCGCTTTAGGACTTCGCTCTCACGAAAGGGTTTCGTAAGAATATCAAAAATGCGCCGGCATGTGCGCCAATGATGCGAACAACATGCCGGCCTATTTCGATTTAGAGCATCGCCTTCAGCAGACGCGCCATTTCCGACGGGTTCTTCGTGACCTTGATACCGCAGGCGTCCATGATTTCCAGCTTCGCTTCGGCCGTATCGGCACCGCCCGAGATCAGCGCGCCGGCGTGGCCCATGCGCTTGCCCGGAGGCGCCGTCACACCGGCGATGAAGCCGACCACCGGCTTCTTCATGTTGTCCTTGATCCAGGTCGCAGCATTCGCTTCGTCCGGACCGCCGATCTCGCCGATCATGATGACCGCGTCCGTTTCCGGATCGTCGTTGAACATCTTCATCACGTCGATGTGCTTCAGACCGTTGATCGGATCGCCGCCAATCCCCACTGCCGACGACTGGCCAAGGCCGATCGCCGTCAACTGGCCGACTGCTTCATACGTCAGCGTGCCCGAACGCGACACGACGCCGATGCGGCCCTTGCGGTGGATGTGACCCGGCATGATGCCGATCTTCAGTTCGTCGGGCGTGATCGTGCCCGGGCAGTTCGGTCCGAGCAGCAGCGTCTTGCGGTTCTCGAGACGCATGCGGTTCTTGATCTCGATCATGTCGCGAACCGGAATGCCTTCGGTAATGCAGATCGCGAGATCGAGGTCGGCCTCGACGGCTTCCCAGATCGCGGCGGCCGCGCCTGCCGGCGGCACGTAGATGACCGAGACGGTTGCGCCCGTTTCGGCCTTCGCTTCCTTGACGCTCGCGTAGATCGGAATGCCTTCGAAGTCTTCGCCGGCTTTCTTCGGGTTCACGCCCGCGACGTAAGCTTCGCGACCGTTTGCGTATTCACGGCAAGCACGCGTATGGAACTGACCGGTCTTGCCGGTGATGCCCTGCGTGATGACCTTGGTGTCTTTGTTGATCAGAATCGACATGTATTGACCTCTGTTCGTTTGTCCCGGCGCCAGCTGGCGTCGCGCGCGGCACGGCGAAACTGCTCGCCGGCGCCGCGTTCGCGCCGCCCTTCGTCACCGGTGATGGGCGCGCCCGGTTAAGCCTTGCCCGAAGCGGCTGCGACGACCTTCTGCGCAGCTTCTTCCATGCTGTCCGCGGCGATGATCGGCAGACCGGAGTCGGCGAGCATCTTCTTGCCGAGGTCCTCGTTCGTGCCCTTCATGCGGACCACGAGCGGCACCTTCAGCGACACGGCCTTCGACGCCGCAATCACGCCTTCCGCGATCACGTCGCAGCGCATGATGCCGCCGAAGATGTTGACCAGAATCGCCGTCAGATTCGGGTTCTTCAGCATGATCTTGAACGCTTCGGTGACCTTCTCGGTCGTAGCTCCTCCGCCGACGTCGAGGAAGTTCGCCGGTTCGCCGCCGAACAGCTTGATGGTGTCCATCGTCGCCATCGCGAGGCCTGCGCCGTTCACGAGACAGCCGATGTTGCCGTCGAGCGAGATGTACGCGAGGTCGAACTTCGACGCTTCGACTTCAGCCGGATCTTCTTCGTCCAGATCGCGGTACGCAACGATTTCCGGGTGACGGAACAGTGCGTTCGAATCGAAGTTGAACTTCGCGTCGAGTGCGATCACCTTGCCGTCGCCGGTCAGGATGAGCGGGTTGATTTCGGCGAGCGATGCGTCGGTGTCCCAGAACGCCTTGTACAGGCCTTGCAGGATCGCGCGAGCTTGCGGCAGCGATGCGGCGGGCACGCCGATCTTCGTGGCGAGTTCGTCGGCTTCGGCGTCTTTCAGACCGGTTGCCGGATCGACAGCGATCTTGTGGATCAGCTCGGGCGTCTTTTCTGCGACTTCTTCGACGTCCATGCCGCCTTCGCTCGATGCCATCACGACGATCTTCTGCGAGACGCGATCGATCACGAGGCCGACATACAGTTCCTTCTTGATGTCAGCGCCTTCTTCGATCAGCAGGCGGTTCACCTTCTGGCCTTCCGGGCCAGTCTGGTGCGTGACGAGCTGCATGCCCAGGATCTGGTTCGAGTACTCGCGAACCTGTTCCAGCGACTTCGCCACCTTCACGCCGCCACCCTTGCCACGGCCACCCGCGTGGATCTGAGCCTTCACGACCCATACCGGGCCGCCCAGCTCTTCAGCGGCCTTGACCGCATCATCCACCGAGAACACCGGCGTGCCGCGCGGTACCGCGACACCGAATTTCCGCAGGATTTCCTTACCCTGGTACTCGTGAATCTTCATGCGTGATTCCCTTCAGTCTGAGAGTTGGATTGAACTTGATTGCTGTTTTTATCGCTGGTGTCAGTCGTATCGTTTGCACTTGCTGCATTGGCTGCCGCGTTTGCGCACGGCTCGCCGGCTGTTTCGGCCCGAGCGGAGCGTGGCGCGTGGCCGTGCCAGCGCGGATAAAACTGTCGAACCGCCTCGCCATCGAATCGCAGCGCATGGCAGCGACCGAGCTGGAAAGGCGGTTTGTCGATTGAACGGGTGGTTTGTGTGGTGCTGCTTGCGTTGTCTGTACCGTTGCTTGCGTGGCCTTCGTTGCCTTCGTTACCTTGCTCGTGCTTGCCGTCGGGGCCGCCGTTTTTCGTGTTCCAGACGTCGCCCGCGAATGCCTGAATGGCCGCGGTAGGCAGGACTGCGCAGAGCTCGGTGAGATGCGTGCAGCCCGCGGTACCGGCCAGCAGGCGGGTAGCGTCGCGACGAAAGTTGTTGAGCAGATTGAGCCCGATGAGGGCGCGATAGGCGGAATTGGCGGTTTCGCACTGACCGGGATAGGGCACCCAGTCGGACGACGTTTCGGCGTCGACGACGGTGAGCTTGCGATCGATCGTGATGCGAAGCCAGAGTTCATGGATCGGCAGGCCATTGGGCCGGACACCCGACGCAAGCGCCACATCGCGTGGCTTCTGGTCGGTCAGGCACGCCTCGATGTCCCACAAGCCATCGGCACGCTCATAGGCTTCCGCATGGATTGCGCGACGGTGGCGCAACTGACGGGAGACGGGCGGGGAAAGCGGCATGCGGGACGGAAGGCCGGATTGGAAAACCGCCTGATTTTAGCATATCGAGTATTTGAGACATCTTGGAGTCAGCCGTGGGAGGCTGGCGGGCTGGACTTTCGCGCGATGTCTGCGGCGATGCAACATCGTAGAAGGCAACGCGAAGCAGCTAGTCGCCACTCCACTCGTCGTCGATGCCCTTCAGAATCTTTCCGATGATGGACTGTGAGAATCCGCGCGCCATCAGAAAACGCGCTTGCCTTGCGCGCTCGGCGACTGTGGTGGGAAGTGCACCATACTTTTTGCGCCAGACAGCCTGCGCCCGCGCCATTTCGGTTTCGCGCAACTGCGCGCCGGTTTCTTCGATCAGCGTCTGGCTCACCGCGTGGCGCTTCAACTCACTTACGATCCGGCTCGCTCCAACACGCGACGCCCTCCGATTGATCAGGCTTTCCGCAAAGCGCGAGTCGGAGAGCCAGCCATCGCGCTCGAGTTCGTCGAGCAATGCTTCGAGTGGATCGGCTTCGTCGGCGAACGGCATCAGCTTGCGCGAGAGTTCAGCGCGGCTGTATTCGCGGCGGGACAGGTAGCCGAGCGCTCGACCTTTCAGTGAACGGCCTGGGCGTGTGGTGCGCGCGGCCGTGTCTGTATCGGTGGACTTTGTGGCGGAACCTGACTCGTCACGAGTGCGACGCGAGCGGCTATAGACCGTTTCTGACGAGGAAGTATCGGCGCCTGAGGCGCTCGCCCCATCTGGGCGATGCGAATCTCGAGCGGGCCGGGACCAGCCGGAAGATCGGCGGGTGCTCCTATCGGAGTTGCGATCGGAGTTCAGACCAGCAGCGCGGTCGTGATCGTCGAAAGACTCGAATGGATCAGCCGATGAATCAGACGCAGCCGCGGGACCGGATGATCCACGCGACTCGTCATCACGCGGGCCGCCGGCGCGCCTTGTATCGGACACCGGCCGGCCCTTGCGTATCACGCGATGATTACTCCTCTTCGTCGGCGACTTCAGCAGCGGCGCCAACAGGTGCAGCGGACGCCATCGCGTTCACACCCAGCGATTCGCGAATACGGTTTTCGATTTCACGCGCGATGTCCGGATTTTCACGCAGGAATTCGCGAGCGTTGTCTTTGCCCTGGCCGATACGATCACCGTTATAGCTGTACCAGGCACCCGCCTTGTCGACGATCTTGGCCTGCACGCCCAGGTCGATGACTTCGCCCTGACGCGAAATACCCTCGCCATACAGAATGTCGAAAATCGCTTCGCGGAACGGCGGCGCCACCTTGTTCTTGACCACCTTCACGCGCGTCTCGTTGCCGATCACTTCATCGTTCTTCTTGATCGAACCGATACGGCGGATATCCAGACGTACCGACGCATAGAACTTCAGCGCGTTACCGCCCGTCGTGGTTTCCGGATTGCCGAACATCACACCGATCTTCATCCGGATCTGGTTGATGAAGATGACGAGGCAGTTCGTCCGCTTGATCGTGCCGGTCAGCTTGCGCAGTGCCTGCGACATCAACCGTGCCTGCAAGCCCGGCAGCGAATCGCCCATCTCGCCTTCGATTTCGGCCTTCGGCACCAGTGCCGCCACCGAGTCGATCACGATCATGTCGATCGAGCCCGAGCGCACCAGCGCGTCGGCGATTTCGAGCGCCTGTTCGCCGGTATCCGGCTGCGACACCAGCAGGTCGGACACGTTGACGCCAAGCTTGCCCGCGTACTGGATGTCGAGCGCGTGTTCCGCGTCGATAAACGCCGCCGTGCCGCCGATCTTCTGCATTTCGGCAATGACCTGCAGCGTCAACGTGGTTTTACCCGACGATTCCGGCCCGTAGATTTCGACCACCCGGCCGCGCGGCAAACCGCCGACGCCCAGTGCGATGTCGAGCCCCAGCGAACCCGTGGAGACCACCTGGATGTCCTCGACCGCTTCCCCAGCGCCGAGCCGCATGACCGACCCCTTGCCGAACTGCTTTTCGATCTGCGCGAGCGCGGCGGCAAGCGCCTTGCTCTTCTCAGCAGTCAGTCCAGCCGGGCCTTTCTTGCTTTCTTCCATGAATCGTCCTTTGCTATGATGATCGGCGTCTGAGGTGGTGGAGCAACCTGTTTCACCAGGTTGCACACCGAACGCAGATACTGTATAAAAAAACAGTAGTTTTGGCAAGCCCGGAATTGAAGTTGCGCGCACGCCACGTCACGCTATGTCACGGCGCACGCGTCCAACCGGACCGCCAACACTACCCACAAGATTTCCGGAGACCGCTGCGCGCCAGGTGCATCCCCGGCGCCGGCAATGCCAGGCTGGACGCACCATGCGAATTCTGATTGCCGAAGACAACAGCATACTCGCGGACGGTGTCGTTCGATCACTCCGCCAATCGGCCTATGCCGTCGACCACGTGAAGAACGGCGTAGAAGCCGATACCGCCCTGTCGATGCAAACTTTCGACCTGCTTATCCTGGATTTAGGATTACCGCGCATGTCCGGGCTTGAAGTGCTGCGCCGCCTGCGCGCGCGCAACTCGAACCTGCCGGTGCTAATCCTGACCGCCGCCGACAGCGTCGACGAACGGGTGAAGGGCCTCGACCTCGGCGCCGACGACTACATGGCCAAACCGTTTGCACTCAACGAGCTCGAAGCACGCGTGCGCGCGCTGACGCGGCGCGGCGCGGGGGGCGGTCCGACTGTGGTGCGACATGGCGCGCTGTCATTCGATCAGGTGGGCCGGATTGCCTGCATCAACGAGCAGGTGGTCGAGTTGTCGGCACGCGAACTCGGCCTGCTCGAAGTGCTGCTGCAGCGGGTCGGCCGGCTCGTCTCGAAGGAACAACTGGTCGATCATCTGTGCGAATGGGGCGAGGAAGTCAGCAACAACGCCATCGAGGTCTACGTTCACCGGCTGCGCAAAAAACTGGAGCCGGGCGGCGTGCGCATCGCCACGGTGCGCGGCCTCGGCTACTGCCTCGAGAAAGCCGCGCCGGTTGCCGCCGCCGCAGGCGAACCTCAGGCGTTTGCCAACACCCCAAACACCGCCGAGCCCGCACCACCGGCATCGCCCGGGATGCCGGCCAACCAGCACTATAGATAGACGGCAACGTATTCATGCCCGCCCGCGCAGACCGCGCCACTGCGCCCATCGCCCCTTCGGCGGATCTCGACGAAGCGCGCGACGCCAGCTACGCCAACCCGTTCGCCCCACCCGACGAAACCGAAGCCGCCGCGGCGGCGCGCCCGCGCTCGCTGTTCGGCGAGATTCTCGACTGGATGCTGGCGCCGCTTCTGCTGCTGTGGCCGATGAGCATCGCGGTCACGTATCTGGTCGCCAAATCGATTGCCAACGGTCCGTTCGATCGCGCGCTCGAAACCGATGCTTACGTGCTGGCGCGCCAGATCCATCCGGTGAACGGCGTCGCCGAGCTGTCGCTGCCCGATTCGACGCGCGAATTCCTGCGCGCGGACAACATCGATAACGTGTTCTTCCAGGTGCTCGGTACGCGCGGCGAACTGGTCGCCGGCGACCGCGACATGCCGTTGCCGCACGAAGAAGACCGGCCGCAGCCCGGCCTCGTCGAATTCCGCGACGAAGTGCTGCGCGGCAGCGACATCCGCGTCGCCTACACGACCGTCGAGTTTCCGCAGACGCCCGGCGCCCAGCCCGTGCTCGTCCAGGTCGCCGAGACGCTCGACAAGCGCAGCCAGCTCGCGAACGACATCATCAAAGGCGTGATCCTGCCGCAGTTCGTGATCCTGCCGCTGGCCATCGTGCTCGTGTGGTTCGGGTTGTCGCGCGGACTGGCGCCGTTGCATGCGCTGCAGTCGCATATCCGCTCCCGCCGCCCCGACGATCTCTCGCCACTCGAAGCGCGGCGCGCGCCGCCGGAGATCGAGCCGCTCGTCACGTCGTTCAACGATCTGTTGACGCGCCTCGAACAGAACATGGAGCTGCAGAAGCGCTTCATCGCGGACGCCGCGCATCAGATGAAGACACCGCTCGCCGGACTGCGGACCCAGGCCGAACTGGCGCTGCGCCAGAACGCGCCCGCCGAAGTCCATCGCTCGCTCGAACAGATTGCGACGAGTTCCGAGCATGCGGCGCGGCTCGTCACGCAACTGCTCGCGCTGGCCCGCGCGGAAAACCGTATGTCAGGGCAGATCTTCACGCCGGTCGAAATCACCGAAGTGGCCCGCCACGCCGTGCGCGACTGGGTGCAGCCGGCGCTCGCGAAGCAAATGGACCTCGGCTACGAAGGCCCCGACGAACCGGTCTCCGTAGACGGCAATCCGGTCATGCTGCGCGAGATGTTGTCGAACCTGATCGACAACGCCATTCGCTATACGCCGGCCAGCGGACGCATCACCGTGCGGGTGCGCGCCGAACCGGCGGCGCAGCGGGTGCATCTGGAAGTCGAGGACACCGGCATCGGCATTCCGGCCGCCGAGCGTGAGCGCGTGGTCGAGCGGTTCTACCGGATTCTCGGCCGTGAGGGAGACGGCAGCGGGCTCGGTCTTGCGATCGTGCGGGAAATCGCCGCGATGCACGGCGGCACGCTGGCCATCGAGGATCATGTCTACCAGCACGCGCCCCAGCTTGCGGGCACGCTCGTGCGTGTCAGTCTGACTATGCTGAAACCGGCACCGGACTTACCCTAGGGCGTCCGCCGGGAAGTAACTACCCCACTGGCAGAAACACCACGATAAGAGCAGATTCGCCGAACAAGCCACATCTATCGCTGGAAATAGAACCATTTTGACGACCGGGCAACCGTCCCGATTTTTGAGACGTCACGTCAGTAGGCAGTAAGTTTCCGCTCCAATAATCGGTGCACGTGCGGCCTGACCGGGGTGAACGCGCACGCATATCAACATGGAGACAGTACATGGCTAGCGTCAGCGGACAAATTTCGCATGCGCCAATGACACGCGAGGAGAAGAAGGTCATCTTCGCATCGTCGCTAGGCACCGTTTTCGAGTGGTACGACTTCTATCTGGCCGGGTCGCTGGCTGCCTTTATCAGCAAGAGCTTCTTTTCCGGCGTCAATCCGACCGCCGCCTTCATCTTCACGCTGCTCGGCTTTGCCGCGGGCTTCGCGGTACGACCGTTCGGCGCGATCGTGTTCGGCCGGCTCGGCGACATGGTGGGGCGCAAGTACACCTTCCTCGTGACGATCGTGATCATGGGCCTGTCGACCTTCGTCGTCGGCTTCCTGCCTGGTTACGCGACGATCGGCATTGCATCGCCGGTGATCTTCATCGCGATGCGGCTGCTGCAAGGTCTCGCACTCGGCGGCGAATACGGCGGCGCGGCGACCTACGTCGCCGAACATGCACCGGCGAACCGGCGCGGCTTCTATACGTCGTGGATCCAGACGACCGCTACGCTCGGGCTGTTCCTGTCGCTGCTGGTGATCGTCGGTATCCGGACTTCGATCGGTGAAGATGCGTTCGGCGCATGGGGCTGGCGCGTGCCGTTCCTCGCCTCGATCATCCTGCTGGGCGTGTCGGTGTGGATCCGGATGCAGCTGAACGAGTCCCCGGCGTTCGCACGCATCAAGGCTGAAGGCAAGACGTCGAAGGCACCGCTGAGCGAAGCGTTCGGCCAATGGAAGAACCTGAAGATCGTGATTCTGGCGCTGGTCGGGCTGACCGCCGGCCAGGCGGTGGTCTGGTACACCGGCCAGTTCTACGCGCTGTTCTTCCTGACGCAGACGCTCAAGGTGGACGGCACCAGTGCCAATATCCTGATCGCGCTGGGCCTCTTGATCGGCACACCGTTCTTCGTGTTCTTCGGTTCGCTGTCGGACCGTATCGGTCGCAAGCCGATCATTCTGGCCGGCTGCCTGATCGCGGCGCTGACCTACTTCCCGTTGTTCAAGGCGCTCACACACTATGCGAACCCGGCACTGGAAGCCGCGACTCAACAGTCGCCGATCGTCGTGATTGCCGATCCGACCGAGTGCTCGTTCCAGTTCAACCCGGTGGGCACGGCGAAGTTCACGAGTTCGTGCGACATCGCCAAGGGGGCGCTCTCGAAGGCCGGTCTGAACTACGACAACGTGGCCGCGCCGGCGGGAACGCTGGCGCAGATCAAGGTGGGCGATACGGTCGTCAACACCTATGACGGCAAGGCCGCCGACGCAAAGGATCAGGCCAAGGCATTCGACAAGACGCTCGGCAGCACGCTGAAAACCGCTGGCTACCCGGCGAAGGCGGACCCGGCGCAGTTGAACTGGCCGATGACCGTGGTGATCCTGACGATCCTCGTGATCTTCGTGACGATGGTGTACGGACCAATCGCGGCGATGCTCGTGGAGATGTTCCCGACGCGCATCCGCTATACGTCGATGTCGCTGCCGTATCACATCGGCAATGGATGGTTCGGCGGCTTCCTGCCAGCGACCGCGTTCGCGATCGTCGCGGCGAAGGGCAATATTTACTCGGGGTTGTGGTATCCGATCGTGATCGCGCTGGCGACCTTCGTGATCGGTCTGATTTTCGTGAAGGAGACCAAGGACTCCAATATCTACGCCAGCGATTGAGACTAAGGCGACGGGCTACGGCCCGGAGCGGAGTTCTGCAATGTGACGGCCGGGGGTTGACAGCCCCCGGCGTCGTCTTCATAATCTCGCCTCTCATATGGCGAATTAGCTCAGCCGGTTAGAGCGACGGAATCATAATCCGCAGGTCCGGGGTTCGAATCCCTGATTCGCCACCAGTTTTATCAAAGGGGTTACGCGTTTGCGTAACCCCTTTGCCGTTTACGGCGTCGTTCGAAGGCGCGAAAAAAGATACACCCCTAGATAGACATCTGGACCAGGAAGTACACCAGGGTCGCCGCGCAGGTGGTGAGCACCAGTCCAATGCTTGTTGCAAACGTGACGACAGCCACCACCGAGATAGCGGCGATGGCTGCAACAGGCGCGGTGTGGATCTCGGTCCACGCGATGTACACCGCGAAGTTAAGAAATACAGCCATGGGTATTACCCGCTCGAGCAAGCTGTGTGCTGTGTCGTTCAGGCGCAGTCGAACGAACACGGGCAACACGCGCACGATCAGACTGGTGGCAAACAACGCCAAAATTGCCATGGCGTGCGAAGAAACGCTCATGCGCCAGCCCTCCACAGCCGCCACGTGCTGAAACAGATGCTTGGGAGCCAGAACCAGACCCGGCCTAACGTCCAGAACAGCACCAGCGCGACCGCAACGCACAGACTGATTTCCGCGAGGCAGCGAAACCAGGGTGCCGTGATCTTTGGAACCCGAACCTTCATTTGACCAAAGGACAACACCAGCAACACAACGCTAGCTGGAAACCCAAGATTCACTCCTTCACCAAGAAGACTGCGCGGAACCAGGCCAGCCACAAACCAGCCAGCGACGGTAGACAGGACCCATGTACCGTAAATCGTCATGCGGATGACGAGAATGGAACTCTTCGGATCGCGCTCGTGCTCCAGCGCGT
Organism: Paraburkholderia megapolitana; assembly: GCF_007556815.1. Classification (NCBI taxonomy): domain Bacteria; kingdom Pseudomonadati; phylum Pseudomonadota; class Betaproteobacteria; order Burkholderiales; family Burkholderiaceae; genus Paraburkholderia; species Paraburkholderia megapolitana. Next base: position 3,760,664 of record NZ_CP041745.1, read on the forward strand.
AAGCCTCGTCACCCAGTAGATGGGCAACGAAGGCGCGTTGCCCTGGAGCACGCGGCAAGCGCGACGCTGTGGCAAAGGCGATGGGTATGTATCGGCTATTGATCGAAACGGCCATCAGCAACATGGTCAGAATACCCAGTCCCTGATCTGCAAGCGGCAGCAGTGCGAACTGCCCACTCCCCGAGAATCCGAGCGCGCTGAAGAGAAAGACATCGAATGCGCTCCAGTTTGCCTGCGCAGCCAGCACACCAAAAAGCATGCAGATGGGGAGAATCGCTACCGCCGTAGGGACCGCCCGGACGAACGCCGGCCACATACCAACCGGCGCGACCGGTGAGGGATGCGTTTGCGTCGTCATGCGATTGCTTCTGTGGATAGCGTGGCCTCGCGAGCACGGCGCTCATGCGCGGGGCCATACGCACGTTTGTGCCAACGATTGATCTCGATGACCCAGATGTCGCGATGCCCGAGCGTCCCTTGATCGGGAACGATATCGGTTGCGTAATGGATGTAGCGTTCATCGTCGATCAATATGGCCTGGTTCTCAGCGAGGATCTGACGATAAAGAACCTCACGCGACAATGGGTCGATGATTTGAGTTTCTCCGCCCACTACGTTGTGGCGCCCTGCGATAGCGATCACGCTAAATTCGTGACCGTCGCGATGCGGCCCTTCGGGTACCGTGACGCCTTTGAATTCCGCGTTTGCTATCACCCGGATCTGATTGACGTTGAGGTGGTAGCTCTCGTTTCTGTCGACCGGCAAGACTTCGAGCACCGCGGACATCAAGGAAGAAGGATCGCATTCAAGCTGCTCGCGATGGCGCATTACGCCGCCAGCTTCGGCCAGCCGGATGTATTCGGCCGACTGGATGTACTTGCGTTGCGGCAGCAGCGCGAAGATCCATTGCCCCTCCTCCCGGTAGCCAAAGTACTGTGACAGGCGAATCTCGCGCAGTCGCTTCAGGCTATGTCCGTCTCGCGGCATATTGTCGAAGGACTCTAGTACCTGTTCCGACAGCGGCGGCGTATCGACGACGGCATAGCCGTGGGTTTTGAAGTGGTCCGCACCGGTGACCGATGTATGTTCAAGGAAGTGTGTTTCCATCGCGTGGTCTCTCTAATTGGTCAGGATGCCTGCAAGTCGAAGGTAGCAATTTCGAAAGGCTTCAGGGCTTCGATGTGCCTGCGCGTAATGCCACGGTAGAAATTGCAGGCCGATGGTTCGACGACGTCGATGGCGCCATATTTCTTTTCGAGTGGGCCAAGACAAAGGCCGGCGCAGAAGCCCTCGATTTCGCATCCCCGACAGAAGTCCGGATTCTCGTGGCGTAGTTTGGCGTGCTCGACATAGGCGGGCGCATCGAGAAGGCCCGGACCCTGCTCAATCGAACCCAGTATGGTTGATCCCGCCTTGCAGGCGAAAACCGAGCCGTTTGGCTCGATGCTGAACTGCGCACCTTTGGCTGAGCAGTTCTTGAAACCGCGTTCGGAGACCGCGTCGTGGCCAAGCAACACCTGGAATATCTGATGCCAATAGCCGGTCAAAACCACGCCGCGTTGTCGTCCGTACTCGACGACGCGCCACAGGCGATCGACAATGTTCTGTGCGCCGTAACGAGCGTAGAAGCTCGGATCAAAATCAACAACGACCCCGATCTCGCCTGCGCTCACATCGACGGCGAGGTCAACGATTGACTCGTCAAAATCGTTCCAGGTAGCCGATGTCAAGGCTGCGTTGATGGCAATACGGTTGCCTTTCGCCTGCAGACGTCGCAAGCCCTGCATGACCACCGGTGTGCTGTCTTCACCGTTCTTTAGTGGTCGACTTGGGCTCGTAGGTGAATCAAAGCTAACGCAAACCGCGACACGATGTCTTGCGAAAGTTTCGGCCACTTCGTCGGTGATCAGCGAACCATTCGTCACGGTTGAGTAGGCGATATGCATGTCATCGCGCTCACCATTGCCAAAGCGCTCAAGGACAGCTGCAATGGCCTTCCAGTTCAGCAGTGGCTCGCCTCCAAAGAACTGAATCATCACACTTTGCACGCCCGACGAGCGTGAAGCCGCAAGAGCTTTTTCGACGTAGTGCACCGCATCGTGCGGCTTCATGTGCCTGTTCTTAGGATCGTATTGGTGTTCGAAGCGCTCCCTGGAGGCATACATCGAATCGTTGATATCGATCTTGATTTCATCCCGGGCTTTCAGCCGGCTAAGATCGACCTTGGCGACCTCAGCCTCTACCGACATCTCTTTTCCTTGAATGCCTTCGAAGCAATAAGTGCATCCAAAATTGCAGGCATTCGCCAGGATGAGCTGGATGATGTTGACCTTCTTCTCGACTTCGGTGGGCACAGATTGCTGCTGAGCCTCGTCGGTCACCAGGAAACCGCGCGCCAACAACTGCTGGACCAGTTCGGCCTCCCGGCAAGGAGGCTCACCATCAATCCATGATGCCGGCAGTACCCGACCTGCGCCGAATCCCTGCAGCACTTTATGCGCTGCATCGTCCAGCATGCATAGTCCGCCACGCTGGCGGTGATAAACGGCAGTGCGAGCATCTACAACGAGTTCAACAACGTCCGGGGACAAGGTATATCTATTGTTTGCCATGCGCGTCAGACCTTCTTGCCTGGTTAGCGAGATACAGAAGTACACGCGCCGCACGCGTTAAGCCTATGCGGCGCGCGCAGGCCTTATTTGCTCAGACGGGTCTTGAGCAGCGTACGCTGCCCGCTGGACAGCGTGCCGCCCACGGTCCCGCCTACCGTACCACCCACGGTGCCACCGACAGTCCCACCAACCGTTCCACCTACAGTGCCGCCGACGGTCCCACCTACTGTTCCGCCGACAGTCCCACCCACGGTGGAGATACTCAAAAAGTTGTCTTGCATGGAAATACCCCGTTGTGTTGAACATGGGCCAATGTCTGGCCCGCTGAATGCATCCGTTAGATCGGATACAAACTCTGGTTCGCGATGACTGGTAGCCAGGGGACGCAACGGGTAGTCGTGAACGCACGTGTCGTGCTCGTAACAAGACACTCTATTTGTACGCTACCGACGGGAGAGCCATGACGTTGTGTGTCGGTGGCACGTTGCCCGAGTCGGCGATAGTTTTGATCGTTCGTATGATTGGCACGCTATCACACGCTTTTTCTCTCGAGCAATGCAGTAGTTAATATTCCGTATATTTCACAAAAGTTAGCAACTCTTGAATTAGATCGCGGTTAGCATCGCTCTGTCGAAGCGTTCTCCGATATATCAATGGAACAGGGAAATTCTGACAGGCACTGCCGGAGACACTCAATAAAGAGCTTGAAACAAGCACAACATGACGGCGTCCTGGCGCCCAACCGGCCCAATCGAATGCCAACCACATTCATCCCCCCACCAGTTGAACCAGCAACACCCCATTCAACACCAGCACTACCAGCGTTCCCAACACCGCACCGAGCGTCGTCACCCTACGGTTCCTGTGGCGTCCCATCAGATCGCCGCGCGACGTAAACCACACCAGCGCGATCATCGGCACCGGCAACGCGATACTCAACATCACCTGGCTCAATACCAGCGCACGGGTCGCATCGACCCCGCATGCCACGACGACAAACGCCGGCGCCATCGTAACCAGCCGCCGCACCCACACGGGAATGCGAAAACCAACAAAGCCCTGCATGATCATCTGACCGGCCATCGTACCGACCACCGAACTCGAGATACCCGATGCGATCAACGCCGCCAGAAACAGACCTGCTGCCGCCCCACCAAGCAACGGCGTCAACGTACGCCATGCGGTTTCGATACTGGCGATATCCGCGTGTCCGAAGTGAAATGCGCTCGACGCCATGATCACCATCGCCATGTTGATCAGCCCCGCGATACCGAGCGCAACCACGACTTCGAGATTCGAAAACGCGAGCAGCTTCGAGCATTCGCGATCAGTGCGCGGTCTCACGCGGTTTTGCGTCAACCCCGAATGCAGGAACAACACGTGCGGCATGACCGTCGCACCGATAATGCCGACGGAAATCGTCAATGCATTACTGTCCGGGATGCGCGGCGTGAACGTGTGTACCACCACGGACGGCCAGTGCACCGGCGCGATCAGCAGTTCCGCGAGATACGACAGACCAATCACACCGACAAGTGCCGCAATCACCAGCTCCAGTGGCCGAAAACCGAGCTTCTCGAATTGCAGCAGACCATAGGTGACGGCGGCGGTGATCAACATGCTGGGGATCATCGGCAGATGCAGCAATAGCGACACGCCGATCGCCCCACCTACAAACTCAGCGAGGTCTGTCGCCATCGCGGCGATTTCGCTCATCCCCCACATCGCGATCACCCAACGGCGTGGCAACGATTCGCGGCATAACTCCGCCAGGTTGCGTCCCGTGACAAGTCCGAGTTTTGCAGACAACGACTGGAACAGCATCGCCACGATGTTGGCGAGCGCCACCACCCACAGCAGCGTATAGCCATAGCCCGCACCTGCCTGAATGTTGGTCGCGAAGTTGCCGGGGTCCATATAAGCGATGGACGCAACCACCGCAGGCCCCACAAATGGCAGCACCGCACGCGCGCCACGCCGGCGCCCTGCGAGAGTTTCGCGGATATCGAAACAGGCCTGCTCGGTCAGCGTCTGCGGAACGATCGCTTCGCTCATCACTTCGTCCATGACGACTCCAGTACGGTGTCACGATTGCCTTACCCGGTGCAACAACTGAAGCCCGCAACGCACTAGCGATAATGCGTGGCGGGTCCTGTGCACGCGTCGTTCAGGCGCTCATGTTGAGCGTGCCGTTCACACCGCTTGGGAAGAAACCGCCCTTCATCGCCGCGGTGCTCGTCAGGTACACGATATTGAGCACGTTGCCGTAGCCGCGGCTGTAGGCAAGTCCGTTGCTGTCGAGCGGCACGATGTTGGAGGTGCCCGGTGTGCTGCCGGAGATGCCCTGATCGTCGTTGCCGACCTGATCGAGACTCGCGCGCGCGGCCGAGATCGCGTTAGCCGCACTGATCAGGCTCGTCATGTCGATGCCTTTCGAGTACAGCACCGTCCGCACGAGGCCGGCGTGATACGCCTCCGCAGCGAGAATGCCAGCGGCCGCTTCGAGGAAGGTCTTGTTGCTGATCAGAGGCGATGCACCCTTATAAGCTGTGACACCGACATCCTCGAAGATGAACGCGCCGAGCAGGAAATTGTTGTCGCTCGCATACGGATTGAATGCGGTGCCCGAGGCAACGAGTCCGGCAGCACGCGCAGCAACCGAGAACGCACCATTCGGATCGGTACCGCCGATATCGATCGCGGGCTGCGCGACCGCGGCCGATCCGAGCGCGCTGCGCAGGAACGTTACGTGCTCGCGTTCGTCTTTGGCGATTTCGTTTGCATACGCCTGTACCACCGGATCCTGGAACGGTACCTGCTGCCCCGGAATCACCGCACCCGGCGTGCCGACGCCAGTAGTCATACCTGCGGGCAAACCGCTGCCCGTAGTCGCATACGAGTAGAACTGCGATTCGAGGTATTCGAGATTCAATGCGAAGTTGAGAATTTCCGCATCGGTCGGTGCCGCCGCTGCGGATGCGATCGTTCCAGAGCCGCCCCCACACGCGCTAATGAGCGTACCGCCCACCAGCCCCAGGCCAAGGCCGCCTGCGTTTCTGAAAAACTGCCGGCGCTGCAAACGCCGCTCGACACGGCGGTCAAACACATCGATAAGCGCTGCTGAATCGGTTTTGACATCGGACATGACCATGCTCCTCAGAGACTTCGCAAGGGATGCCGCGAAACTCACCATCACGACGCACGCGCGGAGGCAACAGGACAGCAAGCGCGATGCAATGACGCAAATCGCGGACGCAAAGACTCCCTCCCGTTCAGCGAAGAACGAAAACGTATCGCGCAGAGAAAGCGAGTCCTCAATCGACCTTACGAGTCGAGCGAACCGTTGGATGCAGTCTGCTGCAAAGAAATGATCAGGACGTCGATGGACTCTTAAGGGGCAGACTCTGTCGCACGCATCCGCAACTGCCTCGTGTTCTTTGTCGCCATCGATGAATCCAATCCTCCCCTCACGCCGTATATAAGTTCGACACAGCGCAATCGAGCGCTGCGCGCTGAGGAGACCCATCATGAGAAGTACTGCCTTCGTTACCGCTGTCGCGCTGTCGATGGCTGCGAGCAGCGTATTTGCCGCGGGCCAGACCGTGATGGTCGGCGGTCAGGCCATGTACCCCACCAAAGACATCGTCGACAACGCCGTCAATTCCGCCGATCACACGACGCTGGTCGCTGCGGTAAAGGCGGCCGGGCTCGTCGATACGCTAAAAAGCGCGGGGCCCTTTACGGTTTTCGCACCAACCAACGAAGCGTTTTCTGCGCTCCCGGCTGGAACCGTGGACAACCTCGTCAAACCCGAGAACAAGGCAACGCTGACCAGCATCCTCACGTATCACGTGTTGCCGGGACGTTACGACTTTCGCAAGCTCGATCAGGCAATCAGGGAGGGAGGAGGCAAGGCCGAACTGAAGACCGTCAACGGCGAGACGCTAACGTTCGCCGAGAACGGTCCCCACAATATCGTCGTGATGGATGCGGTAGGACACACCGCCGACATTTCCACCTATGACGTCTACCAGAGCAACGGGGTCATCATGGTGGTCGACAAGGTGCTGATGCCAAAGTGAACGGTGCTGCCGGTCGACCCACGGTGTTAGTGAGTCAAGTCGACTAATCCTTCGACGGACCGGCACGCTTCCACTTCTCGAGCGCACTCACCCCCGGCACCGGCTCAAAACTCATCAACGCCTTCTCCATATCCGCACCATGCGCGTTCTCCCAGTCGCCCAGCAACTGCGCCGTCTTATGCAGATCCTCACCATAGAACCGATGAGAGAAGATCAGCGCATAGCCAACCCCATCCATCAGCACGAAGCGCGTAAAGACACCTTCGACCACACCCGGTGCCGCCATCATCGACGCGATGAAATGCTCGGCGGGACGATCCGGTGTCCTTGGAACGGAGCGTGTCTTCAGCACCGCGCCTTTCGCTTTAGTAGAGTCGAGCAACGAGTTCGCGGCGCTCGCAAGATCATCCGCGGTCTTGACGCCGCGATAGATAACGACCGACACCATGTCGCTCCACGTGTCGAGATTCGTCTGCCCCGGCGGCGTGAATTCGAACAGCGTGTCGTCGCTCCAGCGGAAGAAGTAATCCGCCCCGTTGAAGCGAAACGCAGATCGCTCAGCCGTTTGCGCAGCAACAAAACGAAAATGCGCCGTCGATACCAGCGCAATACCACCGACGATCAACCGCCGCCGCTTGAGCATCAAGGTCTGCTGCATGATCGCCTCTCCATGTTTAAACGACAAAACGCCAGCCTCACGATCTGATTGAATCAGTTCGCGAGACTGGCGAGTGACTGCCTGCAACCGCCTAGTTCTGGATGAACGTATTGAGTGACGAGCACAGGAAACCCGTGCATCCGGTCGCGAGGAAGTACAGCGCCGCTGGCGTCGAACCGAACGCGAGCTCACCGAGATACGCTTCGCTCTGCGCACCCTGCGCATTCGCCTGCTGGATGAATGCAGTGCTGGTTGGCTGCGGAGTCTGCGACAGGTAGGTGAAGGTCGGTGATTGCGTCTGGTCCTTCACGTAGACCGCCACCGAGTCAGTACCGAAACCTAGGGGTCCCTTGAAGCGGTAACCCTTCGCGCCTTCATTGTTAGCCTGTGTGACGAAGTCGCCGACGCCCTGCGCTGGCGCCACGGCATCGTACGCGTACTTCGAAGCCGACGAGTTGTCCTTCATGTAGAGCGAGGTGTTCGCCGAGTCGAGTTGAACCGGACCGTAGTACCAGTATCCGCTCTGACCTTGCGCGTTCGCCTGGGTCAGGAAAGCGGCCGAACTGGTCGGTGAGGCTGCCGCGGCATAGCTATACGTCGCGGACGAATTGCCCTGGTGACGATAGAGATTGCCAAGCGTCAGCGGGCCCTCGTAGCGGAAGCCCTTTGCGCCCTCCTGGTTTGCCTGCGCGAGAAATCCCGCCTGCGTAGCGTCGGCGTTCTGGAACTCGTAGCTATACGTATTGGCACCGTCGTTGATGAAGACATTCATGGCGGTGGTCCCGCCATTGTCCGAAAAGCCCAGGTCGGCGATATAGCGGTAGCCCTTCGCACCTTCTGCATTCAACTGGGCAAGGACCGAGGTCGCATCGCTCGGAGCCGCCAGTGTTTCATACATCATCGTCCGTACGGACCCGCCGCCCGATGTCGGGCCAGTGCCGGAGCCGCCGGTTCCGGAGGTACCGCTCCCGGTGTGGCTGCTGTCTCCACCCGAACTGTCGCTGACGCCATCCCCTCCGCACGCGGCCAGTGCCAGACATGCTGCAATCACGACGATCTTTGGACTCATCTTTTTCCCCTGGTTGTAATTAGCCGGTTCTTCCTGGACGCCTTGTCAGGAAGCAGAACCTGTAAACCCGACGTCGGTGGCGTCGACGTACCACTGGTAAAAATTAACAATCCCGAATCCCGTGAAATTTCAACGACAAGATTGGTGCCTGTCGATTCATCGCACGGTGAATTCGAAAACAATAACGATCATCTATCTGGTTTTTTTAAAAAAATTTCGACCGCCTTAATCTAACTTTATTTGATACGGGTGTAGAAATTTCCGGGAAACTGGAATCTCAGTTGAAAAGAACAGAATGGGAGGTTCATTGCACGCGCACGTCGCAAAAGAGAACGATTAGTCTCATATCCAAATTTCTGGGACCATCAGCCCCGAAAGCCTTACCAGACAAGGCTTTGACCCCCTCTACGCAGCCCGCACGGCAACCCGAAAAGCCACATTTGGCGCACTTCTGCGAGACAGGCGTGTATGTAAATACGACCGTTTTGCTTACAGATCGCACGGTAGCGAAGGAACTTGAACACCGCCAGTGCGATTACTCGAATAACTCATTCCCTTCGATGCAACCCACCGTCGAGCGCCCGTGTTGCAGTATCTTTTATAAAACATCGCTAGATGGACTTGCATATCGCTTCAAAACAAGCCAGGATTGTGGCCTGAAACAAAGCAATCCGGACTGATTCTCTTGGTGAGCCACGCCCGCAACCGGGGTTAATTAATTTCAGTGCGTCATTTCGAGGAAGCAGGCAGAAACCGGAGTAACGGTACCGGCCTTACCACTCAAAGTAAGGCGACATCGATTCGCTGACGGGGACCCGGGCAAAATGAAAACATCAATCGGTTGAACGCTGGGCTCGACGCCCTGTAAAAAATGAACGCACGCCGTACTTCACGGCCGTGTCGCCTGCCGCGGAAGCCACCGCGGCCTAAAGCATCCGTAGCACCGACCTTTGCGCAGGATTGCCTCATGCACTCACTGGATCTCAACCTGTTACAGGCTCTCGATGTGCTCCTCGAAGAAGGCAGCGTCGTCGCAGCGGCAGCGCGAGTCCATCTCAGCCCGCCGGCGATGAGCCGCACGCTCAGCCGGATTCGCGAGATGGTCGGCGACCCTGTGCTGGTTCGCGCCGGCAGCCGGCTCGTGCCGACACCACGCGCGGAAGAACTGCGGCCGCAAGTGCGTGCGTTGCTCGAAGAAGCGCGGCGCATGCTGGTGCCGACTGCGACCGATTTCACCCAGCTCAGCCGCGTGTTCACGTTGCGCGCAACCGATGCCATCGCAGCAACGATCGGGCCGCGGCTCGCCGAGCGGATTCGCGCCGAGGCGCCGAACGTCTCGCTGCAATTCGTCACTCATGGCGAAGACACCGTAGATATCCTGCGCGACGGTGAGGTCGATCTAGAGATCGGTGTGCTCGGCGACGTGGCGCCGGAAATCCGCTCGGAAACGCTCTACGTCGAGCATCTGGTCGGTGTGGTGCGGGCGGATCATCCGATGCTCACGGGTTCGATCACGGCGCAGCAATTCGCTGCAGCCGGGCATATTTCGTTTACGCGCCGGGGCCGCACACCAGGGCCCGTCGATGCCGCGCTGGCTCAACTCGGCCTGACCCGCTCGATCGTCCTCGCCGTGCAACACGCAAACGCGGCACTTCTGGCCGCGGCGAACAGCGATCTGGTAGCGGTGGTCGGCGACGACCTGGCGCGTCGCGCCGAGCGCTTGCGGCTCGCCGTCGCGGTGTTCAATCTGCCGTTCGATACGCCGGAGATCCCGGTCGCCTTCGCGTGGCATCGCCGTATGGATACGGACCCGGCGCACCGCTGGCTACGCGATCACGTGAAAGCGATCACTGCCGTGCCGTCGGGTATGAATGGGGCGGTAAGAAACTTTAGTCGCCCAGAAACGCACGCAGCCGCGCATTGACGCGATCGGGGAACTCGTGATGCACCCAGTGCGACCCTTCCTCGATTCGTTCGACGCGTAGATCCGACACGTATTCGTCGAGCCCATCCAGCAGGCCAGGCAATAACGCCGTGTCCCGCATACCCCAGATCACGAGCGTCGGCACGTCGACGCGGTGGTTGCCGCTGTCGATCTCGAAGCCATCGATACCCTCGCTGTCCGGCCCCGGCGCATGCAAACGACTCGCGCGATACCAGTTCAGGCTGCCGGTCAACGCACCTGGCTGCGACCACGCTTCGACGTAGGCGTCGCGCGTCGCGTCGCTCACCTCACGACCACCGACTCCCCACGTATCGAACATCCGCTGTAGCCGCGCATAGCGGTTTTCCGCGAGCAATGCCTCGGCGCGTTCCTGGCGAAACACGAGCACATACTCACTCGCCTTGCGCTGCGCCGCGTTGTCCTTCAGTTCGCGGTACATCAGACACGGATGCGGCGCATTGATGATGACGAGCTTGCGCACCTGTTGCGGGTACCGCGCGGCGTGGTCCCATGCAATCACGCCGCCCCAGTCGTGCGCGACGACGAAGACCGGCCCCGCATCGAGGTGCGCGATGAACTGCTGCAAGTCCTCGACGAGTACGCGCGACCGGTACGAGGCAACATCGGGCGATTTCCCGGAGAGGTTATAGCCGCGCATGTCGACGGCGACGACCCGGTAGTGATCCGACAACGCACGCAACTGCGCTTCCCAGCCAAACCAGAACTCGGGAAAGCCGTGGATGAAGAGCAGCGTCGGCCCCTCACCCGCAGTGACGTAATGCAGCGTCGTGCCGTTCACGTCGGCAAAACGATGTTCGAGTGAGTCGATCCACGGTTGCTGCGTCATACGTGCTCCTTCCAGTAGTCGCCGGTCATGGCGCAAGAATCAGACAGCATCCTCGCGCACACGGTACTTGTCGAGTTCCAGTTTGCCGATCTGGTTGCGGTGCACTTCGTCGGGACCGTCCGCGATGCGCAACGACCGTGCCGTCGCATAGCCATGCGCAAGGAACCGATCCTGCATGCCGAACCCGCCGCACGCCTGGATCGCCCAGTCGATCACCTGGCACGCCATGTTCGGTGCCGCGACCTTGATCATCGCAATCTCGCGCGTCGCGACCTTGTTGCCGACTGTGTCCATGCGGTGCGCGGCGTTCAGCACGAGAAAGCGCGTCTCGTCGATCAGGATGCGTGCATCGGCGATACGCTGCAGCGTGATGCTCTGCTCCGCGACCGCACGTCCGAACGCGACCCGCGAGAGACTGCGCTTGCACATCACTTCGAGCGCGCGCTCAGCGAGACCGACCAGCCGCATGCAGTGGTGAATCCGGCCCGGTCCGAGGCGACCTTGTGCGATCTCGAAGCCGCGTCCTTCACCGAGCAGCATGTTGTCGGCAGGTACGCGTACGTTCTCGAACAGTACTTCGGCGTGACCATGCGGCGCGTCGTCGAAGCCGAACACCGGCAGCGGTCGCACCACCGTGACGCCGGGGGTGTCGCGCGGCACGAGGATCATCGCCTGCTGACGATGACGCGGCGCCTGCGGGTCGGTCTTGCCCATGAAGATAAACACCTTGCAGCGCGGATCGCTCGCACCGGAAGTCCACCACTTGCGTCCATTGATCACGTAGTGGTCGCCGTCGCGCACAATCGAACTTTCGATGTTCGTCGCATCCGACGAAGCCACGAGCGGCTCGGTCATCGCGAACGCCGAACGGATCTCGCCGCGCAGCAGCGGTTCGAGCCACTGGCGCTTCTGCTCGGCGGTGCCGTAACGCGCCAGCACTTCCATGTTGCCGGTGTCGGGTGCCGAGCAGTTAAACACTTCCGGCGCCCACACCACGCGCCCCATGATCTCGCACAGCGGCGCGTACTCTGCGTTGGTCAGACCTGCGCCATGTGCCGATTCGGGCAGGAACAGGTTCCAGAGTTCGGCCGCTTTGGCGCGCTCTTTCAGCTCTTCGATCAGCGCGATCGGTTGCCAGCGGTCGCCCTCATCGATCTCCCGAAGGTAACGGTCTTCGTTCGGGTACACATACTCGTTCATGAATGCCGACACGCGCTGCTGCAGCGCGGCCACTTTTGCGGAAGGTTCGAAGTTCATCGTCTGCTCTCGTTGTCTGGTTGGGTTGAGTGGTAGTGGCTGGCGCAGCGTGCGTCGGCCGTGTGTGTCGTCAGGTCAAGAAGCCATCGCGCGTTCCGCACAACGCCAGGCCACATCGGCGAGTTGCGCAGCGCGTCCGCCGGCTTCGCGTGCATGCCGGCTGCTCGCGTTGCCATCGATTGCGCGCTTCATGATTCCTTGCAAAATGCCCACGCCGCGGAACAGGTTGTAGGCAAGGTAGAAATTCCATTCGGCTTCGCTCACGGCGGGCACGCCGGCGCGTTCGCAATAGCGTTCGACGAAATCGCGTTCGAGCGGAATGCCGAGCGCCTGCAGTTGCGCATCGTCGATGGGACCGAGGCCGCGGAAGCCATCCGCCGGCAGATGCCATGCGAGACACAGATAGGAAAAGTCAGCGAGCGGATCGCCGAGCGTCGACAGCTCCCAGTCCAGCACCGCGACGATGCGCGGCTCGACCGGATCGAAGATCACGTTGTCGATGCGAAAGTCGCCGTGCACGACCGACACGCGCTCGCTAGCAGGCACATGAGCCGGCAACCATTCGATCAACCGCTCCATCGATTCGATGCGCTGCGTTTCGGACGCACGGTACTGGTGCGTCCAGCGCTTGATCTGCCTCACGAAATAGTTGCCCTTCGCACCGTAATCGTCGAGGCCGAGCGCGCTGACATCCAGCCTATGCAGCGCGGCCATCACGCGATTCAGTTCGTCGAACATCGCGCTGCGTTGTGCGGGCGTTGCATCGGGCAGACGGCTTTGCCAGTTCACATGCCCGTCCACACAGGCCATCACATAGAACTCGGAGCCGATCACCGATGCGTCGCTGCAATAGCAGAACACCTCCGGCACCGGCACTTCGGTATCGCGCAACGCGGACAGCACGCGGTACTCGCGATCGATTGCATGTGCGGACGGCAACAACTGGCCCGCCGGTTTTCTGCGCAGCACATAGCGACGCGACGGCGTAGTGAGCAGGTACGTCGGGTTCGACTGGCCGCCCGAAAAGCGGCTGTATTCGAGCGGCCCTGCAAAGCCGTCGAGATGTTGTTCGAGATACGTCGCGAGCGCCTCGATATCGAGGCGGTGAGCGGGGTCCACGGTCGCGGCAAGAGGCAGGGCGTCGGTCATGCGAGTACAGGTCGAGTAAGGGATAAATTAACCAGCGACGTGAGTAGGCGTGCGGTCAAGCAGAATGTCCTGCATCCGCGTTTCGATCGACGCCTTGATCTTCGGATGCGTCAGGATGTAGAACTTGCCCGCCTTCACACCGTCGAGCGTGATGCGCGCAATATCGGCCGCGCTCAGTCGCCCTGCGCGAATCGCCTGGCGAGCACGTTCCGCGTACGGTGCGGCACCCGGGTTGCGTTCGCCGAACTCGGCGGGCCGGCGCTCTTCCGCATCGGCGATACCGGTGTTCACGAACGCCGGGCAAAGCACCGACACGCCGACGTGCGGCGCATGCGTCTGCAGCTCGTGATACAGACATTCGGAGATCGCGACGACACCGTACTTGCTTGCACAGTAGACGCCTGAACCTTCGTAAGCACCGAGCCCCGCCGCCGATGCGGTATTCACCACGTGGCACGGTTCTCCTGAAGCCAACATGCCCGGCACGAAGCTGCGGATGCCGTGCGCAACACCCATCAGGTTGATACCGAGCACCCATTGCCAGTCGTCGAGCGTGGTGCTCCACAACGGGCCGGTCGTACCGACGCCCGCGTTGTTGAACAGCAGATGCACCGCGCCGAAACGCGCGATAGACGCTTGCGCGAGTGCATCGACGGATTCCTGTTTCGACACATCGCAACGCACTTCGAGTGCCTGTGCGCCATCGGGCAACAGCGAATGCGTGTGCTTCAAACCGGCTTCGTCGATATCGGCGAGTACGACCCGCATGCCTTCGGCCGCACAGAGGATCGCCAGTTCGCGACCGAAGCCGCTCGCCGCGCCTGTGACAACCGCCACCTTGTTCTTGAGATCTTCCATGGATCGCTGAGCCTCAGGTTGCGAGAAAACCGCCGTCGACGTTGATGCAAGAGCCGGTCGTAAAGGCGGAGGCATCCGACGCGAGGTACAGCACGGTGCCGGCCATTTCATCGGGCGCAGCGATCCGGCCGAGCGGAATACGCTTGAGCGCTTCGTCGCGCGCCTGCGGATCGTCGACCAGCGCAGCCGCAAAGCGCGTTGCAGTCGGACCAGGCAGCAGCGCGTTGACGCGCACGCCTTGCGCACCGCATTCGGCAGCGAACGTTTTCGTCATCGAGATCACCGCAGCCTTGGTGATCGAATAAATACCGATCATCGGAACTGGCACGACGCCCGCGATCGACGCAACGTTGATGATGCTGCCGCGCCCCTGTTTTGCCATCCGTTTGGCCGCACGCGCACACATGAAGAAATAGCCGCGGATGTTCACGTCGACGGTCTTGTTGAACGCGTCGATGGTGGTGTCGACCGTGGGACCGAAGTACGGATTGGCCGCTGCGTTATTGACGAGAACATCGAGTGCGAGGCCACGGCTGTCGAGAAACTCGAACAGCCCTTCAATCTGCTCGAGATCGCCGATATGACAGGCGTACACATCGGCCTTGCCGCCGGCAGCGCGAATGCGCTCGGCGACTGCTTCGCATGCTTGCGCCTTGCGGCTGCTCAAAATCACGTGAGCGCCATGCGCCGCGAGCGTGATGGCGATCTGCTCGCCGATGCCGCGGCTTGCACCTGTGACCAGCGCGACGCGGCCGGTCAGATCGAACAACGTGTTGTCCATTGTCGTGTTCCTGGAATGGTTCGAATGTTTTGGTCGAGCGCCCGCACATTGCCGTGCGTGGAAGCGCCTAGCGGTAAGTCAGCAACGCCGGATCGCGCGCCCAGTCAACATGGGCTGTGCAGTTCAGCGAATCGAGGCTGCGGCGGCCGCGCGTGAATCGCACACGCGTCACACTGGTGTTCGCGAGCGACCAGTTCAGCCGGCCCATCGCTTCGTCGGTCAGATTCATCAGGTGCTGGCAGATCGTGGCGATCACGCCACCCGAGGTGAACAGCACGATCGATTTCGCGGGCTGCGCGTCGTCGGTGATCGAGGCGAAGCCGTCGAGGCAGCGTTCGCGAAAGTGTCGCCACGACTCGATGTAATCGGCGTCGTGCTCACCGCTCGTCCAGCGCGTCACGGCGCTGAGGAACGTGCGTTGCAATGCGGCGGGCGTAGTGTCGATATCGGCCGCACCGATCGCGCGCTGGTACACCGTCAACACATCCTCGTGATCGAACTCGTCGAAGCGTTCGTCGACGGTACTCGCGACAACGACATCGCTTGCGGGTTCGAGCAACTGCCGCGCCCAGCCTTCGACCGTCTCGCGATGACGGCGCATCGAGCCGCTCACCACGCGGTCCACCGGCAGCGCACAGGCACTGAACCAGCGGCCAAGCGTGCCGGCCTGCGCGAAGCCGAGCGTCGACAACCGGTCGTAGTCGTCGCTACCAAACGATGCCTGCCCGTGCCTGATGAGTAAAAGCTGTGCCATGTACCGCCTCCTATCGACAGACTAAGGAGGCAGGTAGAATGCGTCAAATGAATAGATTGAATCCACTTCAACCCATTTCATGCATATATCCAAAACCGACCTGAATCTCTTCGTGGTCCTCGAAAGCATCTATGCGCAGGGCGGGATAACGCGCGCGGCGGATCAGTTGAATTTGAGCCAGTCCGCGGTCAGTCACGCGCTGAACCGGCTGCGCGAGCTGCTCGGCGACCCGCTGTTCGAACGGCACGGACACGCGATGGTGCCGACGCCGTTCACGCGCTCGATCATCGGGCGCGTGCGCGACGCGCTGCACACGCTCGAACTGACGCTGCACGAAACCGATCGCTTCGATGTCGAGTCGACGGTGCGGCGTTTTTCTCTTGGGGTGCGCGATGTGCTCGAAGCGGTCGTGTTGCCGCCGGTGATGAAACAGATCGTCGCTGCGAGCCCGTCGCTCGACGTCGCCACCGCGCAGCACGATCGCCGCACGCTGGAGGCCGATCTGCTGGCCGGCACCTTCGATGCCGCGATCGACGCGCTGTTGCCGGTTCCGCAGACGGTGCGCACCGCCCACCTCGCCTCAGACGGTCTCGTTGTGCTAAGCAGGCGCGGCCATCCGCAGGTAGGCCGGCGTCTGACGCTCGACACCTATGTCGGCGCCCAGCATGTGCTTGTCACGAGCCGACGCCGCGGGCTCGGCATGGAGGACATGGAACTGGTGAAGCTCGGTTTGCAGCGGCAGGTGCGGCTGCGCTGCATGCATTACTTCGCGGCCTGCCGCGTGGTGAGCGAAACCGACCTGCTGCTAACGATGCCGGGACGCTACGCCCAACTGCTCAACGAACTGTTCGACAACGTGATGCATCCGTGCCCGCTCGATGGCGCATCCGCCGATGCCTATCTCTACTGGCATGCGAACGCGGATGCGGACCCGGCGAATGCGTGGTTCCGGCAGAAGATTGTCGATGCGTTTGTGTAGCGCGCGCGGCCTGCTTCAATCCGGATACTCAAGCCGCGGATACCAGTCAGTCCCGCGACCCTCCGGCGTCATATCGAAGCCAGGATCCGCCGTGTCGGAGCCCATCTCTCCACTCCAGAAGTGGCGCACCGTACCGTCGCGGCGCGTGAACACGTTGAGCGCCGGATCGTCGCCGCCCTCGCTGTTAAGCCCGTAATAATCGCGGCTGTACTGGCCGTCGGTATCGCAATACAGCTTGACGTCGCGCCAGCCGCGCTCTTTCTTGAACGCCACAAGACGCTCGATCGGTGAACGCGCCACCACCGCAAGCGCCACCCGTTGCCCGATGTCGCGAGCTTCGCCGTTCCATGCGCCGAGCAGCGACGTACACATCGGACACGGGCGCTCGCGTTGCGGACCGAACATATAGCTGTAGACGACCAATGTCTCTTTGTCGCCGAACAGGCCGGCGAGATCGAGCGGACCGCCTGCCTCGCCCTGGAACCGATAGTTGCCAGTCACCTGCCCGCCTGGCGGAAGCGCGCGACGCTGCGCCGCAACCCGTTCGATGTGTCGGCGCAATTCGATCTCTTCGGCGAGCAGCGCATTGCGCGCACGGCGGTAGTCCGCGCTTTCGTTCGGGAACGTTACGCCGTTGCGCTTCACCAGTTCGACAGCGGGGACGAGGGGCGAGTCGTGCGTCATGTCAGTCTCCTGTGAGTGAATGAATTCGTTGCGAAGCTGATCGCCGGGTCAATCGCGATCGGGTGCGCCGAGCGGAAACAGCGGGCGGTACGGACGCGCTTCATCGACCGCACGCACCACCGACGGCCGCGCCAGCAACCGCTGCCGGTAAGCGATCACATTGCGCAACGACGGGTCGATGCGATGCGTCCAGTCGGCATAGAACAGGAACGGTGCGGCGCCACAATCGGCGAGGCTGAAGCGCTCGCCGGCTGCCCATTCGCGATCGGCCATCTGCTTGTCGAGCCATACATATGCCGTGTCGAGCATCGTGCGCGCGTCGGTGACGCCGCGAGGGTCACGCTCTGTCTCCGGTCTCAGGGAGTCGAACACGACTTTCTGCTGCGGCGTCGAGATGTAGTTGTCGAAGAAGCGGTCCATGCTGCGCACTTCGAGTGCGGCGCGAGGATCGGCGGGCAATAGCGGCGCTGGTCCCGGATGGTAAAGGCCCAGATACTCGATGATGGTCGTCGCCTCGGTCACGACGCGCCCATCGTCCACGAGGAGCGGAAAGCGCTTCATCGGCCACAACGCAGCGAATTCTTCGAGCAGTTGCGGGTTCTCGTGCGATAACTGCCGCCATTCGAACGGCGTGCCGTTTTCGTAGAGCGCGATCAAAACCTTCTGGGAATACGAGGAAAACGGGTGTGCGTAGAGTTTCAAGGCCATCGTCGTCACCTTCGGTGGAAAAGTTGTGTTTACCTGACGACGAGCGGGACGGACACGAATCGACAGCGCCACAGGAATTTTTTTAGCTTTTTTAGCGATCGTCGCGCGGCAACGCTGACCTGCCTTGTAGAGTCGCAGGCACAGCATGGCGAACGGAAAGCTAATCGAAAGATGTTTTCTCAGCGCCAGGCTACGCCGCGTCGAACGACATAAGCGATATGAAGTGCGCCAGCCCCCACCCCCGGTTTTGCTATATTGCCCCCTTACCTCACCACCTTCCCACCCCAGCCACCATGCGCGTCGGCCGCCCCGTTCCCTCGCTGCCACAACCCGTCTGCGACTACTGCGGCGCGAAAGCCCGCTTCGTCAGCTCCGGTGAAGACGGCTATCCCTACCGCGACGATCACGGTCCGTTATGGATCTGCACGCCGTGCGAGGCGTGGATCGGTATCTTCCCGCGCAGCACGCGGCGCGTGCCGCTCGGCCGTCTCGCCAACGCCGAGCTGCGTGACTGGAAAGCGCGCTTGCATGCCGCGCTCGAACCGATGGTGCAAGCCAAGGTCCGCCGCGACGGCAGCAACGTCTTCGAAGCGCGCGCCAAAGGTTACCGGTGGCTCGCGGGCGAAATGAAAATCGACGAAGACCAGTGCACCATCCATCAGCTCGACGCCGATCAATGCAAGGCCGCGATCGACATCATCGAGCGCTTCGAGCGGAGTCGCCGCGGCGATAACAGCGCGTCATAGACCGACCGGCCCCGCCTGCGCCCGCCTTCAAAACCCACCGACACAATTTGTGCAACGCAGCGCCAAGCTGCGCAAAAAGTACCACTGCGAAGATTCTTTTGAAGTGGTGAGCAGTGTTTCCTGAGCACTACAGTGCAGTCGACCGATGCGATCCAACGCGCATCGGCCGGACAGCGAAAAACAAATCAGGAGACAACTGTGAACACGATTCGATCTTTGGCGGCCTGTGCTGTGATCGGCGCGACCGTACCCGCCGCGGCGCTCGCGCAAACCTGCAACGTACCGGTGCTCAGAGTGCTGGCGCAGAAAAGTCTGGGCCTGTCGGTGATGGAGAAGTCGCTGCCCGACTACGAGAAACGCAGCGGTACGAAGGTCGAAATCAATTACTTCGGCGAAAACGACCGGCGTGCGAAGTCGCGGCTCGATGCATCGACGGGTGCGGGTTCGTATCAGATCTACTACGTCGACGAAGCGAATCTCGCCGAATTTGCATCGGCAGGCTGGGTCGTGCCGCTGCTCAAGTACTACCCGAAGGACTACGACTACAACGACTTCCTGCCGGGCCGTCGCGCGGTCGCGAACTACAAGGGCGTGGCCTATTTCGCACCGCTGATCGGCGGTGGCGATTTCCTGTTCTATCGGCGCGATCTGCTCGAAAAAGCGCATCTGCCAGTGCCAAAGACACTCGACGAACTCGTCGCCGACATCAAGAAACTCAACGCACCACCCAACATGTACGGCTGGGTCGCGCGCGGCCAGCGCGGCTCGGGCATGAACGTCTGGCGCTGGGCGCCGTTCATGCTCGCCGAAGGCGGCACGTGGACCGACAAGAACCAGCAGCCCGCGTTCGATTCGCCGGCCGCGGTCAAGGCCACGCAGCTCTATAGCGAGCTGTTCAAGTACGCGCCGCCGGGCGCCGCGACTTACGACTGGAGCAACGCGCTCGAAGCGTTCCGCTCGGGCAAGGTCGCCTTCATGATCGAGTCGACGCCGTTCGCGGACTGGATGGAAGACCCGACCAAATCGAGCGTGGCCGACAAGGTCGGTTATGTGCGGCCGCCGGCGCCGTTGCCGTCCGCTGCTTATGGTCATGGTCTCGCGATCTCGTCGGTTGGGGCGAAGGACGAATGCACGCGCCAGGCCGCGGGTAAGTTCATCGCATGGGCGACCAGCAAGGACCAGGAGCAGGCCCGTCTGCGCGACAACGTGTTCAGCGACTACAACCGCACGAGCACGATTCAGAGCGATTACTTCCAGAAACATGTGAAGCCGCAAATTCTGAGCGGCCTGAACGACACCAACCCGGTCACCAAAGTGACGATCTGGGCGAGCCCGCAGTGGCCCGATATCGGCGACAACCTCGGTATCGCGCTCGAAGAGATCTTCACGGGCACACAACCCGACGTGCAAAGCACGCTGACCGACGCGGTGCAGTACGCGAAGGATGCGATGGAACACGGCGCGAAGAAGTAGCACGCGTGATCTTGCAAGCAATCGCAGGCCGCTCGCGCGGCGCTGCTGGAGACATCGATGTTCAATCGCGGTAAAACGAGTCTGCCCTGGGTGTTTCTCGGGCCGCCGCTCGCCATCATGGCGCTGCTCGGCCTGATCCCGACTATCGCAGCGATCAACCTCGCGCTGAAAAACCGCGTACTGCGCTATCCCGACAGCGAATACGTCTGGCTGCGCAACTTCGCGCGGTTGATGTCGGATCGCCGCTTTCTGAATGCGATCCAGGTATCGGCGGTCTGGGAAATCGTCACAGTGGTCGGCGCGGTCGCTGTCGGTGTGCTACTCGCCATCTATCTGTTCGAGCGGATTCACGGGCGCATGCGCAACGTCATCGCGCTGCTGCTGATCATGCCGGTGCTACTGCCGCGTGTGTCGGCCGCGTTTATCTGGAAGTTCATGTACTCGCCGCTGACCGGCATCCTGAGCTGGGCGCTCGGCGCGGTCGGCATCGAGAACACCGCGTTCCTGTCGAACCCGCATGCCGCACTGTATGCGATCGCGCTGGTCGACATCTGGCAGTGGGGCCTCTTCTTCGCAGTGGTCGTCCTGAAGCTGCTCGAAACGCTGCCGCCCGAACCGCTCGAAGCCGCGCGCCTCGACTACGCATCGACGTGGCAGGTGTACGCGTACATCGCGCTGCCGATGCTCAAGGTGCCGATCATGAGCCTCGTCTTCATCAAGATGGTCGAGTCGCTGCGCTCGTTCGACCTGATCTACGTGATGACCAAAGGCGGCCCCGGCATCGCCACCGAAACGCTCGACATGTACGCGTACTCGCAAGGCATCGGCCTGTCGGGCAAGGTCTCGTACGCATCGAGCATGGCCGTGCTGATGATGATCGCCACCACAGCCATCTTTACGTTGATCTGGAAGCGGGTGAACAAATGGGAAGACTGATTTCGCGCAGTGTGACGGTGGCGGTCGGCGGCGCGATTGCGATCGTTGCGGTGTTCCCGATTTTCTGGGCGCTGCTCAACTCGCTGAAGAATCTGCTCGATATCGTCACGCCGACGCCGCGTTTTTTCTTCACCCCGACACTCGACAACTACCGCCAGGTGCTGTCGAGTCCCGAGGTACTGATCGGCCTCGGCAACAGCATTGCGATTGTCGGTAGCTCGGTGCTGATCGGTGCGCTGCTCGGTGTACCGGCCGCCTACGTGATCGCCCGCTTTCACATACCGGGCAAGCGCGACATCCAGTTCTTCCTGCTGTCGCTGCGCTTCCTGCCGCCGGTCGCGGTCGCCATTCCTTTGATCGCGATCTGGGTCGACCTCGGTCTGTACGACACGAAGCTATCGATGATCGTCACGTATCTGCTCGTCACGCTATCGACCATCACGTGGCTGTCGATCCCGGTGTTCCAGCGTCTGCCGCGCGAAGTCGAGGAAGCGGCGACGCTCGACGGTTACGGTCCGTACGCAGTGTTCTGGCGCATCGCGCTGCCGATCTGCTCGAACACGCTGATGGGTGGCATCGTCTTCAGCTTCGTGCTGGTCTGGAACGAACTGATGATCGCGCTCGCCCTCACTTCATCCCGCAGCGCGACGCTGCCCGTCGTCGCCTCCGCATTCACGTCGCTCGGACAGGAAGTACCGTGGGGTGTGATCAATGCGTCGACGGTGCTGCTCGCGCTGCCCCCACTGATTTTCGTCGGCATTCTGAGCCGGCTGTTGAACTCGATGCTCAAAGGCAAGTAAGGAGACGGTAGTGAAAGCTCTGGTACTCGAACAGGCACGCAAACTGGCGCTGCGCGACATCGACATTCCGCTCGAAGTCGGTCCGCGCGACGTGAAGATCAAGATTCATACGGTCGGTGTGTGCGGTAGCGACGTGCATTACTACACGCATGGACGCATCGGCCCATTCAAGGTGGACAGCCCGATGGTGCTCGGGCATGAGGCTTCGGGCACGGTGGTCGAAACCGGTCACGAGGTCACGCATCTGCGTGTCGGCGACCGTGTGTGCATGGAGCCCGGTGTTCCGCAGTTCGATTCGCCGGCTACGATGCGCGGCCTCTACAACCTCGATCCCGCCGTGCGCTTCTGGGCGACGCCGCCCGTTCACGGTTGCCTCACGCCGTACGTCGTGCATCCGGCAGCGTTCACGTTCAGGCTGCCGGACAACGTGTCGTTCGCGGAAGGCGCGATCGTCGAGCCGCTGTCGATCGGGTTGCAGGCCGCGAAAAAAGCCGCGATGAAACCGGGCGATGTCGCCGTGGTGATCGGCGCGGGCACGATCGGCGCGATGACTGCGCTAGCCGCGCTCGCGGGCGGCGCATCGCGCGTGATTCTCGCCGACGTGATCAAGGAGAAGCTTGCGCTGTTTGCGAACCACGCTGCAGTCACGACGGTCGACGTGCGCGCACATTCGCTGCTCGAAGCAGTGCGCGCAGCGACCGGCGACTGGGGCGCGGACGTAGTCTTCGAAGCGAGCGGCAACGCAAAGGTCTACGACACCCTGATCGATCTGCTATGTCCCGGTGGCTGCGCGGTACTGGTCGGCATGCCGGTCGACCCGGTCCCGCTCGACGTCGTTGCACTGCAAGCGAAGGAAGCACGCATCGAATCGGTGTTCCGCTACGCGAACATCTTTCCGCGCGCGCTCGCCTTGATCAGCTCGGGGATGATCGACGTGAAGCCGTTCATCTCGCGCAAGTTCGCGTTCGCCGACGGCCTGCGCGCATTCGAAGAGGCGGCGGCGGGACATCCGCACGACGTCAAGATCCAGATCGAAATGGACTGACCATGGCACAGATCGTTTGCAAGGGACTCACGAAGCGCTACGACGGCGGACCGCCGGTATTGCATCCGCTCGACCTGCAGATTCGCGACGGCGAGTTCGTCGTGCTGCTGGGCCCATCCGGCTGCGGCAAGTCGACGATGCTGCGGATGATCGCCGGTCTCGAGGACATCACCGGTGGCGAGCTGTCGATCGGCGGCGCGGTCGTCAACGCGCTGCCCGCACGCGAGCGCAACGTCGCGATGGTGTTCCAGAACTACGCGCTCTATCCGCACATGACGGTGTACGACAACATTGCGTTCGGCCTGCGCCGGTTGAAAGTGCCCGCGCCCGAAATCGACCGGCGCGTGCGCGAGGTCGCGGCGGTGCTGAGTCTCGATGCGATGCTCGAACGCAAACCGCGCGCGATGTCGGGCGGACAGCAGCAGCGCGCGGCGATCGCACGCGCGATGATCAAGACGCCCGCGGTGTTCCTGTTCGACGAACCGCTGTCGAATCTCGATGCCAAGCTGCGCGCGCAACTGCGCGGCGACATCAAGCGGCTGCATCAGCGGCTCAAGACGACGACGGTCTACGTCACGCACGATCAGCTCGAAGCGATGACACTCGCCGACCGCGTGATCCTGATGCGCGGCGGCCATATCGAACAGGCCGGTACGCCGTCCGATATGTATCACTACCCGCATACGGTCTTCGCGGCAGGATTCATCGGCACGCCGGCGATGAATTTCATCGACGCCACCATCAGCATCGAAAATGGCGTGCCGCATGCGCGCTGTCATGACCGCAGTTGGCCGCTCGCGGCACCGCGATTCGCCGGTTTGCAAGCGGGGCAGGCGGTCAAGCTGGCGATCCGGCCGAACTATCTGAAGATCGCCGAGGGCCATGCGCCGTGGCCGCTGCGGATCGACGGCCGGATCGAACTGGTCGAGTTGCTCGGCGCCGAAGCGCTCGTCAGCTTCGATTTCGCGGGTGAAAAGCTGGCCGCGCTGGTCCCTGCGAATGCGGTGCCGACGCTCGGCGACATGGTAACGTTCCACTTCGAAGACAGAGAACTGCACGTTTTCGACGGGCAAACCGGGCGCAACGTCACGCTGCCGGCTATATCGCCGGGCACGCAGCAAGCGCCGGTGCATACACCGGACACGCCCGCAACACCGCAGCGGGCACAGCCCGCGGCCTGAGTTGCCAGCGAGGTGCAAGCAAGGCGCAAGCGGTCGTAGCAGCGCAGTGGAGGAACGACGCAATGAATCCCGATCTCGAAGTCGTACATACGCGGCGCGACGAAACCTTTCGCGCCTGGGTGCACGGCTATCCGCACGATGTCGCCAAGTGGCACTTCCACCCCGAGTACGAAATTCACCTGATCAGCGCGTCGACTGGCAAATTCTTCGTCGGCGACCATATCGGGCAGTTTGCGCCCGGCAACCTCGTCGTCACCGGACCGAACCTGCCGCATAACTGGATCAGCGAGATCGGGCCGGGCGAATGCGTGCCGTCGCGCGATATCGTGCTGCAGTTTTCGCGCGAAGCCGTGCAGCAGATGGTGGCGGCCTTCACGGAACTACAGCCGGTGGTCGGCATGATCGACGATGCTTCGCGCGGCCTGCAGTTTCCCGATCACGTCGGCCTCGCGCTCGTTCCGCTGATGATGGAACTCGCTGACGCGCACGGTTGCCACCGCGTCGAGTTGCTGATGTCGCTGTTCGACCGGCTGTCGTCCTGCTCCGACCGGCGTGTGCTCGCCGGGCCTGCGTATCACATCGATGCACAACGTTACATGTCGTCGACGATCAATCAGGTACTCTCCTACATCCAGCAGAACTTGCCGGGCACGCTGCGCGAAACCGATGTTGCGGATCTGGTCGGCATGAGCGTCAGCACGTTTACGCGTTTTTTCCGCCGCCAGACGGGTTCGACCTTCGTGCAGTACCTGAACCGGCTCCGTCTGAACGAAGCATGCGAACTGCTGATGTGTTCGACGCTGAGCGTGACCGATATCTGTTACCGGGTCGGCTTCAACAACCTGTCGAACTTCAACCGACAGTTTCGCGCCATGAAAGGCATGCCGCCGTCGCAGTTTCGCGCGCTGCATCAACTGAACGAACACATGATCGCTGCCTGATGCGCAATTGCGCCGGGTCCCTCTCTTACTATTATTTCGACGCCTCTCCATGACCTTTCTTGGAATCGACCTCGGCACTTCTGAGGTTAAAGCGGTCCTGACCGACGACGGCTCCGCGCCGCTGGCAACCGCCAATGCTCCGCTCATCGTCGACCATCCGCATCCGCACTGGTCCGAACAAAGCCCGCAAGCGTGGTGGCACGCAACGCTCGATGCCATCGCCGCGATTCGCGCGGCGCACCCCACCGGCTTCGCGGCGCTGCGCGGCATCGGGCTGTCGGGACAGATGCACGGTGCGACGCTGCTGGACCGCAGCGGCCAGGTGCTGCGCCCCGCGATCCTCTGGAACGACACGCGCGCGTTCGCCGAGTGCGTCGAACTCGAAGCGCTGGTGCCCGAATCGCGGACCATCACCGGCAATCTCGCGATGCCTGGCTTCACCGCGCCGAAACTGTTATGGCTCGCGAAATACGAAGCATCGGTGTTTCGCGCCATACATAAAGTGCTGCTGCCGAAGGATTACGTCGCGTGGCGGCTGACGGGCGAGTTCACGTCGGACATGTCGGATGCATCGGGCACGCTGTGGGTCGATGTCGCGAAGCGCGACTGGTCGGACCGGATGCTGAGCGCCACCGGTCTGTCGCGCGAGCAGATGCCGAATCTCGTCGAAGGCAGTGCGCCGGCTGCACAGTTGCGCGATGGGCTGCGTCGGGAATGGGGTATCGAGGGTCCGGTCACGCTGTGCGGTGGCGCGGGCGACAACGCGGCCAGTGCGATCGGCATGGGCGTCGTCGGCGCGGGTGGCGCATTCCTGTCGCTGGGTACGTCGGGCGTGCTGTTCTCCGGCACCGACCGCTTTGCACCGAACCCGGAACAGGGCGTGCATGCGTTCTGCCATGCGCTGCCCGAGCGCTGGCATCAGATGAGCGTGATTCTCTCAGCGGCTGCGAGTCTCGGCTGGCTCTCGCAGGTCGCGCACACCGCCGTCTCCACATTGCCGGAACTGGCCGCACAGGTCGCTCCAGCCAGCGCCCCGATCTTCCTGCCGTATCTGAACGGCGAGCGCACACCGCACAACGACGCTAACGCACGCGGCATGTTCTGGGGACTCTCGGCCGCCCATACGACCGCCGATCTTGCCTACAGCGTGATGGAAGGCGTCGCGTTCGCGATGGCCGATGGCTATGCCGCGCTGCAGGGTGCGGGCACGACGCTCGAACAGGCCTCGTTTATCGGCGGTGGCTCGCGTAGCCGCTTCTGGGCGCAACTGTGCGCGACCGCGATGGGTGTGACGATGCGCCGGCATGCGAGCAGCGATATCGGTGCGGCGCTCGGCGCGGCGCGGCTCGCGCGGCTCGCGGTTACGCAGGATACGGTGGCCGAGGTTTGCACTGCGCCGCCGGTCATCGAGTCGTGCGAACCGGACCGCGCGTCGGAGCCGTTGCTCGCGCAACGTCTTGCTCGTTATCGCAGGTTGTATGTGGCGCTGAAGCCGGAGTTTGCTGCGGTTGGGTAGCGCGTGGGGTGCCCGGCGCCGCATGGGCAGGGCGGCGCGCGGATCTGCGTACGTCGCGGCGGCTGATCTGCGTGCGCGCGCGCCGCGCACCGACGCGAAGGTCCGCGCATTCAGCGCGATGCTCGACTAATTCAGCTCACGATGCTCGTTATGCGTCGGCCAGAGAAAACTCGCGCGCTTCGGCGTAGCGCTTGCTGAAGATCTTCATGAACGACGCGAGCACGCTAGCCTCGTGCTCGGTCAACGCGTTGTACAGCGACGCACGCACGCCGCCAATCGACCGATGTCCTTCCAGTCCATGCAGCCCCGCATCACGCGCCTCCTGCAGAAACTGCGCGGTTAGTTCGGGCGTCTGGCATTTGAACGCGACGTTCATCACCGAACGCGATTCGCGCTCGGCATGCGCGCTGTAAAACTCGGGCTCAGCATCGAGCACGTCATAGAGCAGACTCGCCTTGCGCCGGTTCACTGCATCGAGACCTTCGAGATCGCCGAACGTTTCGCGCATCCAGCGCGTCACCAGCAAGACGATGTAAATAGAGAAGACAGGCGGCGTGTTATAGATCGACCGCGCAGCGATGTGGGTCCGGTAATCGAGAATATTCGCGAGGCCTATTTGCGCCCGTTCGACCAGATCCTCGCGCAGAATCGCGATCGTGACGCCGGCCGGGCCGAGGTTTTTCTGTGCATGTGCATAGATCATCGCGTAGCGAGAGATGTCGACGGGTCGCGACATGAAGTCGGAGGACATGTCGCAGAACACGGGAACATCACCGGCGAACAGCCCGTCGGTTACCTGTAATCCTTCCACCGTTTCGTTCGAAACGTAATGCAGGTAGCTCGTACGCGAATCGATGTCGAGTTCCGCGGCCTTCGGCATCCGGCGAAAGCCGCTCGATTCGCCATCCCACACGATGCGCATGCCCGACCCCACCCCGGAATCCGACATGCTCTTGCGGCTCCAGTATCCCGACGAAACATACGAAGGCGGGCTCTCGCCCATGCCGCCGAAATTCATCGCCAGCATCGCGAACTGCAACGTGCTGCCGCCTTGCAGAAAGAGCACGTGATAGTTCTGCGGAACCTTGAGCAGGTGGCGGATGTTCGCTTCGGCTTCGTCCATGACCTCGCGAAACCAGTCGGAACGGTGGCTGATTCCGAGCACCGAAAGACCGACCTCGGGTACCTCCAGGATGGCCTGCTGCGCTTGCATCAGGACTGGTAGAGGAAGCGCGCCGGGTCCGCCGGAGAAGTTGTACTGAAGGTTCATGTGTTCCTCGCCTGAGAGATTCGCGGTATCGCGCACCACCACACTGCCGATAACGAAGCATGAATCAAACGGCGTTTGGCACAGCGCCCGATGCGAAGAAGGGTTATCACACGCGAAGGCACGCAAATGATGCGGGCGAGCGGGATTCGGGACGCTCTTTCGCATTCTCGCCAGTGTTCAAGACGTGCCGTCGATACCCTGTGGTGATTCCCTTCGACTTCCGGATCGGCCCACTCATGTCCATCGACGCTCTCGTCTTACAGGCGGCCAGGCACTCCCACGCGGGGCAGCTCGATCTCGTGGAACCGCTGTTGCTACAGATACTCGCCGTCGAGCCGCAGCATCAGATAGCGTGCCTCGAACTCGCGCGAGTGATGATACTGAGCGGCCGCTACGACGAAGCCGTCGCTGTGCTCGACCCGCTGGCGGACCACGCGCATAGCGGTGCCGAAGTGCATCGACGGCTCGCACTGGCTCATTCGTTTGCGGATAGAAAAAGCGCTGCGCTCATCCACTACCGGCGTGCCCTTGAACTTGAACCCGACAACGGACAGGTCCTGCACAGCATCGCCAATCTCGAGCAGGCGCTGGGACTCGCCGACGAAGCCGCGATTACCTATCGCCGCGCAGTCGAAGTAAAACCGCTGTGGACAATGCCCGCTGCCGTGTCGCCGCCGGAATTCCGCGTCTTGTGGATGTTCTCGCCGGGCGCGGGCAACACGCCGCCGGATTATTTCGTTAGTCGGGCGCGCTTCGAAAGCAGCATCCTTACCGTGCTCGACGACTTCGAGTACGACATCGATCTGCTGCGCAGCCACGCGGACGTGGTCGTCAACCTGGTTTCCGATGTCGATCAGAGTCGCGCGATTCTGGGCACGGTGGAAGCGCTCGCGGAACGTATCGGCAGGCCGGTACTCAATCATCCGCGACTCATCACCGGTACGGATCGGGCTTCGATTTCGACGCGTCTTGCGGGAACGCCCGGCTGTGTCGTTCCGCGTACACGCACGTTTTCGAATGTCGACCTGCTGCAGATGCCGAACAAAAACGAAACGTCGGAACTACAGTTCCCGTTGCTGGTGCGACGCGCCGGCACGCACGGCGGCGAAGACTTCGAGAAAGTCGGCGATAGCAATCAACTCAATGAGTTTGTGAGTCGCATTGGCGAGTCGGATTACTACATCACTCCGTTCGTCGATTACCGGTCCGACGACGGGTATTTCCGCAAGTACCGGTTCATCTTCGTGGGCGACGAAATTCTCCCGTATCACCTCGCAATCGATGACAAGTGGAAGATCCATCATGTGACGACATCGATGGCTGACATTCAATGGATGCAGGACGAAGAACGGGCGTTCCTCGACGACCCGTGGCGTGTTTTCGCAGCGCCCCAGCAAGCGGCATTACGCGCGATCCGGAATACCATCGGCCTCGATTACTTCGGCATCGACTGTGCGCTGACGCCTGCAGGCGAGGTCGTCGTGTTCGAGGTCAACGCGACGATGCTGGTGCACGGCAAGAACGACAGCTTTCCGTACAAGAGCGAAGCGGTTAACCGGATCAGGCAGCAATTCCATTCATTGCTCGCGGGAACGGCACACGAGGCACTGAGCGTCACGTAGCCCGTCGCTTTATCCTTCGATCCGCTCGCGCGTCACACCGAGCAGCGCCGCCATCGCCTGACGCGCAAGCGCTGCATCGCGATCGCGAATCGCATCGAACACCGCCGTGTGCTCAGCCAGCGATGCATTGAACACCCCAGCGCGTTTCGCATTCAAACGCAGCTGCGCTTCGAGCGTGCGCTCGATCAGCGTACCGAGCGGCACCAACAACTCATTGCTGCACGCGGCCAGCACGCTCAGGTGAAACTGCAGATCGGCGCGCACCCATTCATCGACGTTGCGCGCTTCGACCATCTCCGTATGAGCCGCTTCGAGTTCGGCAAACGTCTCGTCGTCGTGCGACGCCGCGGCCAGCGATGCCGCATACGGCTCGATCATTTCGCGCATCTCCTGCAGCTTGAGCGCAAACGCCACCGGCGGCGCCACCCGCGAGTACCAGTCGAGCAGATCCGCATCGAGGAGATTCCACGCGGTGCGCGGCCGCACACGCGTACCGATGCGCGGGCGCGATTCGATCAGCCCTTTCGACGTCAACGTCCGCAGCGCCTCGCGTAGCACCGTGCGGCTCACGCCGAACGCATCCATCAGCTCCGCTTCGCGCGGCAGGATCGATTCGGGCGCGTAGTCGCCACGCAGGATGGCGGTTGCGAGTTCATGCGCGACGCGGCCGTGCAGATCGTGCTGAATGGCTGTTCTCCTGTTGAATGAGGCGGGCTTCTTTGCGCTTGTATCGAGCCACGTCCCAAATAATACCGAATAGTACTATTAATAGTATTAAACGTCGATTTTGTGTAGTATTTCACTCCTCTGGGGCTGCGAGCCTGCCCGAACGGCACGCCCATCCGCGCCCCACGCTCAACATTGCAGCTGCGCGACAAGGAGACGCCGCCATGAAAATCACCCGAATCGAGACCTTTATCGTTCCCCCGCGCTGGTGCTTCGTGAAGGTCGAAACCGACGCAGGCATCGTCGGTTGGGGCGAGCCGGTCGTGGAAGGCCGCGCGCATACGGTCGCAGCCGCCGTCGACGAACTCTCCGATTATCTGATCGGCAAAGACCCGCTGCTGATCGAAGATCACTGGCAGGTGATGTATCGCGCGGGCTTCTATCGCGGCGGCCCGATCTCGATGAGCGCGATTGCCGGGGTCGACCAGGCGCTGTGGGACATCAAGGGCAAGCATCACGGGGTGCCGGTGCATGCACTGCTCGGCGGCCAGGTGCGCGATCGCATCAAGGTGTATTCGTGGATCGGCGGCGACCGTCCCAGCGATGTCGCGAACAACGCGCGCGCCGTAGTCGAGCGCGGCTTCAAGGCGATCAAGATGAACGGCTCGGAAGAGCTGCAGATCATCGATACCTTCGACAAGGTGCAAGGCGTCATCAACAACGTCGCCGCGGTGCGTGAGGCGGTCGGACCGAACGTCGGCATCGGCGTGGACTTCCATGGCCGCGTGCACAAGCCGATGGCCAAGGTGCTCGCGAAGGAACTCGATCCGTACAAGCTGATGTTCATCGAAGAACCGGTGCTGTCGGAGAACGTCGAGGCACTGCGCGACATCGTCAACCAGACCAGCACGCCGATCGCTCTCGGCGAGCGTCTGTATTCGCGCTGGGATTTCAAGCACATCCTCGCCGGCGGCTACGTCGACATCATCCAGCCCGATGCGTCGCATGCGGGCGGGATCACCGAGTGCCGTAAGATCGCATCGATGGCCGAAGCGTACGACGTCGCGCTTGCGCTGCACTGCCCGCTCGGTCCGATTGCACTTGCCACCTGTCTGCAGATCGACGCGGTCAGCTACAACGCGTTCATCCAGGAGCAGAGCCTCGGGATTCACTACAACCAGGGCAACGATCTGCTCGACTACATCCGCAACCCGGAAGTCTTCAAGTATGAAGACGGCTTCGTGTCGATTCCGCAAGGCCCTGGTCTCGGTATCGATGTGAACGAAGAGAAGGTGCGCGAGATGGCGAAGGTGGGTCATCGCTGGCGCAATCCGGTATGGCGTCACGCGGACGGTAGCGTCGCGGAATGGTAAGTCAGCAGGTTGGTGAGGCGGAAAACGCGACGCCGCGCGCGACCGGCAAACGGCATCGCCTGCTCGCGATGCTGTTCGTCACCGTCGTCATCACCTATCTGGACCGCAGCAACCTGTCGATTGCAGCGACCGCGATCGGTCGTCAGCTCGCGCTGACGCCTACACAACTCGGGCTCGTGTTCTCCGCGTTCGGCTGGTCGTATGCGCTGCTGCAGATTCCGGGCGGCATGCTCGTCGATCGCACGCGTCCGCGGCTGATGATGGCGGCGATCGTCGGACTGTGGTCGCTCGCGACGATCCTGCAGGGTTTCGCGGGCGCATTCATCGCGCTGCTGTCGCTGCGTGTGTTGCTCGGCGTACTCGAAGCCCCCGCCTACCCGACGCTGAACCGCGTCGTCACCACCTGGTTTCCCGACAGCGAGCGCGCCCGCGCCATCGCGATCTATACGTCAGGGCAATATGTCGGCCTCGCGTTTCTCACACCGCTTCTGGTGCTGACGCAGGAACGCTTCGGCTGGCACGGTGTGTTCGTGCTGACCGGCTTGGTGGGTGTGGTGTGGGCCTTCGTCTGGTATGCGCTGTATCGCGATCCGTCCGACGCGCAGGGCATCAACCAGCAGGAACTCGATGCGATCCGCGCGGGAGGCGGGCTCGTCGAACTCGGCGAAGCCGGCAACGCGAACGCCGCGCGCCGCCGCTATACGGCAAGCGACTGGCGCGCCGTGCTCGGCAACCGCAAGCTGTGGGGTGTGTACGTCGGCCAGATCGCGGTGACGTCGACGCTGTGGTTCTTCCTCACGTGGTTCCCGACCTACCTCGTCAAATACCGCCACATGGACTTCCTGAAAGCCGGGTTCATGGCGGCCGTGCCGTTTCTCGCCGCGTTCGTCGGCATTCTCGTGTCGGGGCTGCTGTCCGACTGGATGATCCGCCGCGGCGCGTCGGCGACTGTCGCGCGCAAGGTGCCGATTGTCAGTGGGTTGTTGCTGTCGACGGCGATCGTCGGCGCGAATTATGTCGAGACGCCGTCGATGGTCATCGTCTTCATGGCGATCGCGTTCTTCGGCAGCGGCTTCGCATCGATCACGTGGGTGCTCGTTTCATCGATGGCGAAGAAGGAACTGCTCGGTCTCACCGGCGGCATGTTCAACCTGATGGGCAACCTGTCGTCGATCTGCGTACCTATCGTGATCGGCCTGCTCGTGAAGGGCGACGACTTCGCGCCCGCTCTGGTGTTCATGAGCGCGGTCGGCGTGGTCGGCGCGCTGTCGTATCTGTTCGTCGTCGGACGGATCGAGCGGATCGAATAGACCGCTGCTGACGTTACGGCACATCGTGTGGGCGGCCCGGCAGTTACGTAACATCGAGGGCCGGAACCGCTTCCGCTGCCGCTTCTTACTCCCTCCCTCATCCCACCTCTGTTCTGCAAAGCCTTGTCAAACAAGGCTTTTCTGCGTTCCGCCCAGCCACCCGCATCAACCTGGCCCGCTCTTTGCTCGATAGGAATAAAACAGCAATTCGAGAGGCAGGCAATGGGCGAGTTTCTTCCCGACTATCTGATCCGCGAACAGGCGGCGGTCGGCACGCTAGTGGTATTCGCGATCCTGCGCGTGATCGCCGCGATGGTTGCGTACGAACGCGGCTGGCGCATCGCGACCGTCGATAAATGTTTCATTGCGGCTGTCGCGCTCTACTGCGTGCCGCAACTGTTCGATCTGCTCACGCATCTGTACACGGCGCGCGTTGCCTCGGCGGAACTGGAAGGCAAGATTGCGGGCGGCGCGATTGCGTTGTTCTGTGCGCCGATCGTGGGTCACAAGCTGGGTTATGAATAGATTGTCCGCTGCGTTCCCCGGTTTTCGCGCGGTTTTCGGATAACGAACGCTCACGCACCATGACATACGCCACAACGACCACCGCATACCAACCCGGCGACGTGCTGACGCTGAAATCAGGCGGACGTCCGATGACCGCCACCTGGGTAGGACCGGTCCTCTTCGCGTCGGGCACCTGGCTGATCTGCCAGTGGTTCGGCGACGACGGCGAACTGCATCAGGAGATGTTTCCGGGAGAAACGCTGGAACGGGTGCACGACGCGCTCGTAGCATGACGAGCAGTATGGGACAGCCGGCTCCCCGCCGGGTGACCGTGTGTTTGCGCCGCATAGCCACGCTGTGCGGCGCATTTTTGTCGGCGCTGTCACGTTGATCGCTGTCGGCGCCGTCTTTGCCTTGAACGCCAATCTCAAGAGTCGGGGCTTCCACCAGACTCAGAGTCCCCGACAAAGTGCGTGACATAAATTCAGATTCTCACGCTCTTTGCACCGCATACTGCCGCGCCCATTTGACATGTTCTGTCTCAACTTGGCTGGCTACGTATGTTTCGTGATCGAAATCATGACATCTCGCATCGAGAATCGCACCCGCGTTGCTCGTTGTGCTTGCCGTCAATGCTGTGGGTAACTGGTACGAGCAGGTCATTCGCTCGGGCAACTCATTGAACGGTGATTTATGAAAAAAGCTAAATGGTCGCTGACCGGGCTGTTCCTGGTTCTCGTTTTGTCGGCATGTGGTGGAGACGATAGCGACTCGTCTCAAACGACAGTGGGCAGTCCGGCTGACAAGAGCGAGGTTTCGCAGACGCCCCCTGATGGGCCGGCCTCCTCTCCGGGAAACGATCTACCTTCGGCAGCGGCAGGTTCTGTCCCGGCGGCTCCATCGGATTCCAATCCGTCCTCGGCTTCGAGTGTGCCTGACAGCACATCCACACCCGCGCCAGGTGTCGCATCTGGAACCAGCCCCGACGCGGCGCCCCAGCAAGCCGCAGCGGACGGAACGGAATGCTACACGCTGAAAGACGCTACCCCTCCCACAAGCAGCACAACCGCCGAAGTCACCCTGTTTCCCGCGCGAGGCGCCGCGCAAGTCCTCGATTACAGGGTGTTGGGAGATCCGAACTCAGCGGGGTTTTGCTACGCGAATTACCGGCGCGCGCTGGTCGGACTTCCCGCTCTACAGCCTCGATCCGAACTCGCCGAAGCAGCACAAAGCCATACGGATTACCTGCTGATGCATCGCACGACCGGGCACGGTGAGGATCCGGGCCCGGGTTTCACGGGAGCAACGTCGGGTGACCGTATCCGGAGGTTGTACCCGACCAACTATACCGGCGAAGTGACGACACATAACTATCAGCGGAGGTCGCGCTCGAGCGCACCGCCCCGACTGCCGTCGAACGACACGCTGATCGCCAACCTGATCAACGCACCGTTTCATCGGATGACGCTGCTTGGGAACTTCAGATCGGGAGGAACGGGATACGCTGAAGACATCACTCAGCCGGTCGAGGGGAGTGGTAGTACTAGCGGCGATTTCTACCAGACGATCAATCTGGCGGACAGGCTTAAAATCGGCAGCGATTCGCAACTCCTTGCCTATCCATACGACGGTCAAACCGATGTGCCGGCGAGTTGGACCAATAACGAGCACCCGGATCCTGCCCCCGGGCATGCGAAAGAAACGTTAGGCTACCCGGTTTCAATCCAGTCACTTAGCCGCCGCCTCCTGCTTGCAGTGACTTCCTTCACGCTGGCCGATGCGTCGGGTAACGACGTGCCATGCCTGAAGGTCGACAGCAGCAGCGAAGGCTTCGACGATGAATTGCACGGCAAGGCAATTTGCACGCCATTAACGCCGCTAGCTGCCCAAACGACGTATGTGGTCAACCTGCAGGGCACACTGGGCTCGCGGCCAGTGGACCTCACGTGGAGCTTTACGACAAAGTGACCGGCACGCCATCCGCTCCCTGGCGTTGGGATATGCGGTAGCGAATGGCGGGACTGGCTTCTGGCCCGGGCATTCCTCCAGACTCACGCACCGACTCGCGTCCCGCCTCCCGGCGTCGTCATATGTCGCATGACCGCCGGTCAACCGACCAGCGCGGCGAACCCCGGCACACTGTGCGACAACGCCGCAGCCGCAACGAACACACCGATCATCGCCAGCGCCTCGAAGTACAGCAGGTTGACGACCGTGTGCGCATCCACGGTCGACGCGGTGCGGCGTAACCGCGGCAGCGCAGAGAAGCGGCTGAACGCGGCGAACAGCAGCGCCAGCGCGACGAGTGCGAGCTTGAGCAGCAACACGTGACCCCAGGTGCTTGTCCAGATCACATCAAGCGAGCCGCCTGAGCCGCGCGCAGTATTGAACGCGCCGGTTGCAAGCACGAACACGAACGCCACCAGCGAGACACTCGATAACTGCACCCCGGTGCGAATCAACACGCCGCGCGCCGTCGACGCACCAAGCGTCGGCAACACCGAGAGACCGGCCGCGATCACGAGGCCGCCCCATACGCCGGTCGCGAGAACGTGCAGCGTATGCACGCCGATCGCTGCGGAGACAACGCCCGCATCGGCCGCGTGTCCAAGCGATGCCTTGCCCGCCGCCACCACGATCACCGCGAGCCACAGCAACGCGTTGCGCAGCGTACCGTGGTCCGCCAGTGCGGTGAGCAGCAACAGCACCGCGCCCGCGAACGCGACACCCCACGCATGCCCGACATGCGTCTGCACGAGCACCGTGGGTATCACACCGAACGCGGCCGGCAACGCACTACCGCTCATCGACGCAGCCTCGTACCACAGCCAGCCGAGGTCGGCGAGCAGCAACACGATCGTCGCGGCCCGCATCGAGCGTTGCGCGCGCAGCCATGCGGGTCGCCCCGGTGCGACCGCGGTGCGCGCATCTTTCTCGAGCCACGCGCCGAGCAGCGCGGAGCCGAGCGCAAAAGCAAACGCGACATTCATGAGCGCGGCCATGGCGACCTGCCCGATCCACAGTCCGTCCGGCCTCATTTGACGATGAACCCATAGTCGCCCTGGGTGCGGTGACCGTCGGTCGCGACCGCATTCCAGTGCACGCTGTAGCGCCCCGGCGCGAGCGACGGCGTCAACGCGACGTGCATGGCCTTGCGGTCATCGGCATCAACCGCTGACGCACCCGCGCTAATCTGCCTGCCCGCCGCATCGCTCACGACGATCTTGCTGAAAGCCGGTTCGAGCGGCTCGCTAAAGCGCATCGTCACCTGGGTGGGCGCGGCGACTTCCGCGTCGGGCGCGGGGTCACGCGCAGTCGGCAACGCGTGAGCGAAAGCAGTGGACGCTACGGCAAACGCCGCAACGCCGGTTGCCAGCGCTCGCAGGAACGGGCGGAACGAATCGGAGATGGTCATTGGGAACAAACGAAGAGACGTATTGAAAGAGAAAACGAAGGATCGCGTAAGCGATCTGGAAACACCAGACTCGCGGAAATATGGCGAGCAACGCGGTTACCGGAACGCACCCGGGGAGCGCCCGCGCCGCGGAACCGGCAGTGTACGCTTCGATGGCGCCGCTGCGCGCCGGTTCAATCGATCTGCCAGCGGGTCTCGGCGTATCCAGGCCATGCCTGCACGAAAACACTCGACGGCCGGCCCCACAAGCGCAATCGACCGCTCCAGCCACGCTGCGTCAAACCGCCGCATGGACGTTTGCGGCCCGATCCATGTCGGATCGCGCAAATAGTCACCATCACCCATCGATGATAGAATGCTGCGTCGCCGCAGCGCCGGCTACTTTTTCTCACCGAGCCGTTCGAAGTTCGGTCAGGTCCCCGCTCATGATGGAGTTACGCGTGTCTTCAAGACGCATTTTCCGCCCATTGCTCGCCCTTCTGCTGATCGGCTGTGCAGGCGTCTATAGCGCTGCGAATGCGCAGACCCAACCCAAGGCTCCGGACACGATGGAAGCGCGCGTGCAAGCCTGCGCCGCGTGTCACGGCGTGCATGGGCAGGGGACTGACAACGATTACTTCCCGCGGCTTGCGGGCAAACCGGCCGACTATCTGTACAACCAGCTCGTGAACTTCCGCGAAGCTCGCCGCCGGTATCCGCCCATGAATTACCTCGTCACGTATCTCTCGGACGACTACCTGCACGACATCGCGACGTACTTCTCGCAGCAACGCCCGCCGTATCCGGCACCGGCCACGCCGAGCGTATCGACCTCGACGCTTGCGCGCGGCCGGGAAATCGTGCTGAACGGCGATGCGTCGAAGCAGATTCCCGCTTGCGCGGCCTGTCACGGCAAGGTGCTGACCGGTATGCAACCGGCCATCCCGGGTCTCGTGGGCCTGCATGCCGACTACATCAGCGCGCAGCTCGGCTCGTGGCGCTCGGGTACGCGTCATGCCGTCGAACCCGATTGTATGCACACCATTGCCACGCGTCTGACCGACGATGACGTGAATGCCGTCGCCGCCTGGCTGTCCTCGCAGCATGCTCCGCAAAACCCCGTGCCGGCTCCGGCTGGCTCGATGAAGACTCCGCTTGCCTGCGGCAGCGAACCGCAATAAGGCACCGGGAGAGATAACCAAATGAAACGCAAGTCCCTGTTCGCTCTTTCGGCTGTCGTCGTTGTTGCAGCCGCCGCGCTCGTCCCGGTCCTGTGGTCGGGCGGCGATCACCTGCATAACGGCACGGCCGTTGCAGCCACGCCCGCCGACCAGGCCGCGCTGATCAAGCAGGGCGAGTACCTCGCCCGCGCCGGCGACTGTATCGCGTGCCATACGGTACGCGGCGGCAAGGAATTCGCCGGCGGCCTGCCGATGGCGACGCCGTTCGGCACGATGTACACGCCGAACATCACGCCTGACGATCAATTCGGTATCGGCAAGTGGAGCCAGGACGACTTCTACCGCGCGCTGCATACGGGCCGGTCGAAGGACGGCAGCCTGCTGTATCCGGGCTTCCCGTTCACGAGCTACACGAAGGTCACGCGCGCCGATTCGGACGCGATCTACGCGTACCTGCGCTCGGTTTCGCCGGTGTCGCTGCCGAGCCGTCCGCATGAACTGCGCTTCCCGTTCAACAACCGCAACCTGCTGATCGGCTGGCGCACGCTGTTCTTCCGCGAAGGCGAGTACAAGGCGGATCCGACCAAATCGGTCGAGTGGAATCGCGGTGCGTATCTGATCGAAGGTCTCGGTCACTGCAGCATGTGCCACACGTCGATCAACATGATGGGCGGCCCGGTCAGCTCGGCGGCGTTTGCCGGCGGCCTGATTCCGCTGCAGAACTGGTACGCGCCGTCGCTGACGTCGAACAAGGAAGCCGGCCTCGGCGACTGGGACATCAAGGACATCTCCGACCTGCTGAAGACCGGTGTGTCGCAGCGTGGCGCGGTGTTCGGCCCGATGGCGGAAGTCGTGCACAACAGCTTGCAGTATCTGTCGGACGACGATATCAAGGCGATGTCGACGTACCTGAAGACGATTCCGCAGAAGGACGAAGCGCCGGAATCGCTGCAGCTGCAAACGTCGCCGCAGCTCGCCAGCCAGCTCGCGGAACAGGGCAAGAAGATCTACCTCGACAACTGCGCGAAGTGTCACGCAGCAAACGGTCTTGGTATGCCCCGCACTTCCCGCCGCTCGCGAATAATCCGTCCATTCAGATGCCGTCGGCGGTCAACCCGATCCGCATGGTGCTCAACGGCGGTTATCCGCCCAGCACGTTCGGCAATCCGAAGCCGTACGGGATGCCGCCGTTCGCGCAGTCGCTGTCGAACCAGGAAGTCGCTGCTGTCGTGACGTACATTCGCCAGACGTGGGGCAACCACGGCACGGCCGTGTCGCCGCAACAGGTCAGCGATCTGCGTTCGGCGCCGCTCGACTGATAGCGCCCGATCGCATCGGGGCGCGGCCTGCGAGCATCGCGGCCGCGCCCTTCGTTTTTTGCAGGACCATAGGATGAAACGTGCGCAAGACGGCATGACGATGCGCACAGCAAACAGGTAGAGGAGCTACGCGTGCACGTTGGTGAGCGGTTCAACAGTATTACCCACCTCGTCGGCGCGGTGCTGTCGGTGGCGGGACTGGCGACGCTCGTCACGATGGGCGCGCTGCAGGGCGACGCATATAAGGTCGTCAGCTTCAGTGTGTACGGTGCGATGTTGCTCACGCTGTACGCGATCTCGACGCTCTATCACAGCGTTCGCAGTCCGCGGCTCAAAGCGGTATTGCAGAAGTGCGATCATTCGGCGATTTACCTGCTGATCGCCGGCAGCTACACGCCGTTCACGCTCGTCACCTTGCGCGGACCGTGGGGCTGGTCGCTTTTCGGCGTAAGCTGGGGGCTCGCCGTTCTCGGCATCGTGCAGGAACTCACGCTCGGGCGCCGCACCCGTAGCGTCTCGATGGTGCTGTATGTATTGATGGGATGGCTCGCGCTCGTAGCCGTCCGCCCGCTGGTCGAAGCCTTACCGGCCGCAGGCACCGCATGGCTCGTCGCCGGCGGTCTTATCTATAGCGCCGGCATTTACTTCTTCATCAACGACGAGCGCATCCGGCATGGGCATGGCATCTGGCACCTGTTCGTGCTGGCCGGCAGCCTGTGTCAATTCGTCACCGTCGCGCGCTATGTCGCGTGATGCCTATCGCGGCGAATGCAACTTAACGCCAGTCGACGTGTCTGCATAGCGCGTCGATGCATCCGGCACGCACACCGCGCGCCGCCCGTTTTCCCTGCGACCGGCCAGCAAGCCGAAGCCCGCGCGCATCTCGAGTCGAGACGCGCCAACCGGCAACATTTGCGCCTGTCGCTCCAATTGCATTGCAAAGAGTATTTATGTCATTTGATTCCCTCGGTTTGTCCGAACCCCTCGTCCGTGCCGTGCACGAACTGGGCTACACGTCCCCTACGCCGATCCAGTTGCAGGCGATCCCCGCGGTCCTGAACGGCGGCGATCTGCTGGCCGGCGCACAGACCGGCACCGGCAAGACCGCCGGCTTCACGCTGCCCATCCTGCAACGCCTGACCGGCATGCCGCCGCACGCATCGGGCAAGCGCGTCGTGCGCGCCCTGATCCTCACGCCGACGCGTGAACTCGCCGCCCAGGTCGAGGAAAGCGTGCGGGCGTACGGCAAATATCTGAAGCTGAAGTCGACCGTGATGTTCGGCGGCGTCGGCATCAATCCGCAGATCGATGCGCTGCGCCGCGGCGTCGACATCGTCGTCGCGACGCCCGGGCGTCTGCTCGATCACATGCAGCAGAAGACCATCGATCTGTCGCATATCGAGATCCTCGTGCTCGACGAAGCCGACCGCATGCTCGATATGGGCTTCATCCACGACATCAAGCGTGTACTCGCGAAGCTGCCGCCGAAGCGGCAGAACCTGCTGTTCTCCGCAACGTTCTCCGATGAAATCAAGACGCTCGCCGACAACCTGCTCGATTCGCCGGCGCTGATCGAAGTCGCGCGTCGCAATACCACAGCCGAACTCGTCGCGCAGAAGATTCACCCGGTCGATCGCGATCGTAAGCGCGAGATGCTCACGCATCTGATCCGTCAGTACAACTGGTTCCAGGTGCTCGTGTTCACGCGTACCAAGCACGGTGCGAACCGTCTTGCCGAACAGCTCGGTAAGGACGGCATCAGCGCGCTCGCAATTCACGGCAACAAGAGTCAGTCCGCACGCACACGGGCGCTCGCCGAGTTCAAGGACGGCACGCTGCAGGTGCTGGTGGCCACCGACATCGCTGCACGCGGTATCGATATCGACCAGTTGCCGCACGTGGTCAACTTCGACCTGCCGAACGTGCCCGAAGACTACGTGCACCGTATTGGTCGTACCGGCCGTGCGGGTGCGACGGGCGAAGCGATCTCGCTCGTGTGCGTCGACGAGTTGCAACTGCTGAAGGACATCGAGAAGCTGATCAAGCGTGCGGTGCCGCAGGAAGTGATTCCGG
Organism: Paraburkholderia megapolitana; assembly: GCF_007556815.1. Lineage (NCBI taxonomy): Bacteria > Pseudomonadati > Pseudomonadota > Betaproteobacteria > Burkholderiales > Burkholderiaceae > Paraburkholderia > Paraburkholderia megapolitana. The sequence continues at coordinate 3,802,400 of NZ_CP041745.1, forward strand.
GCTTCGAACCGGATCCGACCGCGAAGCCCGAACCGATCCTGCGTCGCAGCCAGGGTGCTGGCGGCGGAGGTGGACGTCAGCCGCGTCAGAGCCAGGGTGCGCCGAAGCGTGAAGGTGGATCGGGATCGGCCAAGCCAGCGCCGCGTTCAGGTCAACGGCCGGCTGCCGGTGGCGCGCAGCAAGCCAAGCCAAAGGCGCAAGGCGGTGGTGCGAAGCCTGCTCATGCTGCGAAGGCAGGGACGACGCAAGGCCAGCCTCGCAAGGATGCACCGCGTAGTCAGGACAAGCCGCGCGCGGCCTCGCACGACACAGGCGGTGCTGCACAGCATGCGCCGCGGAAACCGTCGAACAATGCAGGCGCGCTGCTCAGTGGTAATCGTCCGCGTGGTACTGGCAACACCAACCCGGGTGGCGTGCCGCGCAACGGCGGGCAACGCGGCCGGTAATGGCGTTGTTCTGAAGCAGGTTGTGTCGCTTGCTGTTGTGTGACCGCGGTGCTGCTAGCAGCAGCTAGCCACCGCGCGTTGCGGCATCGGCGGCACGCTTCAGATCACCGATCTGTTGCTCCCAACGCGCGAGCACCGCAGCGCTATCCGCGCCCAGTTCAAACGAAATCCCACCTGTCAGCCGTGCGTAACCCACGCGCTGCACTTCGCCCGTCTCGATCGATCCGATGAAGTATGCGAGCGTCGCATCGGTCGCCGCGAGCGGCGCCATGCGAAGCTGCACCTGATAAAACGCCTCATCGAATACAAACGTCAACGCCGCGCGGCCACGCTGCGCGAGTACGCGCGCCGCTCGCGATTGCGGCCAGAGCGCGATGCTGAGTCGTTGCGCATCGGGCGCGTATAGCTCGCCCGGTCCGAGCAATGAAGTGCGAGTCGAACCGCTTGCATCGACAGTCACGAGCGATGTAGTGAAGCCCATCTTCGCGACCAGCGACGTGCCATCGAACAACTCGCGCAATGGTTGCGGCCATGCATCGAAGGTCTGCTGTTCAAGCATGCGTTCGCGGTTAGAAGACGCGGAGGAAGCGGAAGAATCGGACATCGACAGTTCCTTGGCGACGGTCTGCAACGAGAATGGCCCGCTAAAGCGGGCCATGTAAGTAGCGGTTGCCGGTTGCGCACGGCACCTTAAGCGCCGCACGAAATACCCGGTAAATCAGCGGAAAAACACGTGCTGCGTGATCTTAGCCAGCGGATAGTGAACACCAGGCTGAATCTTCGCAGGCAGATCGAGCGGCTTGAGCAGCATCTTCACGCACATGTCGGCCGACAGATTACGCCGCACCAGCGCATTGACGCGCGCCGCTTTCTCGCGGTTATAAGCCGAATCGTGCACGCGCTCCGGATAGCGAATCGCGAACACGTGACGCAGCGCAATCTCCGAGTCCTCGTTCTTGATTTCCATCACGCGGCGCATCAACGCACCGAGCACGGCAAGCCGGCCATTGCCTTCAATCTTGTTGTACTTCTTGAAATATTTGAAAAAGTGCTTGTAGTGACGGACTTCGTCGGTGCGGATGTTGTCGGTGATCTCTTTGAGCACCGGCTCATCCGAGCACTCGCCGATCGCACGATACAACGTCGCCGTGCCGGTCTCGACCACACAGCGTGCAACCAGTTCGAGCGCACGCGTCTTTTCGAAATCTTCCACGGAACAGGTCTTCGAATACTCTTCGAAGAAACTGCGGAACGCCGTATCCCAGTCGAATTCCGGCCACACGTAGGCAATGTAAGTTTTCAGCGCCCGGCCGTGTTGCAGCTCTTCGGGTTCCCACTCGTTGTTGAGCCACGCCGAAACTTCCGGATCGCCGTTAAAAAATGTACTGAGGTTGGCCGTGTAGAGGTCGGAGCCGCTTTCGATGAAGGACGATGCGCACAGCAGCAGCAGCAGATCTTCGTTGGCGACCGCGCGCTGACGGTCGATGCGGGTCAGGTCGATATCCTCAATACGCCATGGCATTACATGGTTGGGTGTTTGCATTCTCTGGTGCTCCCAAAACTGTATTGACTCGCGGAGCTTGCTCAAACGCCTCGTTTCGCCCGGCGGCCCACCGTGTCAAATACAGCGCTTTGAAATTGGTAACCCGTTTCTATCTTGCATCTTAGCTGGTGTTACGCAAATGTGCAGATATGCCAGCACAGACCGTGCCGGCTTTCGGCAGTTCCTTCCATAGACGATCGAATTCTTTCGAATCAAAACGACAGGAGTCCGGCGCATAAAAAAACAGGCGGCCCGATGTCGGGCCGCCCGTGGATTCTACCGGCAATCGCGCTGCGAATGTCCGGTACGTAAGGTCTGGCGAGTTACCGATGGCGCCGCATGCGCCACCCGACAATCACAAGAGACACCCCCGACAGCACCGCAGCCGCCAGCACGTAATAGCTCGGTGCGAGCTTGTCGCCGGTCAAATGGATGAAAGTCTCTACTATTGTCGGTGCGAAGCCGCCGAAGATCGTGACGCCGATGCTGTAGCCGATCGACAGCCCGGTCGAGCGCACGCGGGTCGGAAAAATCTCAGCGAGCAGCGCTGGCATCGGTCCTGAGTAAGCGGCCTTGAAGATACCGGCCATCGCTTGCAGCAACAATAGCCAGCCAATGGTCGGGTGACGTTGCAGCAGCGCGAACATCGGATAGATCAGCGTGCCCATTAGCACCGATGTCGTCAGCATGATCCTGATCCGGCCAATGCGGTCGGACAGCGCGCCCATTACCGGCGACAGCAGGAACTGCAAGCCGCCGTTCAACACCACGACGCCGAACGAAGCCGCGGCCGCCATATGCAGCTGCTTGACCGCATACATCGGCATGTAGAGCTGCAGCACGTACACGCCGACCGTCGACTGGGCAACGATGCCGATCGCAAGAATCAGGTTCGCCCACTGGTTGCCGAACGAAACCGGATTTTTTTCGGTGGTGTCCTGTGGCGCTGCGGCCCGCTCGCGCTGTGCCGCGACGAACTCGGGCGTCTCGTCCAGATGCGCGCGAATGTAATACCCCACCGGCCCGATCAGCAGACCGAAGATGAACGGGATGCGCCAGCCCCAGCTGGTCAGCGATTCAGGCGACATCCATACCGTCAGCAGCGAGCCGAATGCGGCCGCCGTAATCGCCGCGAGACCCTGGCTCGCGAATTGCCAGCTCGCGTAATAGCCTCGACGGGTCGGGCTATGCTCGACCATGAACGCCGTCGCACTGCCGAATTCGCCGCCCACCGCAAAGCCTTGCACGAGTCGCGCGAACAGCACGAGAAGCGGTGCCGCGATGCCGATCGACGCATACGACGGCATGACCGCCATCGCGAACGTGCCGACCATCATCAGCGCGATGGCAAGCGTCAGCGCCGCCTTACGACCCTTTCGGTCGCCATAGATACCGAGCACGACCGCGCCCAACGGACGCATCAGGAACGAGATGCCGAAGGTGGCGATCGCGAGCAGAGTGGAGAGCCACTCGTCGTGCAACGGGAAGAACTGCTTCGCGATGATCGCGGCGAAATAGCCGTAAACGAGGAAATCGAACCATTCGAGGGCATTACCGACCGACGACGAAAACACAATCCGCCGCACCGTGGCTCGCGATAACGGCGCAGATAGATGCGGCACGGGAGGTACGGAAGATACGGCGGGCGTCGCGGATTGCGGCGTCGAAGGGATCATCGGGAGGTCTCCTGCCCGCTCCTGGGTGAGCGGGTCTGCTTATCCGGTATGGCTATTCCGGCGAACGATGCAAATCGTATATCTGGTTTTCGGGCGGGATCGAACCGTCGCGCGGTGCGTCCCGGGGGAACGGGGACGCACCGCGGCGAAAACCGGCCTAATGGTTCATACCGTTTCAGAAGCCGGCAGCCAGTCCGTCGCGGCGGCTGTCGCTGGCGGCCACATAGCCGCGTTCCGGCTCGTTGCGGTCGAGCTTCCAGATGTACTGGCCGGAGCCAAAGTCCATATAGGGATCGTCGACGGACTTGATCGTGTGGCCGAGACCTTCGAGCGCCTTCGCCGTATCCGCATCGAGCGTCGACTCGACGTCGATCGTGAAGTCGCGGTTGACCTTCCAGCGCGGCGCATCGCAGGCCGCCTGCGGTTGCTGGCCGTAATCGAGCATCCGCACGATCGACTGCAGATGGCCTTGCGGCTGCATGTCGCCGCCCATCACGCCGAAACTCATCACCGCCTCCTGGCGGCCGTCGACCTGCTGCGTCAGGAACGCCGGAATGATCGTGTGGAACGGCCGCTTGCCGCCTTCGACGACATTCGGCGACTTCGGATCCATCGAGAAACCGCAGCCGCGGTTCTGCAGCGCAATCCCCGTGTCGGGCACGACGACGCCTGAGCCGAAGCCCATGTAGTTCGACTGGATGAAGCTCACCATCATGCCGTTCTCGTCGGCGGCGGACATGTAGATCGTCCCGCCGGCCTGCGGCATGCCGAAGTCGAAATGCGTCGCGCGTTTCGGATCGATGAGCTTCGCGCGCGACTTCAGGTAGGCGTCATCGAGCATCTGTTCGGGCGTCACGTCCATCGAGCGCGGGTCGGCCACATACTGGTAGACATCGGCAAACGCGAGCTTCATCGCTTCGATCTGCAGATGCTGCGACTCGATTCTGTCGACGGTCAGCGTATTCATATCGAACTGCTCGAGGATGCCGAGTGCGATCAGCGCCGCAATGCCCTGCCCGTTCGGCGGAATTTCATGAACGGTATAGCCGCGATAATCCTTGCCGATCGGTTCAACCCAGTCCGCACGATAGCCGCGCAGATCGCCGGTCGTCATCGCACCGCCGCCTTCGCGCGAAAACGCGGCGATGCGCTCGGCAATCTCGCCTTCGTAGTACGCACGCGGACCTTGTTCGGCGAGCAGGCGCAAGGTCTTCGCGTGGCCGGGCAAGCGCACCAGTTCGCTGACTTCAGGCGCGCGGCCGCGCGGCATGAAGGTCTGCGCGAAACCGGGTTGGTCCTTCAGATCGGGGATGGCCGCTGCCCATTTGTAAGCAACGATGCTCGCCACCGCATGACCGCGCTCGGCGATTTCGATGGCCGGCTCCATCAGGTCGGCAAACGGCAGCGAGCCGAATTTCTCGTGCAGCGCTTCCCAGCCCGCGATCACACCCGGCACCGTGACGGTGTCCCAGCCGCGCTTTGGCTGCTTCGCGAGGCCGCCTTCTTCGCCGTATTTACGCTTGAAGTAGTCGACGTTCCACGCCGCCGGCGACACACCCGATGCGTTCAACCCATGCAGCTTCTTGCCGTCCCACACGAGCGCAAACGCATCGCCGCCCAGGCCGCACGACACCGGTTCGACGACCGTGATCGCCGCCGCAGCGGCAATCGCTGCGTCGACCGCGTTGCCGCCCTTCCAGAGCATCCGTAACCCGGCCTGGGCCGCGAGCGGGTGCGAAGTCGAAACGATATTGCGCGCGAATACGGGCAGACGCGGCGTCGGATACGGGTTTTGCCAGTTGAAGCGGGTCATGTCGAAGGCTCTCGGAAAACGCGGCCCGACCGTATCGCACGGCGGGACCGCTAAAGGAATGCAGAAGCGGAGAACGGAAGATTGCAGCGCGAACCGCCGCTAAAAACAAATTCATTTATCAAATGAATAAATGCGCTGGGCATCTGAGTAAGTCGCGCGCGAGGCGGCGGATGTCGCGCAGCTGGGCAGACAACCCGCGGGAAGGTTTTACAATACGCTCACTTTGCGCTCAAACTTCGCGCTCACTTCGCCAACCCTCGCTCGCGTGCGTGGCACGCGCTGCACACCAGAACGCCATGACCCGAGACCCTCGCCTGACCCTCAACGCGCGCCAACAGGAACTGCTCGAGTGGGTGCAACGCGACGGCTTCGTCACCGTGGAGGATCTCGCGGCCCATTTCGACGTGACGCCGCAGACGATCCGGCGCGACGTGAACTGGCTCGCGGATATGAACCTGCTGCGCCGCTATCACGGCGGCGCCAGTCTGCCGACCAGTTCGGAGAACGTCTCGTACACCGCGCGCCAGCGGATGTTCCACGAAGAGAAACGGCGCATCGCCGCGTTAGTGGCGACTCACATTCCCGACCAGGCGTCGCTGTTCATCAATCTCGGCACCACAACTGAGGAAGTCGCGCGCGCGCTGAACCGTCATCGCGGGCTGAGAGTGATCACCAACAACCTGAACGTCGCAAGCATGATGAGCGGCTATCCGGACTGCGAGGTGCTGGTCACGGGCGGGATCGTACGGCCGTGGGACAAGGGGATCGTCGGCGAACTGGCGATCGACTTTATCCGCCAGTTCAAGGTCGATTTCGCGATCATCGGCACGTCGAGCATCGAACCCGACGGCACGCTGCGTGACTTCGACACGCGGGAAGTGCGCGTCGCCGAGGCGATCATCGAGCACGCACGCACCGCATTTCTCACCGCCGATCACTCGAAGTTCGGCCGCCCGGCACTCGTTCGGCAGGGCCATCTGAACCAGATCGATGCGCTGTTCACCGACGCCCCACCGCCCGCCGAGATGGACGAAACGCTCGCAAGCGCCGGCATCCAGGTCTACGTCGCCACGTAAGCTTCGCTGTGCAGCCATGTTGCAGCGCACGCTAAACTTCGAGTGAAATCAAGGATTTGGCTGCTCAGCCCGACCGCCGCTCCATATGACAGTTGTCAAATGGAAAATTTTACGGGGCGGGTTTGGCGTTCTCTATTGGGTTGACTAAACTCCAGTTCCCCGACGCATGTCCGCCCGCTGCGTCGGCGGCATACGCTGCCCTCGCGCATGCATCGCCCCGCGGTTCGCGCCAGCCCCAGGCTGGCTGTTCTGGTGATACGGGTGCAGTTCACACGGAGAAAACGATGCTGAGTCCGCATGAATTCGCCACACTGTTGCTAGTGAAAGACGCTCCGAATCAGGTCGAGATGGAGCGGGATGAACTGGATGCCCTGCTCGAACGACAGCTCGTTCAGCTCGAAAAGCTCGCATCCGGTCTGCGCCAATGGAGTCTCACCGAAACCGGCGATACCGCGCTCCGGGCGATCAAACGGTTGTCCTGATTCCCCTCCGGCGCGGCTTGATGCCCGCGCCGGGACCCTGCCACGTCGGTTGCGCCGGAATGGATCGGCGCGCCGATCCAGCACGCGCAATATGCGTGCTCTGCCTAAACACACCTAAGCGCACCTGAGCGCACCTTAGCCCGGCACCGCCTTACCCCGCCGGCTGACCCGGTGCAGACGGTTGACTGTCTGCGATCAGATTGATCGGCGGCATGATGCCCGCGTCCAGCAATGCCTGATCGAACTGGGCCGCATTCTGCTTCATCGGACGGCTCTCCCATTCACCATCGGCCGCTTTCAGCGCACTCGCGACCGCATCGGCCTGCTTCGGCGTCAGCGAATTGAGCCACGCGACCATTTGCGATTGCGGCGCCTTCGCGTCGTGGAAATACTGCGTGAGGAACGAGCCGGCGGTCGGTGCATTCGCGTCGAAACTGAACGAATGCTTGGCCAGTTGCGCGGCGATGTCGGGTTTCACGCCGATCGCGACGAGATATTGCTGGTCGTTGCCGTCGAACGCATGCGAATGGTTTTCCGCGCTGCCGATGGTGAACACGCCCGCGCCCGCCAGCATGACCACGGCTCCGATGCCGGTCCAGCCGACCGCGCCCATACCGATGCCGAGTATCGTTTCAACGCCCGCCGCCTCGCCCCCCGCGGCCAGCAGGAAAGCCGCGTCGCCCGCCACGCTGAGCGTCTCGCCGGCCGCATGCTCGTAGTCGCCCGGTGTTTGCGCGTCGGTAAAATACGTGACCGCGTTAGCCGCGTCGATGCCGAGATAAGCGAGGTCCGCCGTATCGCGAAACGCGCCACCGGCCGCGACTTTTAGCGCCTTCTTCGCACCATCCGATATGCTCATGCCGTCGACGGCGCTCGACAACCGGTTGAGGGCTGCCGCGATCGGCGTCTGCCCGGAACCGGGACGCACGGTCGCGAGCGCGCCGCTGTTGGGCAGCACGGCAGCCATCGACTGCGACAGACCGAACAGATCGTGCTGCGCGGCGTACGTGCCGTCCTCGATGATGTTCGCGACGGTGTGCGGTTCCGTGCTGATGTTGTCGAGACAGAATGCCCCGTTCTGCAGGAACAGATAGCCGCTGACGCCCTTGTTGACGCGCTCGAGGATAGTGTTGAAATTCTTGCCGTCCGAGCTCAGCAACAGATTCTTCACCGGGTCGGGCAGCTTGTCGCGCAGGCCGAATTTGGCGAGGCTCGCCGGCATCGTCGACGGGTCCTGGACTAACAGCGCCTTCAGCGATTGATAGATCACGTTGCGCGACGAACGCTGGAACCACAGCGTATTCGTGACCGTCGTATTGCGCGTGGTCGAATTGCCCGCTTGCGCAGCACCGGCGAACGTCGGCACGGCGTCGAGCGCGCGCATGACGCTCGGCGTGGCCTGCACCGCGCCCGGCGTGACGTCGCGCGGCGCGTCGTGATTGAAACCGGCCACGCCGTTCAGGTCCGGCGAGTAAGCCGCGACCGCCATCTGCATGCTGTTGTATTGCTCCTGCTGCGCGAGTTCCTGCAGACCATCGGCATTGAGCTTCTTCGCGTCGGCCGGATTGTCGGCGAGCAGCTTCTGGATAGCCGCCTGCTGCTCGGCTGCCGTGCTGTCGCCGCCCCAGTCCTGCAACGGCACGCCGATGAACTGCGCGTCCTGCGCGGTCTGGCTGTTGAGGTTTTTCACCGAACTGGAGAACGCGTCGATACCAGCGCGCGCAGCATCGACCGCCACCCCCTGCGTCGCCGTATCGTTGCTCAGCGTCGCCTTCGCCGCGACGGCCAGCGCGAGCGATACGTTGCCCTGCGCCGCGCCGTTTTCGAGCACCTTGAACAGCACCGGCGGGTCGCCAATCAATTGCGGCGTGTTCTGCATGCTGCCCGATGCGTCGATCACGTCGGCGGCGATCTGATCCACCGCCGCCTTGCCCATGCCGGGATGCCCCTGATCGCTCTCCACCGCGTGCTGACAGGCAGCGGAGAGATCGTCGGTGATGGAGATCGAATCCGGATCGCTCCACTGAATGCCGTCGAGGCTCTTCTTGACGACCGCCTGAATGCGCGGATCCGACATGATTTGCCCCACCTGCCCGGGCGTCATGGTCTGCGGATCGGTCATCTGGTTCAGCGCTTTCATCGCCGCGGCCGCGCCGCCCTTGTTGTAAGCGTCCTGAACCGTCTTGACCGGATTGTCGATCAGCACCTGCTGCTGGGCGTTCTTGATGCCCTGCTCGACCGCTTTCGCGAACTGCGGATTGCCGCCTGCGTAAGTGAGGTAGACACCGCCGCGCGCAGAAATATCGCCGACCGCCGCATCGCCCTGATCCTTGCCGACGAACGCGACGATCTGCTGCTGCGTGAGGCTCTGCACCTGCGACCAGTTGCCCGCGGCGGCGGCCTTGTCGATTGCGCCGAGCTGATCGGGTGTGCGGCCCTGGGCGTTGAGATCGGCCGCGTATCTGGCAACTGCGGCATCCACCGCCGTACTCAGCGTCGGATCGTTCGGCGCGCGCTGCTTGATCGAGTTTGCCAGTTGCGTCAGGTCCGGCACGGCCTGCTGCGTACCCGCGTAGTCGAACTCCGTGTAGATCGTCGCGGTAAGTTGCTGCTCGTCGGTGGTCTTTTTGGCCGGGTCTGGTTCGTGTTCGGCCGCGTAGAGTTGCTGGCGCTCCTGCTCCAGCATGCCGAGCCGCGTCGAGTCGAGCACGGTCACGGTCTTGCCGTCCGAGATGTAGTAGACCGCGTTGCTGGGATTCGCCGGCCGGTTGCCGAATGGCTGCCGGTCGAGATACGGCGTGGCCGCGAGATTCTTGTTCAGCAGCGGCGTGGCGTCGACGAGATCCTTGCCGTCGAACACGTGACTCTTTTGCAGCACGGTCCACGCCGATTCGCCGTTGGTGAGCGTGTATTGCTGTTCGCCGAGAGGCGGCAGGCCCGGTGCGAAGAGCCCGACCGTCGCAGGCGGTTGCACCTCGGTAGTCGGTGCCGTGCCGGGGTCGGGCGTATCGACCGTCATGGCCGCCGTACCGGAACTCCACGCACTTGCCGGCGGTGCCTTGTCGCCTTTCGCGTTCGCCTTGTAGATGACCGCGTTACCGTCGTTCTGAACCATCAGGCTCGCGCCGGGCGAGCCGTTCGTCTTGCTGACCCAGACCGGTTGCGTGCCCTTGAGGATGACGAGGTTGCCGTCCTTCTGCATGACCGCCGACTGCGCGCCACTGCCCGCCGTGCCGGACGACCACAGCGCCTTGTGGTTCGCCAGATCGTAAAGGACCAGATTACCGTCCTGCTGCATCTTCAGTTCGTACTGGCCGTTCGCGGAGCGGATGTCCTGGCCCGCTTTGAGCGTCGTGCCCGCGGCCAGCTGGCCGGCGATGGTGCCCGGCGGCTGGCTCGGTGGATTGGAGGGCGGCGTCGCGGGCGCGGACGGCGCCGCTGCCGCTGGGGCGGGGCTCGCAGATGGCGATGGTTTCTGGCCCGGTGGTAGCGGCACAGGTCCCGGCGAAGGCTGCGGCGGCGTCGGCAGGCCGACGGAGGACGAGAAGGGATAGAAACCGACTGACATGCAGACCTCTCCCAGAACACGTTGAACACGTGCGCCCGCTCAGGCGACCTCTAGTTATAGCGGTGCAAGGGGGAAAGCTTGAGGCCTGCGTTTCGTAGCCCTACCGTGAAAAGGCGGCGCGATATGCGGATGGACTACCCGTCTCGCGCGCGAAGTGGAAAGCGCGTCAATCTTCAGCCGCTACGCAAGGTGGGATCGACGGCCGCCCGCCAGCTCAACGCCTTCACCCGTTGATCGAGCAGGAACGCGACCCACTGGTTGCGCGCCTGCGGGTCGCTGCTCGCGCCAAGCGTGGCGTAGTGCTGCGCCAGCGTAGTCTGGAAGCCGCAGAACCCGTCCTTCGATAACCCGCCATGACGGCTCGCCACATAAGCATCGAACACCGTCGAATACACGCCCTGCGCGTCGCTGCCGTAGTCCACGCTCTGGGTGCCGCACATCTGCTGAAGCGCCGCGAATGAAGGCGCGCCCCATGTCCCGCCGAGCTGCGGCGTCCCCACACATCCCGCGACCAGCGCCGCGGCGCCGATCATCCAGATTCCACGCATGATTCACCTCAAGAAAGCTGCTGCCGAGAGTATCGTCCGCGGCAACCGGTTGCGCCAGTCACCAGACTTCCCCGATTCTCCAGATGAACTTTACTTTTTCGAATTTGTTCATTAAAGTTCGAAAACGAACACTATCGGTTCGATAGTTTTTCCTTCATGTTTCCTTTATGGACTGGGAGCACAGCCGGTGACGCAAGGTTCTAGATACGACCTGCTCGTCGTGGGCGGCGGAATCAACGGTGCGGGCATTGCCCGCGACGCCGCCGGTCGCGGTTTGTCGGTGCTGCTCTGCGAGCAGCACGACCTCGCGGCACACACCTCGTCGTGCAGCACCAAGCTGATTCACGGCGGCCTGCGCTACCTGGAGTATCGCGAGTTCGGGCTCGTGCGCAAGGCGCTGCAGGAGCGTGAAACGCTGCTGCGCGCCGCGCCGCACATCATGTGGCCGCTGCGCTTCGTGATGCCCCACATGCCCGATCTGCGGCCCGCCTGGCTGATCCGCGCGGGTCTCTTTCTCTACGATCACCTGGCCCGGCGCGAACTGCTGCCCGGCTCCCGCGGCATCGACATGCGGCGCCATCCGGCGGGCGCCCCGCTCGTCGAATCGATCAAACGCGGCTTTGTCTATTCCGACGGCTGGGTCGATGACGCCCGCCTCGTCGTGCTGAATGCGCTCGACGCGCAGGAGCACGGCGCAACGGTACTCACCCGCACGAAGCTGATCGGCGCCGTGCGCGCCGGCGGCGAATGGCACGCGCAACTCCAGCAGGAGGACGGCAGCGTGCTCGACGTACGCGCCGGGGCGATCGCCAACGCGGCGGGCCCGTGGGTCGGCGAGCTGCTGCATGGCCCGCTGGGACGCGGCGCGCATCACAGCGTACGGCTCGTGAAAGGCAGCCATATCGTCGTACCCAAACTGTTCGACCACGACCACGCGTACATCTTCCAGAACCCGGACAAGCGGATCATCTTCGCGATTCCGTACGAACACGACTTCACGCTGATCGGCACCACCGACATCGAATATCACGGCGACCCCGCTGAAGTTTCGATCACGCCGGATGAAATCCAGTACCTGTGCGATTCGATCAACCGTTACTTCCGTCGGCAGATCGCACCGCGCGACGTGAGCTGGACTTATTCCGGCGTGCGCCCGCTGCTCGAAGACGAGAACGCGGACAACCCGTCGGCGGTGACGCGCGACTACCGGCTCGAACTCGACGCACCGTCCGGCGAAGCACCGCTGCTGTCGGTGTTCGGCGGCAAGATCACAACCTTCCGCAAGCTCGCCGAAGAAGCCGTCGACGAACTCGCCCGCGCGTTGCAGAAGAACGCCCCCGCGTGGACCGCCGCGCGCGCGCCGCTGCCCGGCGGCGATATCGCCGGAGCCAACTTCAAGCGCTTTCTCGCGCAGTTCCAGCAGCAATACTCGTGGCTGCCGGCCGCGCTCGCGCACCGCTATGCGCGCGCCTACGGCACACGCGCATCGAAGGTGATCGGCAACGCACGTTCGCTCGACGATCTCGGCCAGGCATTCACACCGGGCCTGTACGAATCCGAGCTGCGCTATCTGCGCGACATCGAATGGGCACGCAGCTCAAAAGACGTGCTGTGGCGCCGTTCGAAGCTCGGTCTGCACGTCGAAGCGGGCACGCTTGAGCGCGTGGCCGGTGAAATCGACGCGTGGTTCGCACGCGAACCGGCCGGCCAGCACGCATAACACCGTTCGCGACGGGCTGCGCGGCTAACGCCGCGTGATCGCCGCGCCTGCGGAATCCGTAACAAGCATCACGGCAGTTGCATCACTAGAACAACAAGCCGTTCCGAGCGCCGGACACCCTCCGGCTCATCATGAAAACGCATGGAGAAGAGACAATGCAGGATCAATACATCCTCGCGCTAGATCAGGGCACTACGAGCTCACGCGCAATGCTGTTCGACCGGCAAGGCAATATCGTGTCGGTCGCCCAGAAGGAATTCCAGCAGATCTATCCGCGTCCGGGCTGGGTCGAGCACGACCCGCAGGAAATCTGGTCGACCCAGGCAGGCGTCGCCGCCGAAGCCGTTACGCGCGCCGGTTTGAACGGCACCTCGATTGCCGCAATCGGCATCACGAACCAGCGCGAAACGACCATCGTCTGGGATCGCGAAACCGGACAACCGATCTACAACGCGATCGTCTGGCAGGACCGCCGTACCGCAGACTTTTGCGACCAGTTGAAAGCGAAAGGACTCGAAGAGAAGGTACGCGCCAAAACCGGCCTGCCGATCGACTCGTATTTCTCCGGGACCAAGATTCGCTGGATTCTCGACAACGTCGAAGGTGCCCGCGAAAAAGCGAAGCAAGGCAAGCTCGCGTTCGGCACGGTGGATACCTGGCTCGTGTGGAACTTCACGAAGCAGGGGCTCCACGTCACCGACGTCACCAACGCGTCGCGCACGATGCTCTTCAACATTCACACGCTGAAGTGGGACGAAGAACTGCTCGAAGCGCTCGACATTCCGCGCAGCATGCTGCCCGAAGTGCGTCCGTCGTCGGAGGTTTACGGGCAGACGGTGACCACCGTGTTCGCATCGAAGATTCCGCTGGCGGGTATCGCCGGCGATCAGCATGCGGCGCTGTTCGGCCAGATGTGCACGCAGTCGGGCATGGTGAAGAACACCTACGGCACCGGCTGCTTCCTCGTCATGAACACCGGCGACAAACCGATCGAATCGAAGAACAACCTGGTCACGACCATCGCGTGGCAGATCGGCGACCAGATCAACTACGCGCTTGAAGGCAGCATCTTTATCGCCGGCGCGGTGGTGCAGTGGCTGCGCGACGGGCTCGGGATCATCAAGAGCGCAGCGGATATCGAAAAGCTGGCAGGCAGCGTCGCGCATTCGGACGGCGTCTACCTGGTGCCGGCGTTCGCGGGCCTCGGTGCACCGCACTGGAACGCCCGTGCACGCGGCACGCTATTCGGCGTGACACGCGGAACGGACTCGGCACATATCGCACGCGCGGCGCTCGATTCGATCGCCTATCAGTCGCTCGATGTGCTGAAAGCCATGGAAGCCGATTCGGGCATCCGCATCGCGGAACTGCGCGTAGACGGCGGCGCCTGCGCCAATAACCTGCTGATGCAGTTCCAGGCAGACGTGCTCGGCGTCGATGTCGTGCGTCCGCAGATCAGCGAAACCACCGCGCTCGGCGCCGCCTATCTGGCCGGTCTCGCCGTGGGTTACTGGAAGGATGTGAACGAACTGAAGGATCAGTGGAAGCTCGATCATCGCTTCAAGGCATCGCTCGCCGCGGACGATGTGAAGCGCCACGTGCACGGCTGGCAGCGCGCGGTGAACGCTGCAAAAGCGTGGGCCGACGCTGATTGACGCTGACGCGCAGGGCGTTCGCGCCCTCGTCTGCCGATCAGATTCGTTCATCCAATTCAGGAGCATTTTCGATGTCAACCATCACTCAACAATTAGCGAGGCGTCAGTTCATAGGAGAACTGATCTCTGAGGCCATTGCGGTCCTGATCATCATCGCTTTCGGCGATTCGGTCGCGTGCATGTACGTGCTTTACGATCCGAGTCCCTATGTGAACGCCTATTGGGGCGTCTGTATGGCATGGGGGCTGGCGGTGACGATTGCGATCTACGTCACAGGCTCGATTTCAGGTACGCATGCGAATCCCGCGGTCACACTGGCACTGGCGCTGTTCCGCGGCTTCTCATGGCGCAAGGTGTTGCCGTACTGGGTCGCGCAGGTGATCGGCGGTGTGCTGGGCGCAGTCCTCGTCTACACGCTGTATGCGCCGGTAATCGACCACTTCAACACGCTGCATCATCTGACGCGCGCGGACGGCGGCGCAGCCGGCGTGTTCTTCACGCACCCGGGCCTCGCCATCACACCGATGCACGCGTTCTCCGACGAAGTGATCCTGACTGCGCTGCTGCTGTTCGGCATCTTTGCGATCACCGAGCAGTTCAACGAAATGGCGCCCAAGGCGAATGTCGGCGCGTTGATGATCGGCTTTCTCGTGGCAACACTCGGTGCGTCGATGGGATATCTCGAAGCGTGGGCGATGAACCCCGCTCGCGATTTCGGACCGCGTCTGTTCGCTTACTTTGCCGGTTGGGGTTCGTCCGCGCTGCCGTCGCCCGATAACTTCTGGTGGATTCCGATCGTTGCGCCGTTGATCGGCGGTGTGATTGGCGGCGGGGCTTATCAGTTGCTGATCCACCCGTTCCTGCCGGCGCGTGTGCGGGCGCTTCAGGGTGAAAAGACGATCGAAGCGCGTGCGGAGCAGATCTAACCCGTCAGCCTCGTCGAGGTGAATGGAGCGGCGCATCAGGCGGCACGGAACGACGGCACGCGTAAAGCACGTATCATGACGCTTTTACGCGTGGCGGATGTTCCGCCCGCCTCTTCTTTTGCCGCATGATCGACCATCTCATCTGTGACTGCGACGGCGTACTCGTCGACAGCGAAATCATTGCCGACCGCGTGATGTTCGACACGCTGACCGCGCTCTTTCCCGCGCTCGATTTCAAGCCGGTCGTCAAGACCGCCTTCGGCCAGCAGACCTCGCGCTTTCTCGCGGGCGTCGAAGCATCGTTGAATATCAAACTGCCCGCTGATTTCCTCGAAACCGTCGAGCGCAACACCGAAGTCGAACTCGCCAGGTCACTCAGTCCGATCAACGGTGTGCGCGAGGCGCTGCACCGGATAACGCTGCCGGCTGCCGTCGTATCGAACAGTCACCTCGCACGCGTGACCGCATCCGTGCGACGGGCGGGGCTCAGCGATGTGTTTGCGGAACGCATCTTCAGCGCCGAACAGGTCGCGCGACCGAAGCCCTACCCCGACGTTTATCTGTTCGCTGCGCAACAGCTCGGCGTTGCTCCCGATCGCTGCGTGGTCGTCGAGGACAGCATCGCCGGATTGAATGCGGCGAGCGCGGCGGGGATGAAAACGATTGCGTTCGTCGGTGCGAGTCATATTCCGTCGGGATACGCCGACGTGCTGCGCAAGATCGGTATCACGCGCATCATCGAGCGCATGGACGAGTTGCCCCCGCTCGTCGAAGCGGGCGTGCGCGGCGAGTTCGGCAGCGCGCAGTCTTAAGCGCGGTCCGTTCGATAAGCGCGAGAAAGCCCGATGGCACGATAGTGCTACCGGGCTTTCGTTTTGCTACCTGAGCGCGGCTTCCGATCAGGCGCAGTCTTCGCAATACTCGCGTGCGGCTGCCAGCGCCGTGCGGAATTCAACCAGCTCGGCGATCGTCAGGATCGGCAGATTGTGTTTCGCCGCGAAGCGTTCGACCTCCGCGCCGCGCGTCATCGTGCCATCCTCGTTCATCAGTTCGCATAGCACGCCGGCCGGTTGCAGGCCCGCAAGGATCGCGAGATCGACGGTCCCTTCGGTATGGCCGCGCCGCGCCAGCACGCCGCCCGGCATTGCACGCAACGGAAACACGTGCCCCGGTCGAACGATGTCGGCGGGTTGTGCGTGCCTGGCGATTGCGGCGCGTATCGTCGTCACGCGATCGACAGCCGATACGCCGGTCGTCACGCCATCGCGTGCTTCGATCGATACCGTGAACGCCGTGCCGTGACGACTCTCGTTGTTGATCGACATCGGCGGCAATTCGAGCGCGCGGATTTTCTCGTCGGGCAGACACAGGCACACGATGCCGCTGCATTCGCGGATCAGCAGTGCCATGGTTTCGACGCTCAGGCGTTCGGCGGACACGATCAGATCGGCTTCGTTCTCGCGATCGTGATCGTCCTGCAACACGACCGCGCGACCGTCGCGCATCGCCTGCAATGCGGCGGCGATACGTGGGGGCACAGGTTCTAAAACGAGTTGAGGAAGATCGGCGAACGCATCGGGGGCGATCGTCGTGGGTGCTGGAAAGGCAGCAATGGAAGAAACCGCGGAAACAGCGGAAACAGCAGTAGCAAGAGACATGTGAAACGCTCCTCGCGAGAGTTGGGCGAAAAACGTTTCAGGGCATTGCAAACAGGCAGAACGTATCCCGCGAGCCGCACCGCGAACGGCACGACCGCAAACCGCCACTCGCCGCCAAACCAGGCCGACAGTGCAACGGAACGCACATGACTATCTGCACATCTTCTTCCATCCGGACTATGACCGTCGGCTCTGGCATCGCACCAGATCTGCTGACCCCGTTTCGTCTAACGATGCCGTGAGGCTTCGCAAGACAGAACAACACGGGCGCTCGCGGGCTCGTCGGCTCGCGCAGTGATGACTGCGCTGCCGGCATACCGCCGGTGGGGAATTTCACCCCGCCCTGAAGACGCACTGATTGCCGGACCGAATGTCCGGCCGGCAAAGGATACAACAGCCACGCACGTCATGCTGCGCGGCAAGAGCAGATTAGAGGCTTGAATCTGCACCCAGGCATGTGCCCGAATCGGGGCACATCTGCGGGCCACAGGGATTCGCAAATATCACCGGCCCGCGTCGGCCACACGTTCCGCCGCATGCCGCAGCGTTTCGGGCGGCACGTCCCAGCGCGGCGGCGTTTCCGCATTGAGCGTCACGCGAAACGCGCGTGCTTCGGTGTCGCCGGGATTGCGCAGGCTGTACGGCTGGTCCGCATCGAAGACGATTGCGTCGCCAGTGGCGAGCAACTGTCGCTGCTCGTGCACGCTCACTTCGAGCGTGCCTTCGCTGACTACGAGGTTGACCGTCGTACCTGGCGCGCGGCGCGTGCCGGGTTCCGTGTGCAGCGGTGCAATACGCAATTCGTGAAACTCGGCGGCGGCGGGCTCTGCATCGGGGTACAGCGAGCGCGCCGAATAGCGGCCATCCGCACTGACGACGCGAGCCGCGCGATCGGCGGGAAGATGTTCGAAACCGTTCAGCGCGTGCCGTCGCAGAAACGCGGACACCGACACCTTCAGTGCAGCTGCGACCTTGCAGAGCACCTTGATCGACGGCACGCTGCGCGCCGATTCGATCTGCGCGAGCATCGCGCGGGACACACCGGATGCACGCGCCAGCGCATCGAGCGACAGTTGCCGTTCTGCGCGCAATCGCGCGAGATTCACACCGACGAGATGCTCGAGCGTATCGAACGATTCGTTGCTGCGCGAACCGTCATGAACGAAATGCGTACCCTGATGAGCGGACAGGGCTGCGGCCTCAGCCGCGGGATCGCGAACCAGCGCAAGCGGGGAATGCATGATTGCCTCCAGGAGCGCCGCCGGAAGGCGGACGAGCGTTAGTGGAGGCTAGACTAGCATCGCGTTTCGCCGCGCCCAACGAAGTTATCTTCACACTGTTATCAGCATCGCGGAGGACGATTCTGAGAATGCTTGTGCGAATTTCTTATAAGGCGCGCGCTGGATGAAACATCATGCCGGCGGCATAAAGCGTCACAGTTACGCCTGCTGCACTACCGCCGAAGGCGCATCCATCCGCGCTGCAATCCACGTCAACAGCAACGCGGCAACAGTCACCGCAGCCGCGACCCACGGCAGCATGTCGAGCCCGTAGCCATGACCGATCGCGAGACCACCGAGCCACGCACCGCCCGCATTGCCGACATTGAACGCGCCGATATTCAACGTCGACGCCAGATTCGGTGCCGCCGTCGCCTTCTCGACAACGCGCATCTGTAGCGGCGGCACGGTCGCAAACGCCGCGATGCCCCAGATAAACACGGTCACCGCGGCCGCAACCTGCGAATGGCTCGTGTGTGCAAAGACCACCATCACGACGGCGAGCGTGACCAGGATGCCCATCAGCGAAGGCATCAACGCGCGGTCCGCCAGCTTGCCGCCAAGCGTATTGCCGATCGTCAGACCGATACCGAACAGCACGAGAATCAGCGTCACGCCGTGCGGCGAGAAACCGCTCACCTGTTCGAGGATCGGCGCGATGTAGGTGAACACGACGAACACACCACCGAACCCGAGCACCGTCATCAGCAGCGCGATCCAGACCTGCGGGTCTTTCAGCACCCGCACTTCGTGACCGAGACCGGCCGGCCCCGTGTCATGCCGGTTCGGCACGAGCGCGGCCACACCGGCAAGCGAAATCACGCCGAGCAGCGAGACGATCCAGAACGCCATGCGCCAGCCGAACAACTGCCCGATAAACGTGCCAAACGGCACACCGAGCACGTTCGCGAGCGTGAGCCCGGTGAACATCAATGCAATCGCACTGGCGCGCTTTTCCTGCGGCACGAGCGACGCGGCAACCACCGCACCGATACCGAAGAACGAGCCGTGCGCAAACGACGTAACGACGCGCGCGATCATCAGCACCGTATAGCCGGACGCCACCGCGCACAGCACGTTGCCGACGATAAACACGCCCATCAACAGCTGTAACGCGAGCTTGCGCGGCATCTTGCTAGTGATAGCGGCGAGCAGCGGCGCACCGACCGCGACGCCGAGCGCATAGCCGCTCACAAGCAAACCGGCGGACGGCAGCGAAACAGCGAGATCGTGCGCAACCTCGGGCAGCAGGCCCATGATCACGAACTCGGTGGTACCGATAGCGAACGCACTGATGGCGAGCGCAAGGAGCGGGATAGGCATCGAAGTTTCTCCAGATTTCAGGGGCGCGCAGGATGCACGTTGTGCAGGGCCGTCACAAACTCGATGACGACGCCCGGCGCCAGCGCAACGAACAATTGCAATTCACCGGCGAGCGGAACCTCGGCGCGCTGGGAATCGACCTTGGCAGCAGCGAGCCGCGCAAGCAGCGCGTCCCACTCGGCGGCGGTATCGAGTCGAAACGCGACATGGTCGATACGCGGCGTCGCACGAGCGGTCGAACCAGGCACCGTCGCCGCGACCAGATGGATCGCTGGACGGCCATCCGCATACAGCCAGTCGCCGTCGATCCCGAACGGCGGCCGCGCGCCGCGCACGAGCCCGACCACGTCGACGAAAAACCGCCGCGCGCCTTCGAGATCGGGAGTAACGATCGTTGCGTGATCGAGATGCATGAGACGACACCGCTCCGGCAAAAAGCCATTCAGAAGTGCGGATTGTCCGCGTTGCGCGTCAATTTGATAATTGGCGTAGCATTTGAATCATTTTCAAATTATTTGGAATAATCGATGGACAATCTCGGCGATATCCGCCTGTTCGTCGAGGCCGCGCAGCTGGGCGGCCTGTCCGCGGCGGGCCGCAAGCTCGGTCTCACGCCGGCGGCCGCCAGCGCGCGGCTCGCCAAGCTGGAAGCGCAACTGAAAGCGCGGCTCTTCGAGCGCACGACTCGCCAGTTGCGCCTCACCGACGAAGGCCGTCTGTATCTGAGCTGCTGCCAGCAGGCACTGCAGGCGCTAGACGACGCCGAAGCCGCGCTGCAGGCGGGCCAGAACGTCGTACGCGGCAAGGTACGGATCTCGGCCACTTCCGATTTCGGCCGCAACCTGCTGATGCACTGGCTCGACGAGTTCAACGAGCTTTACCCCGAGGTGACGTTCGCGCTCACGCTGTCGGATTCGCTGTCGAACCTCGTGCAGGAAGACATCGATCTCGCGATCCGCTTCGGCGTGCCGCGCGACAGCTCGCTGGTGGCGCGCCCGCTCGCGCCGAACCCGCGGGTGCTGTGCGCATCGCCGGAATACGTCGCGCGGCATGGCGAACCGAAGGACCCGCTCGATCTCGCGCGTTTTGACTGCATCGTGCTCGTCACCGCGTCGGGGCCCGTCAACGAATGGCGCTTCACACGCGGCGACGAAGTCCAGCACTACACCGTGCCGCTCGACACCTCGCGCGAAACCAACGACGGCGCCATCGCCCGCGAATGGGCGCTGCGCGGCTACGGCATCGTGATCAAGTCGATGTGGGATGTCGAAGCCGACCTGCGCGCCGACGGGCTGCGCGTGCTGCTGCCCGAATGGCACTACCCGGACGCGCCGCTGCATGCGCTCTATCACCGCAACCGCTTCATGGCGCCGCGGGTGCGGGTGCTGCTCGACTTCCTGAGCGAGCGTTTCGCGCAAGTCACGACCGAACTGGAAGCACTGCTCGGGGTGCCCGCATCGAAGCCGGCACGATGAAAGCGCCGTTTTGAGCGGCTATAATGCGGGATTCCGTTGCGAACACCACTGCGTCGTCCCGCTGGCCGGGGCCGCGCACGTTTTTCGCCCTCTTTTCACCTGTTTTACTTGAAGACGCCCCCAGGTTAACCACTGCGAACGGCGAATCTCAATGACCAAGAAAGTTTATGTAAAGACCTTTGGCTGCCAGATGAACGAGTACGACTCCGACAAGATGGTCGACGTACTCGGCGCAGCCGAAGGGCTCATCAAGACCGACTCCCCGGAAGACGCGGACGTCATTCTCTTCAATACCTGCTCGGTGCGCGAAAAGGCCCAGGAGAAAGTTTTCTCCGATCTCGGCCGCGTGCGTGAGCTGAAGGAAGCGAATCCGAACCTGATCATCGGTGTGGGCGGTTGTGTCGCGAGCCAGGAAGGTGCGGCGATCGTTGCGCGTGCACCGTATGTCGATCTCGTGTTCGGCCCGCAAACGCTGCACCGTCTGCCGCAGATGATCGACCAGCGCCGCACAAGCGGCCGTCCGCAAGTCGACATCTCGTTCCCGGAAATCGAAAAGTTCGACCATCTGCCGCCGGCGCGCGTCGATGGTCCGAGCGCGTTCGTCTCGATCATGGAAGGCTGCAGCAAGTACTGCAGCTACTGCGTCGTGCCGTACACGCGCGGCGAAGAAGTCTCGCGTCCGCTCGACGACGTGCTCACCGAAATTGCCGGGCTTGCCGATCAGGGCGTGCGCGAAGTTACGCTGCTCGGCCAGAACGTGAACGCTTATCGCGGCGCGTTGACGCAACACTCGCCCGATATCGCCGACTTCGCGACGCTGGTCGAATACGTCGCCGATATCCCCGGTATCGAGCGCATTCGCTATACGACGTCGCATCCGAAGGAATTCACGCAACGGCTGATCGACACCTACGCGAAGGTGCCGAAGCTCGTGAATCACCTGCATCTGCCGGTACAGCACGGCTCCGATCGCATCCTGATGGCGATGAAACGCGGCTACACGGTGCTCGAATACAAATCGGTGATTCGCCGGCTGCGCGCAATCCGCCCGTACCTGTCGCTGTCCACCGACATGATCGTCGGCTTCCCCGGTGAGACCGAAGAAGATTTCGACAAGATGATGGCGCTGATTCACGAGATGAGCTACGACACGAGCTTCTCGTTTATCTACAGCCCGCGGCCCGGTACGCCGGCCGCGAATCTGCACGACGACACGCCGCGCGAAGTGAAGCTCAAACGGCTGCAACATTTGCAGGCGACAATCGAAGAGAACGTCGTGCGTATCAGCCAGGCGATGGTCGGCAGGGTCGAGCGGATTCTGGTCGAAGGACCGTCGCGCAAAGACCCGACCGAACTCGCGGGCCGCACCGAGAACAACCGCGTCGTGAACTTCCCGGCGCCGGTTGCCTCGCATGCGCGGCTGATCGGCCAGATGGTCGACGTGAAGATCAACCTCGCGTATCCGCACTCGCTGCGCGGCGAACTCGTGCTGTTGCACGACGCCGTGCCGGCCAGCACTCACTAGGCACCCCTTAAGCGCGCACAGGAGCGACTCACCGCCTTGAAGACCTCTCAGCAGCATCTGGAATTCACCGCACCGCGCGACGACAACGCGCGGCTCGCCAATCTCTGCGGACCAGTCGACGAGAACCTGCGGCAGATCGAGCAGGCGCTCGATGTGACGATTCAGCGTCGCGGCCATCGCATGACTATCCGCGGTCGCGGTGCGAAAGTCGCGCTGACGGCACTCGAAGACTTCTACAGCAACGCGCACAAGCCGCTATCCATCGACGACATCCAGCTCGCGCTGGTTGAAGCGCGCCATCCGGCCAGCCGTGCGCCGGCGCATCGCCAGGGGTCCGCGCACAACGGCACCGATGCCGACGCACGCTTTCCCGGCGACCCCGATCATCCGTTCGACGAAGCACCGCGCAGCGGCGACGACGAGGATGGCGACGATCTCGGTCCGAAGCTCTATACGCGGCGCGCCGACCTGCGTGGCCGCACGCCGGTGCAGCGCGAATACCTGAAGCAGATCGTGTCGCACGACGTGACCTTCGGCATCGGGCCGGCCGGTACCGGCAAGACCTATCTCGCGGTAGCGTGTGCAGTCGATGCGCTCGAACGCGACCAGGTCAAGCGCATCGTGCTGACCCGCCCGGCCGTCGAAGCCGGCGAGCGTCTCGGCTTCCTGCCCGGCGATCTCGCGCAGAAGGTCGATCCGTATCTGCGGCCGCTTTACGACGCGCTGTACGACCTGCTCGGTTTCGACAAGACCGCGAAGATGTTCGAGCGCCAGATGATCGAGATCGCGCCGCTCGCGTACATGCGCGGTCGCACGCTGAACCATGCGTTCATCATCCTCGACGAAGCGCAGAACACGACGCCGGAACAAATGAAGATGTTCCTCACGCGGATCGGCTTCGGCTCGAAGGCGGTCGTGACCGGCGACACGACCCAGGTCGATCTGCCGCGCGGCCACAAGAGCGGGTTGATCGAAGCGCAGCAGGTGCTGTCGGAGGTACGCGGCATCGCGATCACGCGCTTCACGAGTGCGGACGTGGTCCGGCATCCGCTCGTTGCGCGCATCGTCGAAGCGTACGACGCGCATTCGAAGAAAGACGACGCCGGTAACGCGCGCTGAGGACGCCGAGGACCATGAGCCGCGCTCCGAAACTGACGCTGAACCTGCAGTTCCCCGCCGCGAAAGCGTGGCCGGAGCACAAGCAGTTGCTGCCGCGCGCAACTGTCGCGGCATGGCTGAAGCCCGCGCTGTTCGCGGACGCGGAACTGACAGTGCGCTTCGTCGATGCCGAAGAGGGCCGTACGCTGAACCGCACTTACCGCGGCAAGGATTACGCGACGAATGTGCTGACGTTTGCGTATGCGGAATCCGAGGACGATCCGGTTACCGGCGATCTGATCCTGTGCTGCCCGGTGGTCGAAAAAGAAGCCACCGAGCAGAACAAGCCGCTCGCCGCGCACTACGCGCATCTGCTGGTGCATGGCGCGCTGCATGCGCAGGGCTACGATCACGAGATCGCGGAAGAAGCCGAAGAGATGGAAGCAATCGAAACCGAAATCCTCGCGGAACTGGGCTTTCCAGATCCTTACCGGCCGTGAACGCCCGCAACCCCGCTCCTGCCGCTTCCTCCAACGGTAGCGTCAACAACGAAAGCAGCACCGCGCTGCCGAACCCCGGCTATCCGCCGATGCTCGGTGAATCGCGGCTGCTGACGGAAAGCGAACTGCGCGCGTCGCTGGACGCCACGCTGGCCAGCTGGGACCGCACGAGCGACCTGTGGCTGTTCGGCTATGGCTCGCTGATCTGGAATCCTGGCCTGCCCACCGTTGAATCGATGCGCTCGCGCGTGCACGGCTACCATCGCGGGTTGTACCTGTGGTCGCGGGTGAATCGCGGCACGCCGGAGCAACCGGGGCTCGTACTCGCACTCGATCGCGGCGGCTCGTGCAGTGGCATCGCGTTCCGGCTCGCCGCCGAAGGCGCAATGCCGCATCTCGAAGCGCTGTGGCGCCGCGAAATGGCGATGGGTTCGTACCGGCCCGCGTGGCTGCCGTGCGTACTCGCCGACGGCCGACGCATCGCCGCGCTCGCGTTCGTGATGCGCCGCGATGTAGTGACCTACACCGGCAAGCTACCCGACGAGGTTGTGAAAACGGTGTTCGGTTGCGCAAACGGCCGCTATGGCACGACGCTCGACTACGTGAGCCGGACCGTCGCCGCGCTGCGCGAAAGCGGTATGCCGGATCGCGCACTCGAAGCGCTGCTCGCGCGCTGCCGTTGATGTGTCACCGATCCGCCGCGATTTTTCCCGAACACGCGTTTTTCGTTTCGATCGGTTAGGATGGCCCTAACCCGCCTCGCACAGTGGTCCGCCAGTGTCCCCGAGACACGGTCGCGCCATGTGCGTGGTGTATCCTAAGTGCTCTGCAACAGCGCGCCCAGTCTGGCCGGGCGCATCACCATGAACGACACCTATCCCAGTCGACGCTCTACAGGCAAACCCCAGGAAAAGCGCTCGCTACTCGAGCGACTGACCGACTTCATCTCGCCCGAACCCGATTCTCGCGGCGAACTCCTCGAAATCCTCCAGGATGCGCATGAACGCAATCTGATCGACGCGGACTCGCTGTCGATGATCGAGGGTGTCTTCCAGGTCTCCGAACTCTGCGCACGCGACATCATGATTCCGCGCGCGCAAATGGATGCGATCAACATCGCCGAGACCCCGGACGAATTCATGCCGTACGTGCTCGACAAGGCGCACTCGCGCTACCCGGTCTACGAAGGCAATCGCGACAACGTGATCGGCGTGCTGCTCGCGAAAGACCTGCTGCGCTACTACGCCGAAGAAGAATTCGATGTGCGCGGCATGTTGCGCCCCGCGGTGTTCATCCCCGAGTCGAAGCGCCTGAACGTGCTGCTGCACGACTTCCGCGTGAACCGCAATCACATTGCGATCGTCGTCGACGAGTACGGCGGCGTTGCCGGCCTCATCACGATCGAGGACGTGCTCGAGCAGATCGTCGGCGACATCGAGGACGAATACGACTTCGACGAGGAAAGCGGCAACATCATTGCGTCGCCGGACGGCCGGTTCCGCGTGCGTGCGCTCACCGAGATCGAGCAGTTCAACGAGGCATTCGGTACGCACTATTCCGACGATGAAGTCGACACGATCGGCGGACTCGTCACGCATCATTTCGGCCGCGTGCCGCATCGTGGCGAGAAGGTTCGCCTCGACGACCTGATCTTCGAGATCCTGCGCGGCGATGCGCGTCAGATACACATGCTGCTCGTGCGTCGCGATCCGATGGCCGGTCAGCGCGAGCGCGACGCGCAGCACGTCCAGACCTGAGCCCGCCGTTCTCCCTTCACCTTTCCCGCCGACCGCGTAACGATGGCCGACCCGATCTCCTCCCGACTGCAGCCCGGCGTAACGCCTGCCGCAGCCACTGTTCCGGTCGGCAACGGCCGCACGCTGCCCCGCTCGCACTATCTGCTGGCCTTCTTCGCCGGCGCGGCGAACACGCTGTCGTTCGCGCCGACGCCGCACGGCGGCTGGCTCGAAATCGTGCTGTTCGTGTTCTTCTTCGCGTGGCTCACGCGGACGACCGGCTGGAAGAGCGCTGCGCTCACGGGCGGTGCATTCGGCTTCGGCAATTTCGTCACGGGCGTGTGGTGGCTGTACGTGAGCATGCACGTGTACGGCGGCATGTCCGCGGTGCTCGCGGGCGCCGCGGTTGCGCTGTTCTCGCTGTACCTCGCGTTGTATCCGGCGCTGGCTGCCGGTATCTGGTCGTTCTGCGCGGGGCACGCGCGCAACGGCGCACTCGCCTCACCCGACGACCGGCCGTTCGCGCCGACGTGGCACGGCGCGTTTGCGTTCGCGAGCGCGTGGGCGATCGGCGAATGGCTGCGTGGCACGATCTTCACGGGTTTTCCGTGGCTCGCGAGCGGTTATCCGCAGGTCGATGGACCGCTTGCCGGGTTTGCGCCGGTGATGGGCGTCTATGGCGTCGGCTGGGTGCTTGCGCTGATTGCCGCGCTGCTCGTGCAGGCCTGGGCGCGGACTCGTGAACCGCGCGGCGGCAGCCGCAGTAGCGGTAACAACAGCAACACCGGCAGCTCGCACACCGCGCGTATCGCCACGCCGGCAATCGTTGCGCTCGCACTGATCGCAGCGGGACCGCTGCTGCATCTCGTCGCGTGGACCACACCGACGAATGCGCCGCTGAACGTGCGGCTCCTGCAAGGCAACGTGCCGCAGGACATGAAATTCGACGAAGCCGGTGTGGTCGGTGCGATCCGCGAGTTCCAGCGGATGATCACCGCGAAGCCCGCCGACCTCGTCGTCACGCCGGAAACCGCGATCCCCGTACTCGTCCAGGATGTGCCCGAAGATTTCGGCGTCGCCGTGCGCAATTTCGCGGATTCGACCGGTACGTCGATCGTGTTCGGCGCGATCGGCGGCAAGGTCACGCCGGACCGCCGGATCGTCGACTACACGAACAGCCTGTTCGGTATGACGCCGGGAACGCGTGACCTCTACCGTTACGACAAGCATCACCTGGTGCCGTTCGGCGAGTTCGTGCCCTGGGGCTTCCACTGGTTCGTCCAGATGATGAACATCCCACTCGGCGATTTCAACCGCGGCGCACCGGTGCAAAAGCCGTTCATGGTCCACAACGAAGCGATCTCCGTCGATATCTGCTACGAGGATCTGTTCGGCGAGGAAATCGCGCGCACGGTGCGCGAAAACGCGGCGCCGGTGAGCGTACTGATCAATTCGACGAATCTCGGCTGGTTCGGCAACACGATCGCACTCGACCAGCATCTGCAGATTGCGCGGATGCGTTCGCTGGAAACCGGCCGGCCGATGCTGCGTGCCACCAACACCGGCACCACCGCGGCCATCGATGCACACGGCAACGTGACCGGACGGTTGCGGCCGTTCACGATCGGCGCGCTCGACACGACCGTGCAAGGCATGACCGGCAATACACCCTACGTGACGAGCGGCAACAACACGGTGCTCGCCGTTTCGCTGATCTTGCTCGCATTCGGCTTCGCCTTTGGACCAGGGCGGCCGGGGCGCCGCGGCAACGCGCTTAAGAGCGAAAAAACCGCGACATCCACCGCCCCCGACGACAGCCGCAACACCTGAGCTCCGCAGAAAGTCTCAACGCACCGTCAATCCGGTAAAATTCAACGTTTTAGCACCTGGGCCGCGCCACCGGCCGGTTGCCGCCGGCTCGCGCCGCGCAGCAATCGCGCCGTGGGCGCGGTCTGCCTGAAAGGCACTTCATGCTCACGTTTCAGCAAATCATCCTGACGCTGCAATCCTACTGGGACAAGCAGGGCTGCGCGCTGCTCCAGCCGATCGACATGGAAGTCGGCGCGGGCACGTCCCACGTTCATACGTTCCTGCGTGCAATCGGCCCGGAGCCGTGGCGAGCCGCCTATGTGCAGCCGTCGCGTCGTCCGAAGGACGGCCGCTATGGCGAGAACCCGAATCGTCTGCAGCACTACTACCAGTACCAGGCCGTGCTCAAGCCCGCGCCGGAAAACATTCTCGACCTGTATCTCGGCTCGCTGGAAGCGCTCGGTCTCGACCTTCAGCAGAACGACGTGCGCTTCGTCGAGGACGACTGGGAAAATCCGACGCTCGGCGCATGGGGTCTCGGCTGGGAAGTGTGGCTGAACGGTATGGAAGTGACGCAGTTCACGTACTTCCAGCAAGTGGGCGGGCTCGACTGCAAACCGGTGCTCGGCGAAATCACGTACGGGCTCGAGCGTCTCGCGATGTATCTGCAGAAGGTCGACAACATCTATGACCTGACGTGGACCGAGTGGGAAGAGCAAGGCCCGAACGGCCCCGAGCTGCGCCGCCTCACTTACCGCGATGTGTATCACCAGAACGAAGTCGAGCAGTCCACGTACAACTTCGAGCACGCGAACGTCGATCTGCTGTTCACGTTCTTCAACAGCTACGAAGCGGAAGCGAAGCGCATGATCGAGGCGCAGATCGCGCTGCCGGCGTATGAACTCGTGCTGAAGGCCGGCCACACGTTCAACCTGCTCGATGCGCGCGGTGCGATTTCCGTGACCGAGCGCGCCGCGTATATCGGCCGCATCCGCGCGCTGTCGCGGCTCGTCGCGCAGGCGTATTACGACTCGCGCGAAAAGCTCGGCTTCCCGATGCTCGGCAATCCGGTGCACGCCGTACCCGGCCTCACCACCGACGAACAGGACGCCGCGATGCCCGCCTGGGCGCCGCCGCTCAAAGTCGAACGCAAGATCGATCCGGACTGACGAGACCTCGAAGAAATGACTCAAGCCCACCAAGCCACCCTGCTCGTCGAACTGCTCACGGAAGAACTGCCGCCGAAGGCGCTCGCGCGCCTCGGCGATGCATTCGCCGAAGGCATTGCGCAGCGCCTCGCGGCGCGCGACCTGATCGAAGGCGAGCCGTCGTTCGAACGCTATGCGACGCCGCGCCGGCTCGCCGTGATGATCCGCAACGTGCGCGCCGTCGCGCCTGAAAAGCACGTGCGCGAAAAAGTGCTGCCGGTATCGGTTGCGCTCGACGCCGAAGGCAAGCCCACCGCGCCGCTCGCAAAGAAGCTCGCCGCACTCGGTTTTCCAGATTTCTCGGTGAGCGATCTCGAACGTGCTTCGGACGGTAAGGCCGATGCGTTCTTCCTGCGCTACGCCGCGCCCGGCGCGACGCTCGCTGAAGGTCTGCAAGCCGCGCTCGACGATCTGCTGGCACCGTCAAAACTGCCGATCCCGAAGGTCATGACGTACCAGCGCCCGGACGGCACCAACATCCAGTTCGTGCGCCCCGTACAACGGCTCACCGTCCTGCACGGCGAGCGTGTCGTGCCGGTCAGCGCATTCGGCATCGATGCCGACGACACGACGCTCGGCCACCGCTTCCTGTCCGAAGGCTTCATCGCGATCCAGCACGCCGATAGCTACGCACAGACGCTGCGCGAAAAAGGCCATGTCGTCGCGAGCTTCGTCGAGCGCAAGGAAACGATTCGCACACAGTTGCTTGCGCAGGCCGACGGCGATCAGGTCGTGATGCCCGAGGCGCTGCTCGATGAAGTGACGTCGCTGGTCGAATGGCCGGCCGTGTATGCGTGCACGTTCGAAGAAGAATATCTGCAGGTACCGCAGGAATGTCTGATCCTCACGATGCAGACGAACCAGAAGTACTTCGCGCTCACCGATGCAGCAAGCAAGCTGCGTCCGCGCTTCCTGATCGTGTCGAACATCGAGACGAAGACGCCTGGCGAGATCATCGAAGGGAATGAGCGCGTCGTGCGTCCGCGTCTTGCCGACGCGAAATTCTTCTTCGAGCAGGACAAGAAGAAGCCGCTCGCCGAGCGCGTGCCGCAACTCGCCAACGTCGTCTATCACAACAAGCTTGGCTCGACGCTGCAACGGGTTGAGCGCGTCGAGGCGCTGGCCGGCGAGATCGCTGCGCTGGCTGGCGCCAACGTGACACTGGCCAAACGTGCTGCATACCTCGCAAAGGCAGACCTGATCACCGACATGGTCGGCGAGTTCCCCGAGCTGCAAGGCACGATGGGTACGTACTACGCACGCCACGACGGCGAGCCCGAAGAGGTCGCACTGGCCTGCTCGGAACACTATCAGCCGCGTTTTTCCGGCGATGCGCTGCCGGCCACGGCAACGGGCACGGTCGTCGCGCTCGCGGACAAACTCGAAACGCTGGTCGGCATCTGGGGCATCGGCCTGCAACCGACCGGCGAAAAAGATCCGTTCGCGTTGCGTCGTCACGCACTTGGTGTGCTGCGTATCCTCGTCGAGAAGCAGTTGCCGGTCGACCTCGTCGAACTGCTGCGTGCCGCACATGCGCAGTTCGCCGCGGTGCCGAACGTCGCCGATGCGACGACCGCGATCTATGAGTTCTGTCTCGATCGTCTGCGTGGCCTGCTGCGCGAACGCGGCTTCGCAGCCGCCGAAATCGACGCGGTGCTCGCGCTGAATCCGACCCGTTTCGACGACCTCGTCGCGCGCCTCGAGGCCGTACGCGAGTTTGCGTTGCTTGCCGAAGCCGGATCGCTGGCCGCCGCGAACAAGCGCATCTCGAACATCCTGAAGAAGTCCGACGCGTCGACCTCGGGTGGCGTGCAAACCTCACTGCTCACCGAAACCGCCGAAAAAGCGCTGTACGCCCAGCTCGAACAGGTTGCACCGCGCGTGCAGTCGCAGCTTGCACAACGCGACTACACCGGCGCGCTATCCGCGCTGGCCGCGTTGCGCGAACCGGTCGATACGTTCTTCAACGACGTGATGGTCAACGCGGAAGATCCGGCGTTGCGCGCAAACCGTCTGGCCCTGCTCGGCGCGCTGCATCAGCAGATGAACTGCGTCGCCGACATTTCGCGGCTTGCCGCCTGAGCGGGCACCATGGGGACTTCCACCAGAAAACTCGTGGTACTCGACCGGGACGGTGTGATCAACGTCGACTCGGATGCGTTCATCAAGTCGCCCGATGAATGGATCGCGCTGCCCGGCGCATTCGAAGCGATCGCCCGGCTCAATCAGGCCGGCTATCGCGTCGCCGTGGCGACGAACCAGTCGGGTATCGGCCGGGGTCTGTTCGACATGAACGCGCTCAACGCGATGCACGTGAAGATGCACCGGGCGGCCGCAGCCGTCGGCGGACGCATCGACGCCGTGTTCTTCTGCCCGCATACGGCGCAGGACCACTGCGAGTGCCGCAAGCCGAAGCCCGGCATGCTGAAGATGGCTGTCGAACGTTTCGATGTCGACGCAACGCAAACGCCGGTAGTCGGCGATGCGCTGCGCGACCTGCAAGCCGGCGCCGCACTCGGCATGAAGCTGCATCTGGTGCTGACGGGCAAGGGCCGCAAGACGCTCGCCGCGGGCGGCCTGCCCGACGGCACGACCGTACACGAAGACCTGCGCGCATTCGCGCTCGACTTTCTCTCCGAAGAACACGAGTGAGCGGCACGCCGCACGTCACTCCTACTGACCGATCACGCCGATGCGCTTTCTCCGTTCACTGCTGCTGCTGGTCTACCTGATCGTCTACACGCCGCCGTACGCGATCTCCTGCTTCATCGCGTTTCCGTTCCTGCGCGCCGACAGGCGCTACTGGATGGTGACGGGCTGGTGCAGATCGACGGTGTTCGTCGCGCGCTGGCTGGTCGGCATCCGTTACCGCATTGAGGGCTTCGAGAATTTGCCCGCCGGGCCCGCCGTGCTGCTGTCGAAGCACCAGTCCGCCTGGGAGACGCTTGCGTTCCCCGCCCTGATGCCGCGTCCGCTCTGCTACGTGTTCAAGCGCGAACTGCTGTATGTGCCGTTCTTCGGCTGGACGCTCGGCATGCTGAAGATGGTCCACATCGATCGCAAGGAAGGCAAGAATGCTTTCGATTCGGTGACGCGGCAAGGCAAGGCACGCATGGAAGAAGGTGCATGGGTCATCATGTTTCCCGAAGGCACGCGCACGCCGACCGGCAAGCAGGGCAAGTACAAGACTGGCGGCGCGCGCTTCGCGATCGCGACCGGCGCACCGGTTGTGCCGATCGCCCACAACGCGGGACGTGTGTGGCCCCGCAACTCGTTTTTAAAATATCCGGGTATAGTCACGGTGTCGATCGGCAAGCCGATGGACACAACGGGGCTCACGCCCGACGAAGTGAACACGCGCGTCGAAACGTGGATCGAAGCTGAAATGCGCCGTATCGATCCCGAAGCGTACCGCGCTGCGGACAGCACGCCCGCCGCCGCCCAAATCTGACGCGCCCACGCCTGACGGGCGTTTTTTGCGCGAAACCGGATCCGATGCAGAAGTCCTCACCACCGCAGCCCGCTGCGGCGCTCGATAGCCGGCAACTCGATCTGCCGCTCTTCAACGAGCCCGGCATCGCGCCGCCGTCCGCGCCACAGAAGCCCACGGTGCTACGCGCACCGGACGGCACGAAACTGCGCAGCCTGACACTCGGTGCGCAGACGCTCCACTACCTGCTCAAACGTTCGGCACGTCG
This sequence comes from Paraburkholderia megapolitana, assembly GCF_007556815.1. NCBI lineage: Bacteria > Pseudomonadati > Pseudomonadota > Betaproteobacteria > Burkholderiales > Burkholderiaceae > Paraburkholderia > Paraburkholderia megapolitana. The sequence goes on from NZ_CP041745.1 coordinate 3,835,163, forward strand.
CTCGATCGGTTTTGCTATCGACGGCACGGGTCTCACGATCACCGCGCCGCGCTGGGTGACGATCGCCGATATCGAAACGGCAATTGCCGAAAAGCAGCGCTGGATTTTCGCGAAGCTCACTGAATGGCAGACGCGTGTCGAACAGCGCGCGTTGCCGCGTATCGACTGGAAAGAGGGGGCCGAATTGCCCTACCTTGGGCAGCCGGTGCGCGTCGCACTCGGTGCGCCGAATCTCGCGTTCGATGCGCAGTCCGCGACGCTGGGTTTGCCGTTGTCGCCGCATGCGGAGCAGCAGCAGATCAAGGACCGGGTGCAGGGCTGGTTGCAGGGCGAAGCGAAGCGCATCTTCGGTGAACGACTCGACGTGTACGCGCAGAAACTCGGCGTCGACTATCGCGCGTATGCGTTGTCGTCGGCTGCGACGCGCTGGGGTAGCTGTTCGAGCGACGGCAAGATTCGCCTGAACTGGCGGCTCATTCACTTTCCGCTATCGATCATCGACTACGTCGTCGCGCACGAACTCGCGCATCTGCGCGAGATGAATCACAGTCCGCGTTTCTGGCAGACCGTCGAATCGATTTTTCCGGAGTTCCGCGAAGCGCGGCAGACGTTGAAGCATCATCCACCGGAGCTGTTGCCGACGCTCTAGCATCGCGTTGCGGCTGCGGCTGCGGCTGCGGCTGCGGCTGCGGCTGCGGCTGCGGCGCATGTGCCACGCAGCGATGCCTTTACATCGCTATGCCGTTACGTCGTTACGTCGTTATGCCGCCGTCGTGAATGTTTCGTGCAGACGGCGCCAGCGCACGTGGCGCTGTGCATCGACCTCGAATACCGCTGTGGAGCGGCGCACGTTGCTGCCGGCGCTGCTCGTCTGATGTTCGGTGTAACCGAGCACCGCGCCAGTCGGCCAGGATGCGATGACGGCGATATCGTCGATGGCGATCGTGCAACCGGGCCGCGCACCGTGCGCGCCGCCGAACAACTGCGCGAGACCAGCACGATCAAGCGCCGCGCCTGCGGTTGTTACCAGCGTGAAATCGGCGGCGAAGTGCGCCATGATTTCGTCGAGTGTATCGGCAGCTATCGTGCCGTCGAACCACGCGGCGATCTGCACATGGATCGATTGAAGCTCTTCGATGCAGGGTGCCGCGTCGGCATACGTTTCAGCCGCCGTCATTGCGTCTTCTTCTGGATGAACTCGATCTTGTAGCCGTCCGGGTCCGTAACGAACGCGATCACGGTCGTGCCGAGCTTCATCGGTCCCGCTTCGCGTACCACCGTGCCGCCCTGCGCCTTGATGCGGTCGCATGCCGCGTACGCGTCTTCGACCTCGACCGCGAGATGCCCGAAGCCGCTACCCAGATCGTAGGATTCCGTGTCCCAGTTGTGCGTGAGTTCGAGCACCGTACCGTCGCGCTCGTCGGTATAGCCGACAAAAGCGAGCGTGAACTTGCCTTCCGGGTAATCCTGACGGCGCAGCAGCTTCATGCCGAGCAACTCGGTGTAGAACTTGATCGAACGGTCGAGGTTGCCGACCCGGAGCATGGTGTGTAGCAGGCGCATGATGCACTCCCTGTTGCTGGATATCGAGGACGTAAATGTACCCGGAAACGCGCACCGTTGCTCGCGGGCGGGCTGTTCCGCGGAGGCGGCTTCCGGGCTTCGCGTCGCGGTTGGCGGCGGCTCGCAAAGCAGTGGATGCACACGTACGCGACGAGGTCATCGCAGCGCCCAGCGGTCCGGTTTGATATCGTACGAGGAAGCTGGGGCACAACGGAGACAAACGCGTACAGGACCCGGCACCCGACCCATGCTATCGGTCGTCACTCCCTGCGCGCGGCTTACCACCCGATGACCTGTCCTTCCCTTCCCATGGCGGCAATGCGATGAGCACCGCAACGATATCCACACGCCGCGCGCCCGACAGCTTCGCCGTGATCCTGATGGTCGTGCTGTGCGCGATCTGGGGTCTGCAGCAAGTGGCGATCAAGAGTACGAATACGGCGCTCGCGCCGTTATTCCAGGCCGGTCTGCGCTCGGCGATCGCAACGCTGCTCGTGTGGGGCTGGGCACGCGCCCGTGGCACGCCGCTTTTTCGCGCGGACGGCACGCTCGGCGCAGGGCTGCTCGCAGGCCTGCTGTTCGCTGCCGAGTTCGTTTGCATCTTCCTCGGTCTCACGCTGACAAGCGCGTCGCGCATGGCCGTGTTTCTCTACACCGCGCCCTGCTTCACCGCGCTCGGCCTGCACGCGTTCGTTGCGGGCGAGCGGATGCGACGGATCCAGTGGATCGGTATCGCGGTGGCGTTTGCAGGGATGGCCCTTGCATTCGCCGATGGTTTCACACGCGCGGTTCCGGGGCACAGCGGGTCGGCGGTGACGGGGGTGATCGGCGATGCGCTCGGTGTGCTCGCGGGCATCGCGTGGGCCGCGACGACGGTGGTCGTGCGCGCGACGCGCCTCGCGCAATCGAGTGCGAGCAAGACGCTGTTCTATCAGCTGGCGGTATCGGCGGTTATATTGCTCGCCCTTGCGTTCGCACTTGGCGAAGCCCACATCGACACGATCACGCCGCTGGCCACGATCAGCCTCGCGTATCAGGCCGTGATCGTCGCGTTCGTCAGCTACCTGGTGTGGTTCTGGCTGCTGACACGCTATACGGCGTCGAGGTTGTCGGTGTTTTCGTTTCTCACGCCGCTATTCGGCGTGACCTTCGGCGTGCTACTGCTCGGCGAGTCGTTCAGCGCGCGCTTTCTGGTAGCGGCTTTGCTGGTGCTGGGCGGTATCGTGCTGGTCAACGCGCCGACGCCATCGGGCGAGCGGCGCGGCGCTTGAGTCTTACGTCCTGGCCGAGGCGGCCACGGCCTGCGCGAGGCGCACGTATTCGTCGACAGGTACGTCTTCCGCCCGGCGTTGCAGATCGAACGCGAGCGCGTCGAAATCCACCGTGTTGCGAAATGCCGCGAGCGTGTTGCGCAGCATCTTGCGGCGCTGCGAGAACGCCGCGGTGACCACTTCGCCGAGCACGTGCGTGTCGACGGCGGCCAGTTCGTGCGGCGCGTACGGAATCATCCGGACGATCGCCGAGTCGACCTTCGGCGGCGGCTGGAACGATTCGGGCGGCACGTCGAGCAGCTTGTCGATCACATAGCGGTACTGCAGCATCACGGACAACCGGCTGAACGCCTTGCTACCCGGTTCCGCGACCATCCGCTCGACCACTTCGTTCTGCAGCATGAAATGCTGATCGATGACGCGTGGTGCAAACTCGGTGAGATGGAACAGCAGCGGACTCGAAATGTTGTACGGCAGATTTCCGACGATCCGCAGCACCGGCTCTTCGCCGGCACCGGCAAGCGCACCGAAGTCGAACGCGAGCGCATCGCCCGCATGCAGTTCGAGCAGCTCGCCGAATTTCTTTTGCAGCCGCCCGATCAGATCGCGATCGAGTTCGACCGCATGTAACGGTGCTTCGGGTGTAGCGAGGCGCTCGATCAGCGGCCCGGTCAGCGCGCCGAGCCCCGGTCCGATTTCGACCATGCGTTCGCCGCGCTTTGGGCGAATCAGGTCGACGATCGAATCGATCACGCCCATGTCGACCAGAAAATTCTGCCCGAAGCGTTTGCGCGCGAAATGGCCTTGATGCTGTCGGCTGGTGGACATCGAAGATCGAAGAAAAGATTAAAAAGAGATCAGATGGCGCGACGATGGCGCGCCATCGAAACGGCGGCGTCGATCGCAGCGATCAGGCTGCCGCCATCGGCGCGGCCGGTGCCGGCCAGATCGAGTGCGGTGCCGTGGTCGACCGACGTGCGGATGATGGGCAGCCCCAGCGTCACGTTGATGCCTTCGCCGAAGGTCGCGTACTTGAGTACCGGCAGCCCCTGGTCGTGGAACATCGCGAGCACGCAATCGGCGTCGCTCAGATAGCGTGGCTGGAACAGCGTGTCGGCGGGATACGGGCCGCGTGCGTCGATGCCTTCGTCGTTCGCGCGCTTTAACGCCGGCGCGATCACATCGATTTCTTCACGGCCCAGATAGCCGTTCTCGCCTGCATGTGGATTGAGCCCGGTCACGAGGATGCGCGGCGCGGGCAGCCCGAGATGCCGGCGCAGATCACGATGGACGATGCGCAGCGTGCCGAGCAGGCCATCGATCGTCAATGCCGCGGGCACATCCTTGAGCGCGAGATGAGTGGTAGCGAGCGCAACGCGCAGCGGCCGCTCGCCGGTACCGGCCAGCATCATCACGACCTGAGGCGTATGGGTGCGCTCCGCCAGATATTCGGTGTGGCCGGTGAACGGCACACCGGCATCGTTGATCGTGCTTTTCTGCAGCGGCGCGGTGACGATCGCGTCGTACGTGCCGGCAAGTGCGCCGTCGATCGCCGCATCGAGCAAACCAAGCACGTAGCGGCCATTCGCCACGTCGAGCTTGCCGGCCTGCGAAGGCACGCCGAGCGGACGATGTTCGGCAGTCACGCGATCGGCCGGCAATGCCGCCCAATCGACCCCTACGGCCTTCGCGCGCTCTTCGAGCAGCCCGACATCGCCGAGCACGGTGAAGCGCGCATCGGGCCAATGCGCGGCTGCAGCCGCCATCGCCAGAACGGTCAGCTCCGGACCCACGCCGGCAGGCTCGCCGGTCGTGATCGCGATGTGCAGCGGTGCGTGCGATGTCGGAGCAGCGTTCGTCATGGCTATTGGGTTATTGCGGCGGCGTACCGGGCGCCGTACCAACCTTGTAGTCGACGTACGCGGTGTCGCGCAGCTGACGCAGCCAGTCCGCATACGCCTGTTCGGCCTTGCGCTGACCGATCGCCTGACGGGCGAGGTCCATCTGCTGCGAGACCGAGCCTTCCGCGTCGCGGCGGCCGAGCACCTGGATCAGGTGGTAGCCGTATTCGCTGCGCACCGGGTCGCTGACCTGGTTGTCCTGCAGGCTGTTCATCGCGCGCTCGAACTCAGGTACGGTTTCGCCCGGGCTGATCCAGCCGAGATCGCCGCCTTGCGACGCCGAGCCGTCCTGCGAGTAGGTCCGCGCGAACTTTGCGAAGTCGCCGCCCTGGGCGATCTGCTGCTTGATGTCGAGCAGCCGCTGGCGCGCCGCCGGCTCCGACATGCCGTCGCCGACGCGCAGCAGAATATGCCGCACGTGCGTCTGCACGAGCTTCGGTGCATCGGCCGAGGACGTACCCTGGCCCGTCCGACGGTCGACGAGACGGACGATTTCAAAGCCGTCGCCGGTGCGGATCACGTCCGGATTGACCTGCCCCGGACGCAGCGACGAAGCCGCCTTGACGAAGTCGGCGGGCAGCTTGGACGGCGGCTGGTAGCCTGTGTCGCCACCCTTCGACGCATCGGCAGCCTGCGAATTGGCCTTGGCGAGCTTCTCGAAGTTGCTGCCGGGGGCAGTCGCTTCTTTCAGCAGCGCCTGCGCTTTCTGCTGCGCCGCTTCGATGTCGGTTTGCGACGCGTTGAGCGGCGCCTTCAGCAGGATGTGCTCGAAGCGCAGGTCGCTCGTCAGCCCGGCGTTCGGTCCGCGCTGGCTCGCGATGTAGTTCGCGACTTCCGCATCCGACACGACGACCTTGCTGTCCACTTCCTTCTCGCGCAGGCGCGAGAGGATCAGTTCGGTGCGGGCGTCGCTGGTGAAGGTCGACCAGGGCACGCCCTGAGCCTCGATCTTCGAGCGGTAGACATCGAGCGTCAGGTTGTTCGCCTGCGCGAGCCGCTCCAGCGTGCGCTGCACGGCCGTGTCGTCGACGGCGATGCCGTCTTCGCGGGCCTTCTGCAACTGGATGCGCTCGAGCACCATCTGGTTCAGCACCTGCTGACGCAGCTGGTCGATCGGCGGAACCGGCGCGCCCTGCTGGTTCAGGCGGCGTGTGATCAGGCCCATGCGCTGATCGAGCTCGCGCTGGGTGATGACACCGTCGTTGACGACGGCGGCGATCATGTCGACGGTCTGACCGTTGTCTACCGGGCGCAAGGCTTGCGCCTGCGCCGGCACGGCCGACAGGAAAGACGCGGCGGCAACCAGTCCGGCCGCGAGCGATGCCAAGCGAAGCTTTTTCATGATTCCCACAGATACTCCAATGATGCCGGGCGCGCCCTCGCCCGTCTTTGCTCGTTTGTCGATGATCGGGCGACCGTCAATCGTAATTCGTGAAACGCGCTTCGGGCGGCGGCGGCGGTGGCAGCGGTGTGTACCCCGGTACGCCAGCGCGGAACGAGGTGATCAGTCCGTTGTCGATGCTGCTCAGGCCTTTGAACGTAATCTGCGCAAGAAACCGCGTACCCTGGGTCGGCTGCCCCGCCGAGTTCACCGCATCCGCATAGCGCTGGATGCCGAGGCCAAGCGTCCAGCAGTCCGCGTCGTATTGCATGCCGAGCAGGCTGTCCACCAGCGCGTGTCCGGCCAGATCGTAGTTGATCCGCGCCACACCATACACATGGTGCGTCAGCGGCCACTGCGCGGACACGGTGATCTGCCGGATCGGCACGTTGTTCAGCGTGGTTTCGGCACGCGTGTAACGATACGAAAGGTTGATTACCTTGCCCGCGTCCGGACTGAAACCAAACCCGGCGCTGGCCTGCACGAGCTGATTGTTGTCCGCATTATATTGGACGGCGGTTTCCGACTGAAAACCGGCGCCGAGTTTCAACGCCGCCCCGGCGATCAGGTCCGAGTGCGTGGCCTGCGCAGGCGTCTGCGTCGGCAGCAGCGTGACGCGCTGATCCTGGAAATAGTATTGCTGGGCCAGCACGAAACGCGCGCGTTCGTCGCCGGTTGCCGAATCGATAAAGCGCGTCGTGATCGCGGCCGTCAGACGATTCGCGTCGGCAATGCGGTCGTTGCCGACGAACGTGTTCGGCGTGAAGATTTCCGCGAGTCCGAAATCGGCATCCGCGGTATCGAACAACGGCGCAAAGTTCTGGTTGCGGTACGGCGTGTAGACGTAATACAGACGCGGCTCGAGCGTCTGGATGTAGTCGTGGCCGAACAGGCGCACCGAGCGGTCGAAAATCAGGCCCGTGTCGAACGAAAGCGTCGGGATCGACTCGGTGAAGTTCTTCGGCTGTCCCGGTATCGGCGCCTGGCCCGCAATCGAGTTACCGATGTTGCTCAGGTCGTACGACGCGAAGTGATACTGGATCTTCGGTGTAACGAAGTAGCCCGGCCCGACGATCGAGTACGACAGGTACGGGTTGAACATCAACCGGTCGCCCTGGGTCGTATCCGCCGTCGTGATGCGGAAGCGCGAGTAGTCCGCCTCGGCGCCGAAGTCGAAACCGCCGGCGTTGTACTTCGTGTACTTCACGTTCAACTGCGGCTCGCGCCCGTACGGCGCCACCGACGGCGTCAGCGTCTGCCAGTGCTGCTCGCGCGCGAGCACCGACCACGGGCCATTGGTATAAGTCAGCCCGGCTTCCTGCTGATACAGCAGCTGCGTACCGTTGAGAATCTGCGACGTGACCGAGCCGAGATCTTCCGGGAAGCTGTTGTCCGAGACCTTGTCGTAGTGGATGTAGCCACCGAACCCGTTACCGAAGTTCTGGTTGTGCTGGATGGACAGCGAGTAGCGATCGGTCTTGGTAATCGCATCGTGCGGCAGGAACTGCCCCGTGATCGAGCCGGAATAGGTCGGCGACAGATAGCGGAACGATGCGTCCGTCATCAGCCCGCGCCGCGAGATGATGTCCGGCGTCAGCGTCAGGTCGCGGTTCGGTGCGATGTTGAAGTAATACGGCACCGACAGCTCGAACCCGTTGGTCCCGCCAAACGAGTACGTGGGCGGCAGAAAACCGCTGCGGCGTGCGCCCGAAAGCGGGAACGACAGCCACGGGCTGCCGAACACCGGCACGCCCTGGAAGAACAGCACGCCGTTGTGCGCGACGCCTTCATCGGCGCCGGTGTCGAAATCGAACTCGGTGCCCTTGATGTACCACGCGGGGTTCGTTTCGCACTGGCACGCGGTGTACGTGCCGCTCTTGAATACCGAGCGTTCGCTGTCGAGCATGTCGACCCGTTGCGCACTGCCCGAGCCGCCCGTCGCATTGAAGTGGTACTTCGGCACGGGCATGTAGCCCTCGTTCGACTCGACCCTCATGTGCGCTTCCGGCCCGACGAACGATACGCCGTTGCTCACGACATGCACCTTGCCGTAGGCATCGGCCATGTCGGTGTCTTCGTCGTAATGCAGCGCGTCGGCCTTGATCACCGCGGTGTTGCGGCGGATCTCGGCGGCGCCCTTGGCGGCCATGTCCTGGTCGGAGGTACCGGTCGTGGTGTCGCCAAGCACGAAGGTGGCGGGCTTCTGCCCGCTTTCCAGCTGATGCTCTTCGAGTTGCGGGGCGAGTCGCAGACCCCACGGCGCATCGAGCGGCTGCGCCTGGGCAGCTTCGCCCGCCAGCTGGGCGTGCGCAAGCGCGGGCATGAGGCCCGGCACGGCGATCAACGCCGCGACGAGTCGCCGTCTGCGCGGCAGGGCGTCAGCTCTGGGAGTGCTTGGGAAAAGCTGTCTAGGCGGCATGTATGGTTTGGCGAATCGGTCCAGCCGTCAGCTTCCGCGTCACGATTGGCCGCCGGCGCAATCGAACCGTAACAGTCGGAAAGCACACAGATTATTACCACCAGTCGGATGATGGGCGGGCAGTCGAACGTCCAGGCAAAGCCGACGCGAGCCGCGTCAAAAAAGTCGTGGGGTATTATATGGCAAGACGGTTGCCACCCCGATTTCCCCCCGGTTTTCATGACGCAGAACGCTGCTCCCTCCTCTTCCGACGCCCCCGACACCCGCCTCGAGCAACTACGCAAGTGGTTGCGCAGCCACGGCGAGCGCTACGGCCTCGATCTTGCCACGCTGGTTCCCGCCTCCGCCGATGCGAGTTTTCGCCGCTATTTCCGGTTGACCGGCACGACTGGCGAAGGCACAGCGGCCACCACGCTGATCGCCGTCGATGCCCCGCCGCCGGAAAAATGCCGCGAGTTCGTGCAGGTCGCAGGTTTGCTGGAGACGGCGGGCGTCCATGTACCGCGCGTGCTCGAAAGCGACTTCGAGGCGGGTTTCATGCTCGTCACCGACCTCGGTACCGAGCCCTACCTGCGCGCCTTCAACGACGGCAATGCCCGTCCGTTGATGCGCGATGCGCTCGACACCTTGATCCGCTGGCAGCTTGCGTCGCGTGAAGACGTGCTGCCGCCGTTCGATGAAGCATTCCTGCGCCGCGAGATGGAGTTGATGCCGGAGTGGTTCGTCGGCCGGCATCTGGGCCGCGAAGTCGACGACGCGATGCGCGGTGTGCTCGACCGTACGTTCGCGCTGCTGGTTGCAAGCGCGCGGGCGCAGCCGCAGGTGTTCATGCTGCGCGATTTCATGCCGCGCAACCTGATGGTCGCGCAGCCGAACCCTGGCGTCATCGACTTCCAGGACGCGGTGTACGGCCCGATCACGTACGACGTCGCGTCGTTGCTGCGCGATGCGTTTCTGAGCTGGGACGAAGCCTTCGAGCTCGACTGCTTCGCGTATTACTGGGAACGCGCGAAGAAAGCGGGCCTGCCCGTCGATGCCGATTTCGGCGAGTTCTACCGGCAGCTCGAGTGGATGGGTTTGCAGCGGCACATCAAGATACTGGGCCTGTTCTGCCGGATCTATTACCGCGACGGCAAGTCGCACTACCTGCCGGACCTGCCGCGCTTCATCGGCTATGCGCGCAAGGTCGCCGAACGCTATCGGCCGCTCGGGCCGTTCGCGAAGCTGCTCGATGAACTCGAAGGCCGTGCCGACGAAGTCGGCTATACGTTCTGACCGGCTGCCCCGTCGATGACCTCTGCTCTGACTACCGCGATGATTTTCGCCGCCGGGCGCGGCGACCGGATGCGCCCACTTACCGATAGCCGCCCGAAACCGCTGCTCGAAGCTGGTGGCAAGCCGTTGATTGTGTGGCAGATCGAGCGGCTTGCGGGCGCCGGCTTTAAGACCGTCGTGATCAATCATGCGTGGCTCGGTGAGCAGATCGGAGCGGTACTCGGTGACGGTTCGCGTTGGGGGATCGAGTTGCGTTATTCCGCTGAGTCGACTGCGCTCGAAACTGCCGGTGGTATCGCGCAGGCGCTGCCGCTGCTCGTGGAGGATGGGGAAGAGCGCGTGTTTGTTGCGATCGCCGGTGACGTCTATGCGGATTTCGATTACGCGTCGCTGCGTGCACATGCGCCGCAGCTCGCGGCATTGCCGGAGCCAGGCATGCATCTCGTGATGGTGCCGAACCCGCCGTTTCATCCTGCCGGAGACTTTGGGCTTGCCGACGACGGTGTGCTGTCGCTCGACGGGATACCGCGTTATACGTTCGGCAGCATCGGTTTGTACGACACGCGCATGTTTCGCGATCTAGCGCCTGGTACCCGGCGCGCGCTCACGCCGTACTACCACGAGACGATCTCGCAGCAGCGGGCGAGCGGCGAACTGTATGAAGGATTGTGGGAGAACGTCGGCACGCCGGCGCAGCTGGATGTGCTTGATCGGCATTTGCGTGGGCGACGTTAGCGGTTGCCGGGCTCATTCACAACGCTCGCCGCCACACACCTCACTCACGTCACGCTTCCCCACCATTCACAGCCGCTGCCTCGGCCGCCTCATCCGGCAGCGCCGCGCGTTGCTGCTGCAACGCCCACATCTGCGCGAACAGCCCATCCGCCCGCAACAATTCCGCGTGCGTGCCGCGCTCGACGATCCGCCCGCGATCCATCACGATGATCTGCTCGGCATGCACCACCGTCGATAGCCGGTGCGCGATGATCAGCGTCGTGCGCTCACGCGCGATCTGATCGAGTTCATGCTGGATTGCGCGTTCCGAACGCGAATCGAGCGCCGAGGTCGCTTCGTCGAACAGCAGGATCGGTGGGTTCTTCAACACCGTACGCGCAATCGCCACACGCTGTTTCTCGCCACCGGAGAGTTTCAAACCACGCTCGCCGACCGGCGTGTCGTAACCGGCCGGCAGCGTCTCGATGAAGTCGTGAATATGCGCGGCACGCGCTGCCGCGATCACTTCGTCGCGCGTCGCCTCGGGCCGACCGTAGGCGATGTTGTAGTAGATCGTGTCGTTGAACAGGACCGTGTCCTGCGGCACGATGCCGATCGATGCGCGCAGCGAATCCTGCGTGACGTCGCGGATATCCTGACCGTCGATCGTAATCGCACCGCCCGTCGAGCGGTCCAGATCGTAGAAGCGGAACATCAGCCGCGCGAGCGTCGACTTGCCGGAGCCGCTATGACCGACGACCGCCGTCGTCGTGCCCGCCGGAATCGTGAAGCTCACGTCGTGCAGGATCTGCCGGGCCGGCTCGTAAGCGAAATTGACATGCTCGAAACGCACCTGCGCGCCGCGCACGGCGAGCGCCGGCGCATCGGGTGCGTCGGGGACTTCGCGTGCCGCACCGAGCAGCGAGAACATGCGGTCCATATCGGTCAGACTCTGCTTCAGCTCGCGATAGATCACGCCGAGAAAATTCAGCGGGATGTACAGCTGCAGCATGAAGGTATTGATCAGCACGAGATCGCCGAGCGTGAGGCGCCCTGCCATCACGCCCTCGGTCGCGCGCCACAGGATGAACACGAGCCCGGTGCCGATGATCGCCTGTTGACCGAAGTTCAAGGCAGAGAGCGAGTTCTGCGAGCGGATCGCCGCCGTGCGATAGCGCTTGAGGTTCTCGTCGTAGCGCTGCGCTTCCCACTCTTCGTTGCCGAAGTACTTGACCGTTTCGTAGTTGAGCAGCGAGTCGATCGCCCGCGAGTTAGCGCGCGAATCGAGTTCGTTCATCGTGCGACGGAAATGCGTGCGCCACTCGGTCACCTTGACCGTGAACACGATGTACACGGCAAGCGCGATGAACGTCACGATCGCGTAGTACGCCTCGTACTTGACGACGAAAAAACCGAGTACGAGGCTGACTTCGACGAGCGTCGGCAGGATGCTGTATAGCGAATAGGAAATGAGTTGCGTGATGCCGCGCGTACCGCGTTCGATATCGCGCGACATACCGCCGGTCTGCCGGTCGAGATGGAACCGCAGCGACAGCGCATGCAGATGCCTGAACACTTTCAGCGCCAGTTGCCGCACGGCGCTTTCGGTGACTTTCGAAAAGAGGATTTCGCGCAGCTCGGTGAAGAGCGACGTGGACAGCCGCACGATCGCATAGGCGACCACCAGCAGTCCGACTCCGCTCAACAGCACGATGCCCGGCGCGTGCTGTGCGCGACCGAGTGCAGTGAGATGCTGCACCGATGCAAGACCGTCGACGATCCGCTTCATCACGATCGGCACACCGAGATTCGCCACCTTCGCGCCGATCAGGCAACTGAGCGCGACGATCACGCGCCACTTGTAGGTCGCGAGATACGGCATCAGCGAGAGGATCGTCTGCCAGTCGTTGCGTGACGAGGACGAGATCGGCACAGGATCGGAAGGAGCGGCGGAACGGCGCATGAGATGGGCTTGGGGCGGACGGGTGTATGTGGGTTTGGGCGGATTCGGCTCGGAAAATGCGGTGCCGGCGTGTGGCCGGGGGTTTTTGGCCGGTCTGCCCGGCCCGCCGCTTTCCCGTACAATTCCTGATCGCTGTTATTGTCGCAGAAGCCGGCTGGCGCCGCTTTTCACGAGCCGGCCGGACGCCGGGGCTTAGCGTTATCTGCCGTTGTCGTGGAATCGCCGCCTGTCGGCCGCGCCTGACCGGCCCTGCTTAAACCATCTGACAAGGGTGCCCGATGACCACTCCCGCCAATCCGATGCAACTCCCGCAAAAATCCTGCGCGCTGCGCGTCGTTCCTCAACCGTCGGATGCGAACGTCCATGGCGACGTGTTCGGCGGCTGGATCATGGCGCAGGTCGACATCGCCGGATCGATTCCCTCCAGCCGCCGCGCGAACGGCCGTGTCGCAACGATCGCGGTGAATTCGTTTGTGTTCAAGCAACCGGTGTTCGTCGGCGATCTGCTGAGTTTTTACGCCGACATCGTGAAGACCGGCAAGACCTCGATCACCGTCGAAGTCGAAGTGTACGCACAGCGTTTGAGCCTCGCGCAGGAAGTCGTCAAGGTGACCGAAGCGACGCTGACGTATGTCGCCACCGGCAGCGACCGGCGCCCGCGTCTTTTGCCTGCGCTTGAGTGACCCAGACAAACGCTAGAAACCAGCGCTATCGACCCGCAAGACCGAACTCCCTCATCGCGGGCACGAAATCGTGATTGCTCTCCGGCTTGCGCGACAGCTTGGCAAGCACATAACGTCTGAACGGATCGAGTTGTGCCCACTGCTCAGGCGTCGGCGCGGGTAGCCCGGCGAGACCTGCCTGCCTTGCGACGCCGTCCGGCACGGCGTCCGTGCGGGTCCAGCCGGGCGCATCTTCAGGTGTGAACCACTCGGGCTCGACATTCGCGTGCGTGCGCAGCATTTCGAACAGCGCATGATCGAAATTCGGCTCGATCGAGGTGTCGTCGTTGACCGGAAAACGCGCCAGCAGCTTACGGTCCTCGTGCGGCAGCATCTGCCATTGAGCGAGCGAGATACGCAGCCCGAAGCGGTCGAGATTGAAGCGCACGACCATTGGAATGAAGGTGAGGTTCTCCGACGATTGCGTTTCGAAGTCGAACAGAAGAGGTGCTTCGTTGAGTCCCATGGCAGTACCCTCGTTGGCGGCGGACGACGCGCGATGCCCGCTTGAGGTATTTTAGAACCTTATTTTGATCCTGATTCATGCAACACGACCGCGCCGCAACACGGTGGCGCGCGTCAGGGCGTCGAATCAAGGACGTAAGGAGAACACGCTTGAACCCACTGGAAGGCGCCGAACAACCGGGCGCCGTCGCGCAGCAGGTGCGCCGGCAGCGAGGCGACACGAGCGAAGCGCTGACCGATCAGGTCGGTCAGGAATGGCCGGTCGCGCTGGTGTTCAACGGCATTTCGCATGCGGTGATGATGTGCACGCCGCGCGACCTCGAAGCGTTCGCGGTCGGCTTTTCGATTTCGGAAGGGATCGTCGCGCGCAGCAGCGACATTCAGGACATCGAGGTGGAATTGCATGATGGCGATCTGCCGCATGCCGAGATCCAGCTGACTGTCGTGCAGCAGGCGTTCGCCGCACTGAAGGAACGACGGCGCGCGCTCGCGGGACGCACGGGCTGCGGCGTGTGCGGGGTCGAGAGCATCGACCTGCTCGATCTACAACCCGAACGCGTGCCCGACACAGGCTTCCTGCAACGACTTGCACCGGACGCGATCGCCCGTGCCGCACGCGATCTGCCTGCGCACCAGGCGCTGACACGTTTGACGGGTGGCCTGCACGCGGCCGCGTGGTGCGACGCATCAGGTGCGATCCGCTATGCCTTCGAAGATGTCGGCCGCCACAATGCGCTCGATAAGCTGATCGGTCAGCTCGTCCTGGACCGCGCCGACACACAGGACGGTTTCGTTTTTCTGTCGAGCCGGGCGAGTTACGAACTGGTGCGCAAGGCGGCGCGTGTCGGCATACCGATGGTGGCAACGATTTCGGCACCGTCTTCGCTGGCGATCACGATTGCGCAGCGGGCCGGGGTGCGGCTGGTGAGTTTTTGTCGCGAGACGAGTTACGTCGACTACGGGACGGTTTGATGAATTTCGTCGGGTGGGTACATCAATCGTGCCCACCCGCTGCATCCGTCAATCGAACTGACGAAAATCCGGTTTACGCTTTTCGAAGAACGCCTTGAACGCTTCGCGCGCTTCGGGAGCGAGCAACATCTTGCTGAAGTGCATGCCTTCTTCGGACATCTGCGTGCGCAGTTCGTGTTGACTCGCGCGCTTCATCAGCGACTTCGTCACACGCAGCGATGATGCCGGTAGTGCTGCCAGCTTTTCCGCTTGAGCGAAAGCAAACGCATCGACTTCGGCGGCGGGCAACAGCCGGTTGACAAAGCCCATACGTTGCGCTTCGTGCGCATCAAAGGGCTCACCGAGCAGCAGCTTTTCGGCTGCACCCTGATAACCGGCGACGCGTTGCAGGAGCAACGTCGACGCAGCTTCCGGACACAGACCGAGTTGCGCGAACGGCAGCGAGAAATTTGCGGAGTCGGCCGCATAGACGAGATCGCAATGGAGCAGCAGCGTCGTACCGATCCCGACTGCGGTGCCGGCAACAGATGCGACGATCGGCTTTTCCGCCGAGCTGATTGCGCGCAGGAACTGGAACACAGGCGCTTCTTCACCGACTGGCGGCGCCTTCATGAAATCTTCGAGATCGTTGCCGGCGCTGAAGATGCCGGGGCTACCGCGAAACAGGATGGCTCGCACCGATGTATCGGCTTGCGCGTCGACGAGAGCATCGGCCATGGTCTGGTACATCGCCGCCGTGATTGCGTTTTTCTTTTCCGGGCGGTTGAGCGTGATAGTCATCACACCGTTCGTGCGTTCAGTCTTGATTTCCACGTTGCATCTCCTATTCGCTTCGCACTTGCTGATTCATTTCGCAGCAGCAGACTAGTTATTGGATCTCGACCCGCCCGCGGCCTTCCGAAGTGGTCACCCAACCGCGAGCACGTAGTGCGAGCGGAATGAATGACGGCCTTGTCACTAGCGCTGAAGATGCGAGGGACGATCTCGTCTCGAACCACTACCGCGTCAGTGCGATGGCGACACTTAGGTGCGGACCACGAAGGCTACACACGGAAAGGACTAGGTAACGTTTCGAGCGGCTTTCTTTGCTTACTTTCTTTGCCGCGGCAAAGAAAGTAAGTGCCGCCCCGCACAGGGGCAACGCCTGCGCCGCGAGGCGCTAACAAAGAGCCGCCGGCCGAGGCAAAGGAAGGCCGCTGCCCAAGGCAAAAACCTACATCCTCTCGATAATCCCCGCAGCCCCCATCCCAGTCCCAACACACATCGTCACCATCCCATACTTCAAATTGCGCCGCCGCAAGCCATGCACAACAGTAGAAGCCCGAATCGCCCCAGTAGCCCCCAGCGGATGCCCCAAAGCAATCGCCCCACCAAGCGGATTAACCTTGGAAACATCAAGCCCCAGATCCTGAATCACGGCCAACGCCTGCGCAGCAAACGCCTCATTAAGCTCGAACCAGTCGATATCATCCTGCTTCAACCCAGCCGCCTTCAGCGCCGCAGGAATAGCCTCTTTAGGCCCAATCCCCATAATTTCAGGAGGCACACCGCGCACAGCAAAACTCACAAACCGGGCAAGCGGCGTCAAATTGAATTGCTTGAGAATCTTCTCGGACACGACGATCAACGCACCAGCACCGTCCGACGTCTGCGAGCTGTTACCCGCCGTCACCGAGCCCTTGTTCGCAAACACCGGCCGCAGCTTCGCCAGACCTTCGAGCGACGTATCCTGACGCGGACCTTCATCGAGTCCGATCTCACGCGTCTTCACCTTCACTTCGCCGCTGGCGAGATCCGGGAAACGTTCGGTCAGCGTGAACGCAGCGATCTCGTCGTTGAATTCACCGGACTGCTGCGCAGCCAGCGCCTTGCGATGCGACTCGACGGCGAACTGGTCCTGCGCCTCACGGCTTACTTTCCAGCGCTCGGCCACGCGCTCGGCGGTCAAACCCATGCCGTAGGCAATACCGACGTTCTCATCGCGCTCGAAGATATGCGGCGACAGCGACGGCTTGTTGCCCATCATCGGCACCATGCTCATCGATTCGCAACCGCCCGCGATCATCACATCCGATTCGCCGACGCGGATACGGTCCGCCGCCATCGCAAGCGCCGTTACACCCGACGCGCAGAAGCGGTTCACTGTCACGCCACCCACCGAGTTCGGCAGGCCGGCCAGCAGCGCACCGATCCGTGCGACGTTCAGCCCCTGCTCGGCTTCGGGAATCGCGCAACCGATGATCGCGTCTTCGATCAGCTTCGTATCGAGACCCGGCACCTGCGCGACCGCCGAGCGGATCGCGTGCACCAGCAGTTCGTCCGGGCGCGTGTTCTTGAAGATGCCGCGCGGCGCCTTGCCGATCGGCGTGCGACTGGCGGCGACGATGTACGCGTCCTGCACTTGTTTGTTACTCATGTCATCAGCTCCTTGTCAGCAGGAGTTCGCGCCTTGGCACTTACTCCTACCTCATGCGTAGGGTTGCTTTGTTCGCTCGCTCAGTCAGGTCAGTTGCGAACCGGCTTACCGGTCTGCAGCATGCCCATGATCCGTTCCTGTGTCTTCTGCGTACCGAGCAGATCCACGAAGGCGCGGCGCTCAAGAGTCAGCAACCACTCTTCGTCGACGAGGCTGCCCGCTTCGACATCGCCGCCGCACACCGCTTCCGCGATGCGGCTCGCGATCAGGAAATCGTGATCGCTGATGAAGCGGCCGTCGCGCATGTTGACGAGCGATGCCTTGATCGTCGAGATCGCCGAGCGTCCGGCCACCGGCACCTGCGTGACACGCAGCGGCGCACGGTAACCCGCGGCGGACAACGCACGCGCTTCCTTCTTCGCGATGTCGAGCAGTTCGAACACGTTGAAGACGATCGTGTCGGTGGGCTTCAGATAACCCATCGCACGCGCATCGAGTGCCGACGACGAAACCTTCGCCATCGCCGCGTTTTCAAACGACTTCTGTACGAACTTCAGCAGATCGTTCGTCGCACCGGCCGCGCTCGCCGCCTCGGCTGCACGCAGCGCTGCTTCCTTCAGACCGCCGCCGGCCGGCACGAGACCGACACCGACTTCGACGAGGCCGAAATAACTCTCGATGTGCGCAACACGCTTCGCGCTATGCAGCGCCAGTTCGCAACCACCGCCGAGCGCAATGCCTGACACCGCGGCAATAACCGGCACATTCGCGTATTTCACGCGCAGCATGCCGTGCTGGAATTTCTTCACGAACGGGTCGATGCCTTTCGCGCCGCCCATCATGAACGCGGGCATCGCTTCTTCGAGGTTCGCACCGGCCGAGAACGGACCGCCCGGCGTGCCGAGCTTCAGCGAAGTCGGTTGCCACACAACAAGACCCTTGAACTCCTTCTCCGCGAGTTCGATCGCCTGCGTGAGGCCATCGATCACACCCGGGCCAATCGTGTTCATCTTGCTCTTGAACGAGACGATCAGCACATCGTCTTCGCCAGCACGATCATCGACCCATGCACGCACATGATCGGTTTCGAACTGAGTCTTGCCGTAGGTCTTCGGATCGGCACCCGTCTCGCCGACGAGCGGCGCGCGGAACACCTGGCGGTCGTAGATCGACAGCGACGAACGCGGCACGAACGACTTCGCAGCCGGCGACCACGAACCTTCGGCGGTATGCACGCCGCCCTTCTCCGCAACCGCGCCTTCGAGCACCCACGCAGGCAGCGGCACATTTGCGAGCGCCTTACCCGCCGAGATGTCTTCCTGCACCCACTCGGCAACCTGCTTCCAGCCGGCGGTCTGCCAGCCTTCGAACGGACCTTCGTTCCAGCCGAAGCCCCAGCGGATAGCGAGATCGACATCACGTGCGTTGTCGGCGATCGACTCGAGATGCACGGCGATGTAGTGATACACGTCGCGGAAGATCGACCACAGGAACTGCGCCTGCGGATGCTCCGACTCGCGCAGCAGCTTCAGCCGCTCGGCCGCCGGACGCTTGAGAATCCGGCCGACCAGCTCATCCGCCTTCGCGCCGCCGTCGACATAGGTGCCGGTCTTCGGATCGAGCACCTTGATGGCTTTGCCTTCCTTCTTGTAGAAGCCGCCGCCGGTCTTCTGACCAAGCGCGCCCTTCTTCACGAGTTCGGCGAGTACGGCAGGCGTCTCGTAGACCGGGAAGAACGGATCGTCGGTGAGGTTGTCCTGCATCGTCTTGATGACGTGAGCCATCGTGTCGAGACCGACCACATCGGCGGTGCGGAACGTTGCCGATTTCGCGCGACCGAGACGGCTGCCCGTCAGATCGTCGACTTCGTCGAAGCGCAGACCGAACTTCGCGGCCTCGGTGATCACCGCGAGGATCGAGAAGATACCGACGCGGTTAGCGATGAAGTTCGGCGTGTCTTTCGCTCGCACGACGCCCTTGCCGACGACGCTCGTCAGGAAGGTTTCGAGCTGATCGAGAATCTCGGGCCGTGTGTGGGTGGTCGGGATCAGTTCGACCAGATGCATGTAGCGCGGCGGATTGAAGAAGTGCACGCCGCAAAAACGCGCTTTCAGTTCGTCCGAAAAGCCTTGCGACAGTTCGGTGATCGACAGACCCGACGTGTTGCTCGCGAAGATCGCGTTCGGCGCGAGATGCGGCGACACTTTCTTGTACAGGTCGTGCTTCCAGTCCATCCGTTCGGCGATCGCTTCGATCACGACGTCGCATTCCGCGAGCTTCTCGATGTCGTCGTCGTAGTTCGCGGGCTGGATGTACTGCGCGTCGTCCTTGACGCCGAACGGCGCCGGCGACAGCTTCTTCAGATTCTCGATCGCCTTCAGCGCGATCGCGTTCTTCGGGCCTTCTTTGGCCGGCAGATCGAAAAGGAGCACCGGCACCTTGGCGTTGATCAGGTGCGCAGCGATCTGCGCGCCCATCACGCCGGCGCCGAGCACGGCTACCTTGCGAATGATCAGATTGCTCACGTCGTTCCTCCAGCGGAATTTGCAAATGGAGCGGATTGGGTGGTCGGGTCGGCTGCTGCTACGGATGAGCGTCGAAGCGGACTATCTGTGGTTCGTTACGATGTGTCGTTGTTTCGCGATGCCGTCGCGGCGTTGCGCCGCGAGCGAGTACCGTTAGCAGTTGTAGCGGGCGCCGCGCGGCCTACGCACGGCACCCGCACTGCTCGCTTAAAACAGCGCTTCGTCGACTTCCATCAGCGTCTTCGAACCCGCGCGCGCCGCACGGATCGTCGATGCCGTTTCAGGCAACAACCGGGCGAAATAGAAGCGCGCCGTAGCAAGCTTCGCCTTGTAGAACGGATCGCCAGATGCCTGCTTGTCGAGCGCGATGCGCGCCATGCGTGCCCAGAAGTACGAGAACACCAGGTGGCCAACGGTGCGCAGATACGGCACAGCGGCAGCGCCGACTTCATCCTGGTTCTGCATCGCCTTCATGCCGATTTCCATCGTCAGCTTCTGCACCTTGTCGCCGATATCCGCGAGCGGATTGATGAATTCCTGCATCGCCGGATTCACGCCTTCGGCTTCGACGAAATCGGTGACGAGCTTGCCGAAGCGCTTCAGCTTCGCGCCCATGTCGCCGAGCACCTTGCGGCCCAGCAGGTCGAGCGATTGAATCGAGTTCGTGCCTTCGTAGATCATGTTGATCCGCGCGTCGCGCACGTATTGCTCCATGCCCCATTCGGTGATGAAGCCGTGACCGCCGTAGATCTGCATCGCGTGATTCGTGCCTTCGAACGCGTTGTCCGACAGGAACGCTTTCAGGATCGGCGTGAGCAGCGCGACGAGATCGGCGGCTTCCTTGCGGACCGCTTCGTCGCTATGCGAGAACTCTTTGTCGATGTGCAGCGCGGACCAGTACGAGAATGCGCGTGCGCCTTCTGCGTAGGCCTTTTGCGTGAGCAGCATACGACGCACGTCCGGATGCACGATGATCGGATCCGCTGCCTTTTCGGGCGCTTTCGGGCCGGTCAGCGAACGCATCTGCAGACGTTCCTTCGCGTACACGAGCGAGTTCTGATACGCGATCTCGGTGAGGCCGAGACTTTGCATGCCGACACCCAGACGCGCGGCATTCATCATCACGAACATCGCGTTCAGGCCTTTGTTCGGCTCACCGACGAGCCAGCCCTTCGCATTGTCGAGATTGATCACGCAGGTTGCGTTGGCGTGAATGCCCATCTTGTGTTCGATCGAACCGCACTTCACACCGTTACGCTCGCCCGGTTCGCCGCTTGCATCCGGAACGAACTTCGGCACGATGAAGAGCGAGATGCCCTTCGTGCCTTGCGGTGCATCCGGCAGTCGCGCGAGCACGAGGTGAACGATGTTCTCCGCGAGATCGTGTTCGCCGCTCGAGATAAAGATTTTCGTGCCGCTGATCGCGTACGAGCCGTCGCCGTTCGGTTCGGCCTTGGTACGCAGGATGCCGAGATCGGTGCCGCAATGCGGTTCGGTCAGGCACATCGTGCCGGTCCAGACACCCGATACGAGCTTCGGCAGATAGACCTTCTGCTGGTCGGGCGTGCCGTGCTCGTGCAGACATTCGTACGCGCCATGCGAGAGGCCGGGGTACATCGTCCACGCCTGATTCGCCGAGTTCAGCATTTCATACAGCGCGTTGTTGACGAACGCGGGCAGCCCCTGGCCGCCGTATTCCGGATCGCAACCGAGCGCAGGCCAGCCGGCCTCGACGTACTGCTGATACGCTTCCTTGAAGCCCTTCGGCGTGGTGACGACGCCGTCGCCCAGGTAGGTGCAGCCTTCGCGATCGCCGCTCTGGTTGAGCGGGAACAGCACCTCGGAGCAGAACTTGCCAGCCTCTTCGAGTACCTGGTTGATCGTGTCCGCGTCGAGATCCGCGTGCTTCGGCATCTGCTTGATCTCGGCTTCGACGTTGAGCAGCTCGTGCAACACGAATTGCATGTCGCGCAGCGGCGCGGCGTACTGTCCCATGACTCTCTCCAATCCAAAGGTGTTGACTTAAGCTCGGCTGTCAGCGCAGCCCCGGGTGTGGGGTTGCCGGCGTCGTCGAACCCGATGGACCGGGCCGGCTACGCTAACGACTTTCGCTTTGATACGAAACAATCAGTTTTTCCAGCGCGGCCCACGTGAGACGCACCGCATCCGGCAGATGCAGGAAACGCGCGTCGTGATGTAGACCGAGCGAGAAGCTGTACAGTTCGAAGAGCATCAGTTGCGGATCGGTATCCGCGCGCAGATGTCCTTCTTCCATCGATTGCGAAATGGCCCGCATCATCGCGGCACGCCACATCGTGACGCTCAACACCAGTTGCTCGCGCACCTGGCTGTCCGCGCGGTCGTCGTACTCGACTGCACCGCTGATATAGATGCAGCCAGTCGTGACTTCCTGAATGCGTTTTTCGATCCAGCGCGACAGCATCGCGCGTAGACGCGGCAGCCCGCGCGGCTCGCGCAGACTCGGGAAAAACACCTCGTCTTCGAAACGACGGTGATATTCGCGCACGACCTCAACCTGCAGATCCTCACGCGACCCGAAATGCGCGAACACGCCGCTCTTGCTCATCTGCATGCGCTCGGCCAGCAACCCAATCGTCAGACCTTCTAGTCCGTCGCGGCTTGCCAGATCGAGTGCTGCATCGAGAATCGCTACTCGCGTTTGTTCGCCTTTTCGCATAGCTCTTTTACCGTTCCGGTATGACCAAAATAAAATCGAACGGCCGTACTATTATTGGGTGCGACCGCCCGCGAAACAAGGACTTTATTAGAAACCGGTTTCTAACCGGACTCCAATTCTGCGGCATACGCCCACTGGGGACTGAGCGATTTTTTAGAGCCGTTTGCCTTCTTTGCTGGCCCTGTGCCGATGTAGCAGTGCGCAGCGCTAATCGTAACCACCTACGGTAAGCAGTTTCATGACTGCCCGATACGCTGTGTAAGCGAGCCAGTTGATGAGCCGCTCGCCCGCCGGACGGGCCTCGTAGCGCGCAAGGTCGATACGGCGCGCGTCGCGGAAGGCTAAAAGAATTGCATTGCGCAATTCGTCGATTTCCCTATGTTGCACCAGCATCACATTCGCTTCGTTGTTGAGCACGAGACTCAATGCGTCGAGATTCGACGACCCGACCGTCGCCCAGTTCGAATCGACCACCGCGACCTTGCCGTGCAGCATGGTCTTTTCATATTCGGCGATCTTCACGCCGGCTTTCAGCAGCGAGCGATACAGGAAGGGCACCGCGTAATCGAGTGCAGCGAATTCCTTGCGACCGATTACGAGCCGCACATCGATACCGCGCCGCGCCGCAAACACTAACGCACGACGCAGCTTGCGACCGGGCATGAAGTACGGATTGGCGAGCAGCACTTCGGTGCGTGCCTGGCCGATTGCGGTGAGGTAGGCCTTTTCGATCGCCCGACGATTGATCAGGTTATCGCGTGCGATGAATGCCACGTAGGGTTCAGCCGCGCTGCGCAGATCCGGACGCCGCGCATGACTACTGGTGCGCAGGCGCGCGCGGCGCAGGCTGCGGTGATCGTCGGGTGAAGGCGTGAGGTCGGGACGCAGCGATTCCGCGGTGCGATGTCCGCTGCGAATCCGCTGCCACTGCTGTTCGAATGCGTCGCGCACATCGGCGACCACCGGCCCATGCAGTTCGACCGCGAAGTCCCAGCGCGAATACGGCAGACGCGTGCCGTTCTGGTCGAAGTCGTCGACGATGTTGATGCCACCGCAGAACGCGTAGGTATCGTCGACGGCCGCCAGCTTGCGATGCGTGCGCGAAAAACCGAAGCGGCCGAACAGATGCGGATTGTAGATCCGGTGTTCGATGCCGGCTTGCGGCCAGTCGTTGAACATTGGCAGGCGCGCAGTACCGATGCCGTCGGTAATGACACGTACCCGCACGCCACGCGAAGCAGCGCGCTTTAATGCATCCGCGACGGCAAGACCGGCTTCGTCGTCGCTGAAGATGTAGGTTTCGAGCGCGACGTCGTGAGTTGCCGCGTCGATACGGGCGATCAACGCACCGAAGAAGTCGTCCCCGGAGCAGAACAGCCGCACATCGTTGCCGGCGGTAAAGCGGTATTTCGACCAGTAGCGCCGCTTGAACAGGCTCTGCCGAAGCCGCGCGAAACGCCGTACGCCGCCTGCGCTCATCGCTGACGCTCGTCGCGGCGCGCGTAGAGCCGCCAGGGCAGTTGCAGGATCGCTTCACGGTTCGATGGCGAGAAGCAGCGCGCTGCTGCTTCCTGATACGGCAGCCACTCGTAGGCCGTGTGTTCGCGAGGTGCGAGCTTGACGTCCATGCAATACGGCACCCGCAGGCTGAACCAGTGCTCGGTGTTACGCGTGACACCCTCCGCATAGCGATGACGCCACACCGGATAGATGTCGTATTCGATCTGATGCTGCCAGTCGAGCAGCGCGCCGCGCGGCACCTCGTCGCTACCGATCACGATGCCGGTCTCTTCTGCGACTTCGCGCACGGCCGTCTGCGCGAGCGGTTCATCCTGGCTGTCTTTGGAACCGGTCACCGATTGCCAGAAGGCCCCATGGTCCGCCCGTTCGATGATCAGCACATCGAGCTCGGGCGTGTAGATGACGACAAGAACGGATTCTGGAATCTTCGGCGGTTTCGGCATGGTGATCGGACGGGACACGTGGGACGCACGATGCATGTCGGGCAGCGGACGCTACGGCGACTGTAACGCAAAAAGCAGAAAAGGCGCGTGACGCGCCTTTTCATTCCATCGAGCAAGCAGTGCTGGCCGTATTCGATCGCGGCCGCCAAGCCTACTGCACCTATTGCGCCTTTTGCTCCGGCTGACGCAGACGGATGTGCAACTCGCGCAGCTGGCGCTCGTCGACTTCGCTCGGCGCCTGCGTGAGCAGGTCCTGCGCACGTTGCGTCTTCGGGAAGGCGATTACGTCGCGAATCGAATCGGCGCCGGCCATCATCGTGACGATGCGGTCGAGGCCGAATGCGATCCCACCGTGCGGCGGCGCGCCGTATTGCAACGCGTCGAGCAGGAAGCCGAACTTCGCACGCGCTTCATCCGGACCGATCTTCAACGCACGGAACACCTTGCTCTGCACTTCCTCGCGGTGAATCCGTACCGAGCCGCCGCCGATTTCCCAGCCGTTCAGCACGATGTCGTAAGCCTTCGCGAGGCAACGCGCCGGGTCGGTCTCGAGATACTCGAGGTGCTCGTCCTTCGGCGACGTGAACGGATGGTGCGCGGCGACGTAGCGGTTGTCCTCTTCGTCGTATTCGAACATCGGGAAGTCGATCACCCACAGCGGCTGCCAGCCGCTTTCGACGAGACCGTTCGCCTTGCCGAATTCCGAATGACCGATCTTCAGGCGCAGTGCGCCGAGGCTGTCGTTGACGACCTTCGCGCGGTCAGCGGCGAAGAACACGATGTCGCCGTCTTCTGCACCGGTACGCTCGAGAATCGCAGCGATCGATGCGTCGTGCAGGTTCTTCACGATCGGGCTTTGCAGGCCATCACGGCCCTTCGCGACTTCGTTGACCTTGATCCACGCGAGACCCTTCGCACCGTAGATGCGCACGAATTCCGTGTAGCTGTCGATGTCGCCGCGCGAAAGCTCGCTGCCCTTCGGCACGCGCAGCGCCGCGACGCGACCGTCCTTCGTGTTGGCCGGCGTGCTGAACACCTTGAAGTCGACGTCTTTCATGACGTCGGTCAGTTCGGTGAATTCGAGCTTCACGCGCAGGTCCGGCTTGTCCGAACCGAAGCGTTGCATCGCTTCCGAGTACTTCATCACCGGGAACGTCGACGCGAGTTCGACACCGATCGTTTCCTTGAACACGTGGCGTGTCATGTCCTCGAACAGGTCGCGAATCTCCTGCTCGCCGAGGAACGACGTTTCGCAATCGATCTGCGTGAATTCCGGCTGACGGTCGGCGCGCAGGTCTTCGTCGCGGAAGCACTTGACGATCTGGTAGTAGCGATCGAAGTTCGCGACCATCAGCAGCTGCTTGAAGAGCTGCGGCGACTGCGGCAATGCGAAGAACTGACCCGGGTTGGTACGCGACGGCACGAGGTAATCGCGTGCGCCTTCCGGCGTGCTCTTCGTGAGCATCGGTGTTTCGATATCGATGAAACCGCGTGCGTCGAGATACTTGCGCACTTCCATCGCGACGCGATAGCGCAGACGCAGGTTGTGCTGCATCTGCGGACGGCGCAGATCGAGCACGCGGTGCGTAAGACGCGTGGTTTCCGACAGGTTATCGTCGTCGAGCTGGAACGGCGGCGTAACCGATGCGTTCAGCACGGTCAGCTCGTGACACAGCACTTCGATCTTGCCGCTCGTGAGACCCGCGTTAGCGGTGCCTTCCGGGCGGTTGCGCACCAGACCCTTCACTTGCACGCAGAATTCGTTGCGCACGCCTTCGGCGGTCTTGAACATGTCGGCACGATCCGGATCGCACACGACCTGGACGAGACCTTCGCGATCGCGCAGATCGATGAAGATGACGCCGCCATGATCGCGCCGGCGTTGCACCCAGCCGCACAGCGACACGGTTTGGCCCAGCAGGTGTTCGGTCACCAGACCGCAGTATTCAGATCTCATCGACATGATGTTCGTCTTTCGTTTTGCATTAGTTGAACGGCGCGCATCCGCGAACGGCGCGCGCCGGCATTACAGCGGAGGCTCGATGACGCTGCTGCGACGCGGCTGCGCCGGCTGCGGCGCGGACGGCGCGACCACGCCCATCGAAACGATGTACTTCAATGCCGCGTCGACCGTCATATCGAGTTCGACGACTTCGCTCTTCGGCAACATCAGGAAGAAACCAGACGTCGGATTCGGCGTAGTCGGCACATACACGCTGACGTGATCTTCCTTCAGGTGATTGACGACGTCGCCGCCCGGGATACCGGTCAGAAACGCGATCGTGTACGAGCCTTTGCGCGGATATTCGATCAGCAGCGCCTTGCGGAATGCATTGCCGTTGCTCGACAGCAGCGTGTCCGATACCTGCTTGACGCTCGTGTAGATCGGCCCGACCACCGGAATGTGGCGCACCAGCAGTTCCCACCACTTCACGAGCTTCTGGCCGATGAAGTTCTGCGTGAACAGCCCGACGATGAAGATGAACGCCAGCGTCAGCAACGCGCCGAGACCGGGCAGACGGAAGCCGAGCGCGCGCTCCGGCTGCCACGCTTCGGGCAGCAGCAACAGCGTCTGGTCCATCGTACCGATGATGAGGCCGAGCACCCACAGCGTGATGGCGAGAGGTACCAGCACCAGCAGGCCGGTCAGGAACACCGATTTGAGCGTCGTTTTCTTCGTCGTCATGTGTACCGCCAGAGAGCCTGCCCGGCGAGGCCGGGTTCGGCATGTATGCCGCCGCGCAGGCGGCAAGCCTTATGTACTGCCACTGCCCTTGCTGCCCGCACTGCTTGCTGCAGCGGCGGCCGGTGCTGCAGCAGGCGCCGCTGCCGTATTCGCGGATGCGCCCGATGTCTCGGAAGCACCCGATGAAGTGCCCGTATCGGCCTTGTCGCTGGTGCCTTTCGCGGCGGCTGCATCGCCGTCCGATGCGGCATTCGCACCGGTGGCCGTTCCGTTTGTCTTCGCCGTGTTACCGCCACGGAAATCCGTGACGTACCAGCCCGAGCCTTTCAGCTGGAAGCCGGCGGCAGTCACCTGCTTGCGGAAGGTGGATTTCCCGCACTCGGGACAGTCAGTCAGCGGCGCGTCGCTCATCTTCTGAAGGACATCCTTCGCGAAGCCGCATGACTCGCAACGATAAGCGTAGATCGGCATGTTTCTTTCCCTGCGGAATTCTTGAAAACGCTTGCAAAGCCTTGAATTATAGCCGCAAAAGGTTTCCCGCCTCCGGTTTTCGGGAACGGTCGGTCAATACGCGGCCAGCGCGGCGCTTGCCGCCTCAAGTGCGGGCGACGACAGGGAAATTCAATCAAACCTGGCGAGAATCGCGGCGACGCCACGTCAGCCAGCGCTCACGGCCCGCGAAGAAGGGGATCGAATCGGCAACCGGTTCGTCTTCGATCAGCTCGAAGTGCTGCGCGAGCAATGCGTCTAGTTCGGCCCGGTCAATGCCGAACGGCGGCCCTTTAGGCTCCATACCGAAGAAAAAGAACCCTGCCAGAAAGCCGCCCGGTGGGAGCAGACGGGCCATCTGTTGCGCATAGTCGGCGCGGCGCGCGACCGGTAAGGCGCATAGAAATGCGCGCTCGTAAATCCAGCCGGGCGTAAACGGCGGCTGGTAAGCGAAGAAATCGGCCTGTTCGACGACGTTGCCGTGTAAGCCAAGCTGCGCGCGCGCCGTATCGACGGCGGCCGGCGCGAAATCGATGGCGCGTACCTGTTGGCCGCGGTTCGCGAGCCATAGCGCTTCCCAGGCACTGCCGCAGCCGGGAATCAGCACCGCCGTGTCGGTGTGCCGGGTGGCAAACGACTGAAATGCGGCCGGCACCCCCGCCTGGTCCCAGGGCGTGAAGCCGTGCTCGAAGCGTTCGTCCCAGAAATCGGGCGAATTGGGATCGCGGGTCGCAAAGGTGGGCACGGCTGGCACGTCGGGGCGAGATGGTTCGGTCATGAAGAAACTCCGTCGAATCCGGCGATCACATCAACCGCCGTAGGCCAATGCAATCCAGGTGCGCGCGAGCACCGCGCCGACACCCACCGCAATACCGAAGATCAGCAGGCCTTGCAGCAACCGGTTCGTGCGCTTCTGCTCGAGCAGGATCTGCCGGACCATGTCGTCGTTCGGGCCGCGCTGGGCTTCGTGGCGTTCGGCCAGCATGTGGTGGATCAGGCGCGGCAACTGCGGCAGCGTCTTGCTCCATTGCGGCGCTTCGATCTTCAGACGTTCGTACCAGCCTCGCAGACCGATCTGCTCGTTCATCCAGCGTTCGAGATACGGCTTCGCGGTCTTCCACAAGTCGAGCTCGGGGTCGAGCGAGCGGCCGAGTCCTTCGACGTTGAGCATGGTCTTCTGCAGCAGCACGAGTTGCGGCTGGATCTCGACGTTGAAGCGGCGCGACGTCGAGAAGAGCCGCATCAGCACCTGTCCCAGCGAGATGTCCTTCAACGCACGGTCGAAGTACGGCTCGCAAACGGCGCGGATCGCGCTTTCCAGCTCTTCGACGCGTGTGGTAGGCGGCACCCAGCCGGATTCCAGATGCAGCGTGGCAACCCGGTGATAGTCGCGCTTGAAGAACGCGAGGAAGTTCTGCGCGAGGTAGTTCTTGTCGAAGTCCGACAGCGCACCGATGATGCCGAAATCAAGCGCGATATAACGCCCGAAATGCGCAGGGTCGAGACTGACCTGGATGTTGCCGGGGTGCATATCCGCATGGAAAAAACCGTCGCGGAACACCTGCGTGAAGAAGATCTCGACGCCTTCGCGCGCGAGCTTCGGAATGTCGACACCCGCCGCACGCAGCGTCTCGACCTGGCTGATCGGCACACCGACCATGCGCTCCATCACGAGCACGGTGGGCGTGCAGAACTCCCAGTACATCTCAGGCACGAGCAGCAGATCGAGCCCCGCGAAGTTGCGCCGCAACTGGCTGCCGTTGGCCGCCTCACGCATCAGGTCGAGTTCGTCGTGCAGGTACTTGTCGAACTCCGCGACGACTTCGCGCGGCTTGAGCCGCTTGCCGTCGGCCCACAGACGCTCGGCCCAGATCGCGATGTCACGCAGCAGCGCGAGGTCGGAATCGATCACCGGAAGCATGTTCGGGCGCAGCACTTTCACCGCGACCGGTTTGCCCGCGTGCTGGCCCGCTTTGACCTTTGCGAAATGGACCTGCGCGATCGACGCGCTCGCCACCGGCGTCCGCTCGAATTCGTCGAATAGCACGCTGACCGGTGCGCCCAGCGATTTCTCGACCAGACCGATCGCCACATCGGAATCGAACGGCGGTACCTGGTCCTGCAGCTTGGCGAGTTCGTTGGCGACATCGACGGGCAGCAGGTCGCGCCGTGTCGACAGCACCTGCCCGAACTTCACGAAAATCGGCCCGAGACTTTCAAGCGCCAGACGCAGCCGCACACCGCGTGGCTCGTCGAAATGCCGGCCGATCGTCGTCACCCGCAGCAGCAACCGCACGCGGCGGTCGTTGACGCGGCTCAGCATCATCTCGTCGAGACCGAAGCGGATGACCGTAAAAAATATCTTGAGGAAACGCAGAAAACGCATGGTGAGCCCGATGACTAGCGCGTGCCGCGCGACTTGGCGGCGCCGCCCGGCGCAGACGCGCCGTGGGCTTCGACCTGCTGTTCCAGACGCTCGACACGCTTCTCGGCTCTTGCCAGCGTGTCGCGGGTGCGCGCGAGTTCGGCGTTGAAATCGTCGAGCGCCGCGCGCCGGACCAGTTGCGGCTGCTCATCGAGCAGATACTCCGCCACCGAATCGACGAGGTTGCGCCCCGTACGCAGCGCATGATCGCCAACCGAGCGCGCAAGCGTCGCCACACGCCACGCCGGGCCATCGCCGATCAACCGCGCCAGATCCTCTTCCGGCTCCCAGCGCAGATGCTCGGCCAGCTTCGCGATCGCCGTAGCAAACTCCGCGTCGCCCTCGATCTTCACGTGCTTCATCACCGCGGCCTGACCGCCCTGGACAAACGCCGGCAATGCATCGCCGGCTACCGTCACCGAGACGTCGAACTGTTGCGCTTCGCTCTCGTCGACCGCGACGAGATATCCGTCCGGCTGCACCAGCAGGATCATCGAGACGGGCGGACAGGACAGCCGGGCAGTCTTGCCGGCGTAAGGAGCGAGGCGCTCGCGAGCCCACGATTCACGGGCGAGCAGATGGTTGACGGCAGCAGCGAAGGGCTTGGCGGCGAGGGTCATCGGCAGTGGAAAGAAAAACCCGCGCCAGCGATGTGCCAGCGCGGGTTCCTATTGTAACGTCCGTTCGCTTTCAGCCTTGCTATGCCGAACGGCCGGACGAGGCCCGCTTCAGCGGGCCTGCATCAATGCTCGGCGACTTGCTGGATACCCGCGAGCAGCCAGCCTTCGCCGGAACGCGTCGACTTCGACAGGTTCCACACTTCGACGAACGGTTCGGCGGCGGCACCCGCCGTCTCGCGAATCAGCCCCGAGAAACGCACGCTGGCGAAATATTCGTCGCTGCGCTCTTCGACGCCGAGCAGATCGGCGTTCAACTGGACCACATCGGTCTGGTTTGCCTGCGAGCCGCGCGAATCCAGGTCCACCTTCACTTCGGCGAACATTTCGGGCGTGGTGAATTCGCGGATGTCGGCCATGTTGCCGCTATCCCATGCGGCCTGCAGCCGCACGAAGTAGACCTTGGCATTGCGCAGGAACGTCTCGGAATCGAAATCCACCGGCACGGCCGCGGTCGTTGCAATGCTGGGGGCGGACTGCGTCCCGAACGAGCCGATCTGTTGCACCGGCGCGTTATAGCGCGGTTCCTGCGTATAGCCGGTACCGCCCGCATTCAACGACGGCGCGCCGCCTGCGTAGGCCGGCGTTGCGGTGTCGCGCTTGCGGTTCATGAAGCGGCGGATCAGCCAGATAGCGAGCATCGCGATGGCGGCGATTACGAGGAAATTCGCCATGGCGCCGGCGAATGCTTCGCCCAGACCGAAATGGGACAGCAACGCGGCAATCCCGAGACCTGCGGCGAGACCGGCGATCGGTCCGAGCCAGCGCGAACGGTTAGGCGCTGCGGCCGGTGTGGGTTGGGCACCGCGCTGTGCCTGGGCGGCTTGCCCCGACTGCTGCATCGGCTGGCCGGGCTGCGCGGGCGGTGTCGCCTGACGCTGCGTAACCGTCGACGACTGGCGGCCGATGCTACGGCTGCCGCCCATGCGACGTGCCTCGGCATCGAGCGAAGCAAACGTTCCAGCGACGATCAGACCGACCATCGCGAACGTGCCAATTCGCTTCGCCCAAGATGATGAAAGCTTTTTGGAAGGTAACGAACGCGCGTCAGACATGATAAAAATCCTTTTAAGACAATGGGATATGGGTGCTAATACTTTGTCCCCACGTGTAAGGCTACCACGCCAGCTGACAAATTGTAATATTTGACGCCATCGAGGCCAGCTTGTTCCATCATCGTCTTCAAAGTTTCCTGGTCCGGGTGCATCCGGATCGATTCCGCCAGATAGCGGTAGCTCTCGGCGTCCTTCGCGAAGCGCTCGCCGAGCCACGGCAGCACCTTGAACGAATAGACGTCGTAAGCCTTCTTGAGCGGGTCCCACACTTTCGAGAATTCCAGCACCAGCAGGCGGCCAGCCGGCTTCAGCACGCGCTGCATTTCCGCGAGCGCGCCGTCTTTATGCGTCATGTTGCGCAACCCGAACGCCACGGTGACCACGTCGAAGTAGTTGTCCGGGAACGGAATTTTTTCCGCGTCGCACAACAGCGCCGGTGTGATCACGCCCTTGTCGAGCAACCGGTCGCGGCCAACGCGCAGCATCGACTCATTGATATCGGTGAGCCAGACCTCGCCGGTCGGGCCGGCCTGTTTTGCGAACGCCTTCGACAGATCGCCCGTACCGCCGGCAATGTCGAGTACCCGGAAACCCGGCCGTACCGCCGCCTGCGAGATCGTGAAAGCCTTCCACGCCCGGTGCAGTCCGCCCGACATCAGGTCGTTCATCAGGTCGTAGTTGGAGGCAACGGAGTGGAACACGCCCGCCACCTTCTTCGCCTTGTCCTGTTCGTCGACTGTCTGGAAGCCGAAGTGGGTTTTGCTCATCGCGCTCGTTCCTTTCGCGTATTCTCGATTGTTGCGCCGCATCGTTGCGGCAGTCAGGCTGGATCGTATCAGTGACGGTGGCCGTGCGCTGCGGCCGGCGCGGCCATCGGTGCGTCGCGGTCGACACCGGCCGCTGCCAGTTTGGCGATGTATTCGGCCCAGAGTTCATCCTGACGAACTGCAAGGTCGTACAGCAGATCCCACGAATAAAGCCCCGTCGAATGCCCGTCGGAGAAAGTCGGTTGCAAAGCGTAGTTGCCGACGCCCTCGAGCGAGGTGATCGTGACGTCGCGCTTGCCCGTCTGCAGTGTTTCCTGGCCGGGACCGTGGCCGCGTACCTCGGCGGACGGAGAATACACGCGCAACAGTTCGAACGGGACCCGGTAGCTCGCGCCGTCCGCGTACTGCAATTCGAGCACGCGCGATACCGCATGCACGACGACGCCGGTTGGCACCGGCGTGTCGGGAGTCAATCCACTCATATTGGCCTCGTAAGAAAAACGCCGGGCCGCCCCGGGGTTTTCTCACTCCCTCGGGGGGCTGGCGCGAAGCGACAGGTTTGGGGAGCGCTCAATCCGCTCACGCTAGAGCAAGTTCGATTTCGCTGCGTACCGCGTCGCGCAGCAGTGTGGCCTGCGCGCGGCGCGACGCCAGCAGCGCCTCCGACACCGTGCGCTGGCGCGGCGCCCAGATCGGCAGCGGGAAGTGGGCGTCGTTGGAAAAGCGCGGAATGACATGCCAGTGCACGTGCGGTACCTGGTTGCCGAGGCTCGCGAGATTCACCTTGACCGGTTGCAGCACACGCCGCATCGCCCGTTCGACCGCATAGACCGCGCGCATCACACGGTCGCGCTCGGCGGCGGAAAGATCGGAAAACTCGGCGACGTGCGCACCCCAGATCACCCGGCAAAAGCCCGGATAGTCCTGCTCGTCGGCCAGGACGACACGCAGCGTGTCGTCCTTCCACAGCACATCGCCGCCATCTTCGCGGCAGAATATACAGTCCATGGTCGTCCTCGGACGGATACGTAATGCGTGCAATTAGACCAGCACGCGCTCGATTCCGCCATTGTTCGCCCGTTGCACGTAGTCCGCCATCCAGTTTTCGCCCAGCACGTGACGCGCAATTTCGACGACGATGTAATCGGCTTCGATGTTCGCGTCCTCGTTGTAGCGCGATAACCCTTGCAGGCAGGACGGGCAGCTCGTGAGGATTTTTACGTCGGGCTGGCCCTTGGCGCCGCTCGCACCGTTCGTACCATTCGCGCCGTTCTGCTGAACCGCATCCACCGTCTGCGGCACAGCACCCGCGCTGCCCACACCATTCGCGCCGTTTCCGCCAGCCGCCGACAGCACCGGAATATCCCGCAGTTTCGCCGCGCCCTTGCGGATTTCCTCTTCCTTGCGGAACCGCACCTGCGTCGAAACGTCCGGCCGCGTGACCGCGAGCGTGCCCGACTCACCACAGCAGCGATCGTTCTTCTCGATCGTGTAGCCGTCGTTGGCGGAGCCCATCAGCTCGTTCACAAGCTTGATCGGGTCCATCGTCTTGATCGGCGTGTGGCACGGGTCGTGATACATGTAGCGCGTACCCGACACGCCATCGAGCTTGATGCCCTTCTCGAGCAGGAACTCGTGAATATCGATGATCCGGCAGCCCGGGAAGATCTTCTCGAATTCGTAACCGGCGAGCTGGTCGTAGCAGGTCCCGCACGACACCACCACCGTCTTGATGTCGAGATAGTTCAGCGTATTCGCGACGCGATGAAACAGCACGCGGTTATCGGTGACGATCTTCTCGGCCTTGTCGAACTGGCCCGAACCGCGCTGCGGATAACCGCAGCACAGATAGCCTGGCGGCAGCACGGTCTGCACGCCCGCTTCCCAGAGCATCGCCTGGGTCGCGAGACCAACCTGCGAGAAGAGCCGCTCCGATCCGCAACCAGGGAAGTAGAACACCGCTTCGGAGTCAACGGTAGTCGTTCCTGGATTGCGGATGATCGGCACAACCTTGTTGTCTTCGATGTCGAGCAGCGCCCGCGCCGTCTTCTTCGGCAGGTTGCCCGGCATCTTCTTGTTCATGAAATGGATCACCTGCTGCGTGACCGCGGGTTTGCCGACCGTCGCGGGAGGATGCGCGGTCTGCTTCTTCGTGAACTTCTTCAGCACGTCGTTGCCCAGGCGCTGCGCCTTGTAACCGATGCCCATCATCGCAGTGCGCGCGAGATTGATGGTCTGCGGATTCGTCGCGTTCAGGAAGAACATGCCGGCCGCATTGCCCGCGTTGAACTTCTTCTTGCCCATCTTGCGCAGCAGGTTGCGCATGTTCATCGTCACGTCGCCGAAGTCGATCTTCACCGGGCACGGCGTCACGCACTTGTGGCAGACGGTGCAGTGATCGGCGACATCGTTGAACTCGTCCCAGTGCTTGATCGACACGCCGCGGCGCGTCTGCTCTTCATACAGGAACGCCTCGATCAGCAGCGAGGTAGCGAGAATCTTGTTGCGCGGGCTATACAGCAGGTTCGCGCGCGGCACGTGGGTCGCGCACACCGGCTTGCACTTGCCGCAGCGCAGGCAGTTCTTCACCGAATCGGCGATCGCGCCGATGTCGGACTGCTGCATGATTAGCGATTCATAGCCCATCAGCCCGAAGCTCGGCGTGTAGGCGTTGCGCAGATCCGCGCCGGCGAGCAGCTTGCCCGCATTGAAGCGCCCGTGCGGATCGACGCGCTGCTTGTACGCGCGGAATTCGCTGATCTCTTCTTCGGTCAGGAACTCCAGCTTCGTAATACCGATGCCGTGCTCGCCGGAAATCACCCCATCCAGCGAACGCGCAAGCTTCATGATGCGTGCGACTGCCGTGTGGGCGTCCTGCAGCATCTCGTAGTTGTCGGAGTTGACCGGCAGGTTGGTGTGCACGTTGCCGTCGCCGGCGTGCATGTGCAGCGCGACGAACACACGGCCGCGCAGCACCTGCTTGTGGATCGCCTGAGCTTCTTCGAGGATCGGCTTGAACTCGCCGCCGTTGAAAATCTGCCGCAGTTCCGCGCGAATCTCCTGCTTCCACGACACACGTACCGTGCGGTCCTGGGTGATGTCAAACACCGTCACGCCCGGTTGCTCGTCGACGCGATCGGCGAATTTCTCCGCGAGCCCCGCATAGCCGAGTTGCACCATGTAGTGCTGCGCCTCGCGCAACGACATATCGAGCCGGTCGCGCAGAAACTCCCAACGCGCCCGCACGGCTTTGAGCAGATCGAGCGCCTGCTGCACACGGTCTTCAAGCAGTTCGGCGCTCGGAATCTCGTTCGCGTCGTCGCTCTTGCCGAGCGGCAGCTTGCCCGACTTAAAGAACACCTCGAGCGCGTCGAGCAGTTGTAGCTTGTTCTTGATCGACAGCTCGATGTTGATCCGCTCGATACCGTCGGTGTATTCGCCCATCCGGTTCAGCGGGATCACGACGTCTTCGTTGATCTTGAACGCGTTGGTATGCTTCGCGATCGCGGCCGTGCGGCTGCGGTCGAGCCAGAAGCGCTTGCGCGCTTCCGCGTTCACCGCGACGAACCCTTCGCCGCTCTTGCCGTTGGCCATGCGCACGACTTCCGAGGTCGCGGCAGCCACCGCATCCGCATCGTCACCGACGATATCGCCGATCAGCACCATCTTCGGAAACGCATTGCGCTTCGACTTGGTCGCATAGCCGACCGCGCGCAGATAGCGCTCGTCGAGATGCTCGAGACCCGCGAGTATCGCGCCGCCCTGCTTCGAGGTTTCGAACAGGTAGTCCTTGATCTCGACGATGCTCGGAATCGCCTCGCGCGCCTGACCGAAGAATTCGAGGCAGACCGTGCGTATATTCGCGGGCATCTTGTGCAGCACCCAGCGCGCGGATGTGATGAGCCCGTCGCAGCCTTCTTTCTGCACGCCAGGCAAACCGGCGAGGAATTTATCGGTAACGTCCTTACCGAGCCCTTCCTTGCGGAACCGGCGCCCTTCGATATCGAGCGCTTCGGTACGCAACAGCTTCTCGCCCGGCGCATATTCGCCGTCGAACCACTTCAGTTCGAAGCGCGCCACTGCGATGTCGTGAATCTTGCCGAGGTTGTGATCGAGCCGGGTGATTTCGAGCCAGTTGCCTTCGGGATCGACCATCCGCCACCACGCGAGATTGTCGAGCGCGGTGCCCCACAGCACGGCCTTCTTGCCACCCGCATTCATCGCGACATTGCCGCCGATACACGATGCATCGAGCGATGTCGGATCGACCGCGAACACATAGCCCGCCTGCTCGGCGGCTTCGGTCACGCGACGCGTGACGACGCCCGCGCCGGAATAAATGGTCGGCACCTTGCGCGCGACGCCGGGCAGATCCGTCAGTTCGACGGCGCCGAGCTGTTCGAGCTTTTCGGTGTTGATCACGGCGGAGAACGGTGTGAGCGGCAGCGCGCCGCCCGTATAGCCGGTACCGCCGCCACGCGGAATCACGGTGAGTCCGAGTTCGAAGCAGGCCTTGATGAGACCGGCGATCTCTTCCTCTGTGTCCGGTGTCAGCACGACGAACGGGTACTCGACGCGCCAGTCGGTGGCATCGGTGACGTGCGAGACGCGCGACAGGCCATCGAACTTGATGTTGTCCTTCTGCGTCCGGCGGCCCAGCACTTTGGTCGCGCGACGGCGCAGTTCTGCCATCTTGTCGAATTCGCCGGCGAACGCATCGATCGCACGGCGCGCGGCGACGACCAGCGTTTCCACTCGAGCGGCACGACCCACACCGGCCTCGTCGCCATGCGCGGTCAGATCGGCACGACGACGTTTTTCGATTTCGTTGAGACGGTGATTGAGTGCTTCGATCAGCAGCGCGCGGCGCTTCGGGTTGTCGAGCAGATCGTCCTGCAGATACGGATTGCGACGCACGACCCAGATGTCGCCGAGCACTTCGTACAGCATCCGTGCCGAGCGACCGGTGCGGCGTTCGGCACGCAGTTCGGCGAGGGCATTCCACGCTTCATCGCCCAACAAACGGATGACGATTTCGCGATCGGAGAACGACGTGTAGTTGTAGGGGATTTCGCGCAAGCGCGGTTCCGGATCGGCGGCCACCGCGGCAGCGGCCCCGTTGGGATCGAAAACTTGAGGTGCGTTCATGTTCGGACGACTCGGTAGGTCAGCGGCGTACCTCTCGACGAGAGGCCCGCTGACGATGCGCGTGGGGCGCAATGCTTGAAAATCTTCTTCTCTGGAGTGCGAAGCCCTGCCAGCGGATGACACACGCTGGCCGCTTCGCGGCGCTCAGATACCGCTACACGATCGTGCGTGCCGCACATGCCGCTGCGCCGCGGGACGGGACTCACGCGGTGCGGGCATTAAATGGGCGATCTGAGGCTGCCAGTGCATCTTCCGATCCTTGTTCCAAAACCGGATTCTACCGCATGATCGGCGCCCACGTCGGAGCCTGTATCGCGCTGCAGCAGGCATTCGCAGGCACCGCCGGAGCCCGCTGACCGGGCGATTCGGCGACCGGTCGGTCGGCTATGCGGTCGACGTATCGGCGAACCTGTGAATGGCCAGCACAAGGCAAACGCATTCGCCCAACCCGGGCGGCAAGCACCGAGGTTAGGTCCTGAGCGCGAGCGGTTGGCGCTATCATTGGCCTTTTACGTCATTTACCGCCTTTTCAAGCGCATTACGCGCCACTCGCATGGCTTCTCACGACTATTTAAAGAAAATCCTCACCGCGCGCGTCTACGACGTGGCCCGCGAAACCGAACTGGAACCTGCACGGAATCTGTCCGCACGGCTGCGCAATCCGATTTACCTGAAGCGTGAAGACAACCAACCGGTGTTCTCGTTCAAGGTGCGCGGCGCGTACAACAAGATGGCGCACATTCCCGCCGACGCGCTCGCGCGCGGCGTGATTACGGCGTCGGCGGGGAATCATGCACAGGGCGTGGCGCTGTCGGCGGCGCGCATGGGCGTGAAGGCGATCATCGTCGTGCCCGTTACGACGCCGCAGGTGAAAGTCGATGCGGTGCGTGCGCACGGCGGCCCAACGGTCGAAGTCGTGCAAGTGGGCGAGTCTTACAGCGACGCGTATACCCATGCCGCGCAGTTGCAGGAGGAGCGCGGCCTCACGTTCGTCCATCCGTTCGACGACCCGTATGTGATCGCCGGCCAGGGCACCGTCGCGATGGAGATCCTGAGCCAGCATCAAGGCCCGATCCACGCGATCTTCGTGCCGATCGGCGGCGGCGGGCTCGCGTCCGGCGTGGCGGCGTACGTCAAGTCGATCCGGCCGGAGATCAAGGTGATCGGTGTCCAGACCGACGACTCCTGTGCGATGGCGCAGTCGATCAAGGCCGGCGAGCGCGTCACGCTCAACGAAGTCGGCCTGTTCTCCGACGGCACCGCTGTCAAGCTGGTCGGCGAAGAAACCTTCCGCCTGTGTCGCGAGTATCTCGACGACATCCTGATCGTCGATACCGACGCGCTTTGCGCAGCCATCAAGGATGTCTTCCAGGACACGCGCAGCCTGCTCGAACCGGCCGGCGCGCTGGCGGTCGCGGGTGCGAAGCAGTATGTCGAGCGCGAAGGCATCGAGAACCAGACGCTGATCTCGATCACCTCCGGTGCGAACATGAACTTCGACCGGATGCGTTTCGTCGCCGAACGCGCCGAAGTCGGCGAGGCGCGCGAAGCGGTGTTCGCCGTGACGATCCCCGAAGAGCGCGGCAGCTTCAAACGCTTCTGCGAACTGGTCGGCACGCGCAGCGTCACCGAGTTCAATTACCGGATCGCGGATGCGAGTTCCGCGCAGATCTTCTGCGGCGTGCAGATCAGGAATCGCGAAGAATCGGCGGAAATTGCGAGGAATTTCGAGGCGCACGGCTTCGCCACCGTCGACCTGACCGGCGACGAACTGTCGAAGCAGCACATCCGCTATATGGTCGGCGGCCATTCGCCGCTCGCGCATGACGAACGCCTGTTCCGCTTCGAGTTTCCCGAGCGGCCGGGTGCGCTGATGCGTTTCCTGTCGTCGATGGCGCCGAACTGGAATATCAGCCTGTTCCATTACCGGAACCAGGGTGCGGACACCAGTTCGATCCTCGTCGGCATCCAGGTGCCGGCCACGGAAGACGCCGCGTTCAACCGCTTTCTCGCCACGCTCGGTTATCAGTATTGGGACGAAAGCGCGAATCCGGTGTACCGGTTGTTCCTCGCGTAACCCGGAGCCGCCGCGCAGATGCCGATTTCGCTCGAAGACAAACTGGTCGTCGCGATCTCGTCGCGTGCACTCTTCGATTTCGAGGAAGAGAACCACGTCTACGAGGAAGGCAACCTGCGCGCGTATGAAGCATTACAGCGCGCGCGTCTGAATGTGCCGGCCAAACCGGGCGTTGCGTTTCCGCTGATCCGCAAACTACTCGCGCTGAATACCGGCGAGCATCGCGTCGAAGTGGTGATCCTGTCGCGCAGCGATCCGATCAGCGGATTGCGCGCATTCAGTTCGTGCCGCGCGCACGGCCTCACCGTCGAGCGCGGCGTTTTCACACGCGGGCGGCCGCCGTTCGCGTACCTGAAGCCGCTCAATGCATCGCTATTTCTGTCAGCGAATCAGGACGATGTGCGCGATGCGCTGGCCGCCGGTTTTCCAGCTGCGCGCGTGTTGCCGCAATCGGCGAAAGTGGCCGGCAAGTATCCCGACGAAATCCGCATTGCCTTCGACGGTGACGCCGTGCTCTTCTCCGACGAAGCCGAACGCGTGTTTCAGAAAGACGGCTTGCGCGCGTTCGTTGGTCACGAGATCGACAACAAGGATCTGCCGTTAGCGGACGGTCCTTTGAAACCACTGCTAGGCGCATTGCACCGCCTGCAAAAACTCGCCGACGAAGCCTCGCCGATGCGCATCCGCACCGCGCTCGTCACCGCACGTTCGGCGCCCGCGCACGAACGCGCGATCCGTACCTTGATGGCCTGGAACATTGAAATCGACGAAGCGATGTTTCTGGGCGGCCTCGACAAAGGCGCATTCCTGCGCGAGTTCGAGCCGGATTTTTTCTTCGACGATCAGATCAGCCACTGCGAATCGGCCCGCGGCGTGACAGCGACCGGGCACGTCATGAGTGGCATCGTCAACGCACCAACACCATGAACACGACTCCCGAACACTCGCCGCTAGGCAAAGCCACCGCTTACACCGAACAGTACGACGCCAGCCTGCTGTTTCCGATCGCGCGCAACCTCGCGCGCGAACAGATCGGCATCGGCGCGCAGTTGCCGTTCTTCGGCACCGACATCTGGAACGCGTATGAGCTATCGTGGCTCAATTCGCGTGGCAAACCGCAGATCGCGATCGCGACCGTCTACGTCCCCGCCGATTCCGCAAACATCGTCGAGTCGAAGTCGTTCAAGCTGTATCTCGGCTCGTTCGCGCAAACCGTGTTCGATTCTGCCGACGCCGTACGCGACACAATTCGACGCGATGTATCGGCCGCGTGCGGTGCGACCGTTTCGGTGCATTTCGCGTCGCCGTTCGAATTCGGCAAGCTGCA
Organism: Paraburkholderia megapolitana; assembly: GCF_007556815.1. Taxonomy (NCBI): domain Bacteria; kingdom Pseudomonadati; phylum Pseudomonadota; class Betaproteobacteria; order Burkholderiales; family Burkholderiaceae; genus Paraburkholderia; species Paraburkholderia megapolitana. The sequence continues at coordinate 3,876,063 of NZ_CP041745.1, forward strand.
ACTGGAGGAATTTGATGGACTGTCGCTCGATCGGCTCGATCTCGACACGGACGTTTATCATCCGGACCCATCGCTGCTGAAGTCCGCTTTGACAGAAGCACCGGTAGAAGAAACGCTGATATCCGACCTGTTGAAATCGAATTGCCCGGTGACCGGGCAACCGGATTGGGGCAGCGTGCAGATTCACTACGTCGGCCCGCAGATCGATCATGCTGGGCTATTGCGCTACCTGATCTCGTATCGCAATCACACCGGTTTTCATGAGCAGTGCGTCGAGCGCATCTTTATCGACATCATGCGTGAGTGCCAGCCGCTGAAGCTCGCGGTCTACGCGCGCTACACGCGCCGCGGCGGTCTCGACATCAACCCGTTCCGCACGAACTTCAATCAGCCGATGCCCGACAATCTGCGCACCGCGCGGCAGTGAACTACTGCGCGGCGTGAACGTTCAATCGTCCGGCAGTTCGGCCGTGCCCATCCGGTGTGCGATCACACCAGCGCGCTGCCTGAGGTACGCCGAACCACGATGCTCGTCGAAGTATTTGGGTCGCGGCAGCATCACCGCAAGCCGCGCCGACTGCCAGCCATTCAGCTTCGCCGCTGACGTGCGGTAGTAGTAATGCGCGGCTGCTTCCGCGCCGTACACGCCGTTGCCCCACTCCACCGAATTCAAATAGATCTCGAAGATCCGCTCCTTGTCCATCAGCGTTTCGAGCATCCACGTGATGATCAACTCCTGCCCCTTGCGGATGTAGCTCTTTTCCCGCGACAGGAACAGGTTGCGCGCCAGTTGCTGCGTAATCGTCGAACCGCCACGGACAATCTTGCCGCGCGCCTTGTTCTTCTCCCACGCCTGCAGGATTGCGTCGGTCTCGTAGCCGTTGTTGTTGACGAAGTTCGCATCTTCGGACGCGATGATTGCGCGCTTCAGGTTGTGCGAGATCTGGTCGTACGGGACCCATGTGTGCTGGATCGACAGATCGGGGCGATCGTCGGACAGGCGCCACGCGTCGGAACGCATGAATGCGGTCGAGCCTGGATTCGCGTAGTTCCACACGGCGATCTGCGCGAAGTAGAACGCCTGCGTCGCGAACCACGCCACGGCGAATACCGCGATCACATAAGCGATCCACCGGAACGGACCGGGCCGGCGTACGGGCATGTCTGCGGTCATGGCGATCGGTTTCCTTCGTTCGATGGATGCGGCTGCGAAGCAGATAAGGTTAGCTGCGATCCGGGGCCGCGAGCATCTCGCGTAACGCCCGCAGAACCGGCGCGCCATCCGGACGCACGCCGCGCCACACGTAGAACGATTCGGCGGCCTGCTCGACGAGCATGCCGAGCCCATCCGCTGCCCGCGCGCCGAGCGTCTGGGCGTGCTGCATGAACACGGTGGGTTGCGCGCCGTACATCATGTCGTACGCAAGTGTGTCGCTGCCAAAAGCGCGTTCGTCGCACTCGGGCAAGGCCGCGTCGAGGCTGCCGGCTGTCGCGTTGACGATCACGTCGTAAGCGGCATGCTCTACCGCCGATGCACCGCCACCTGTCAGACGGCAGCCGCTGTCGTGGGCCGCCTGCGTGAACTGGGCGACCAGCGTTTGCGCTTTCGCCGCGGTTCGGTTGACGATGGTCAGCGTATGCGGACGTTGCTCGAGCATCGGCAGCACCACGCCGCGTGCGGCACCACCTGCGCCGAGCAGCAGAATGCGTGCGCCCTTCAGCGCAGTGCCGAGATTCACTTCGATGTCGCGCACGAGGCCGAAGCCGTCGGTATTGTCGCCATAGATGCCGGCGGCGTCGAAGCGCAGTGTGTTGATCGCGCCGGCTGCGGCCGCGCGCGGCGACAGCGTATCGGCGAGCGCATGTGCGTCGAGTTTGAACGGCACAGTCACGTTGAGGCCGCGACCGCCCGCGTCGATGAACTCGCGCACCTGCTTCGCGAACGCATCGAGCGGGGCTAGCAGATGGCCGTACTCGATGGGCTCGCCCGTTTGCTCTGCAAACCGCGCGTGGATGAACGGCGACTTGCTGTGAGCCACCGGGTTGCCGATCACCGCATAGCGCTCGCGTGCGGATGCGTGCGGCGCGGCCGTCGATGCCTTCATCGTCCGGGCTCCGCGGCGGAATGATCGGCGGAGGCGTTCTCGTCGGTTTCCTGCGGTGCGGCGTTGTCTTCGGCTTCTTCCGTACCGTCTGCTTCCGCCTCAGCTTCGCTTTCCGCCGATTCATCCGCCGCGTCGACGAGGTCCTTGCCGCTTTCTTCGTCTTCTTCGTCAGTCTCTTCCGCTTCTTCCACCTCCGCACCGCTCGCGACAGTCGGCGCATCGAGCACCTGCAACAGCCGCACCGATGCCTCAACCGTCAACTCGTCGAGCGACATCACGTCGAGCAGCAGACGCGTCCCACGCGCATGCACGCCGAGCCCAGGCACATGCAGCAGCAGCGGGATTTCGTCGAGCCGCACGAGGTCGCCCTTCACAACCGATGCCTCCACGTGCTTGCGATTTTCCTGGTGCAGCCAGCGCAGGCACCAGAAGTACTCCATGCGGCGCTGGTAGTCGGCATACGCGGAATACGTGTCGTCGAAGCCCTGGACGACGGCGTACAGATCGGCGTCCTTGGGCTTGAACGGCGCAGCGAGCTTCGCCATCACGCCATGCTGCACGCACGCGATCAATTGCCACTGATTGACCAGATCCACGTAACGGCGCAACGGCGACGTGCTCCACGCGTACTGCGATACGCCAAGCCCTTCGTGCGGCGCGGCGCTCGTCTGCATGCGCGTCCGCTTCGGGCCGCTCGGTGCGCCGAACGCGCGCTGCGTGCGATAGATACCCGGCACACCGTGATCGTGCAGGAACGCACCCCACGTCGAATTCGCGAGGATGGCGAGTTCGGCGACGATCGTGTCGAGCGGCGAGCCGCGGCGGCGCGGCGTGATGGTGATGTGCTCGCCATCGACATAGAAATTGAAGTCGGTATTGCGCTGCACTTCGCGCCGCAGGCCATAGCCCGCGCGCGCGACCTGGCGCTTTTCGAACAGCGCCTGCGCGAACGGCCAGAGCACCGCGATGTCGTCCTTGTGCGCGTATTCGCCCGTACCGGCTGCGAGCGCTTCTTCGGTCACGAGTTCGTCGAGCGTGTTGTGCCGCAGGTTGCTCTTCACGAACACGAGTTCGGCGCGCGTCTCGCTGGCGACGATCTCCTGCGTTTCGCGATTCACGATCACGTACAGCGACAGCGCCGGGCGCAAGCCGCCTTCGGCAAGCGTGAACACGTTGACGACGTCGTCGGGGAGCATCGTGATCTTGTCGCCGGGCATGTACACAGTGGAGAGCCGCGTACGCGCGATCGCATCGACGGCATCGCCGCGCTCGATACCGAGTGCCGGTGCCGCGATGTGCACGCCGATCCGCACGCGACCGTCGCCGAGATGCTCGACGGAGAACGCATCGTCGATTTCGGTCGTCGTCACATCATCGATCGAAAACGCCTCTACGTTGGCTTCCGGCAGGTCGTCGGGCAACGCGCGCACTGTCACGGGCGCAAAGCCGGTGCCGTGCGGGAAGAACTCGGACAGGAAGCGCGCCTCGTGCAGCGCGCGCGGCGACGAGATGCCGCCGCATTCGAGCATCAGACGCGGCATCGAAATGCCACGCACGGCAGCGGCCGCTTCGAGCGCCTTGTATTCGATCGTGTTCTTGTCGGGCTTTGTCAGCAGACCGAGCGCCTTGCCGGCGAACGCATCGGGAAGACGTCCGGCCTTCAGCTCGTCTTCGTAGCCGGCCTGCACGAGCGCCTGTTGACGCTTGCGCTCGAGCGAGGCGAGCGCCATCTTCAGTTGTTCTTCGGGCGCACGTTGATACTGGCCGCGTCCTTTGCGCCGGAAGTAAACCGGCGAGCCGTGCATGCGCAGCACGAGCGCGGCGCGCTCCACGGGCCCAAACGACGTGCCGAAATATTCGGCGCCCAGCGTGGCAAACGGAAACTCGTCTTCCGGCGCGCATTCCCACAGGAATTCGAGATCGATCCCCTGCGCAGTCGCGTCGGCACGCTCCATCAATTCGGCGGCAGCCGGCTTCTCGAATTCGATCAGCACGTCTTTCGAGCGCACCTTGGTACGCCGTCCGCCGGGCAACTCGACCTGAAACGCATCGCCCTGACGCGACAGCACACTGCCTGCCTTGAAACTACCCGATTCCTCGAAGAAAACGTTCACTCAGTACTCTCGTTCTGTCTTGCATCGGCCGCGACGCCCGTCATCGAGGGCGAGCGGCGGTTCATGTTGGTCGGTCGAGCCGGCGTGGTTACAAAAGCCACGCGCTGTCGCCGTGCTTCATTCAGTCTGCTTCAGGCCGCCTGCTTTGGTGCGGGCGGCTGTGCGTTCATCTGGTCGCAAAAAGCGAGCACGTCGTCGACGTACTGCGGAAACTCGCTGATCGCGTGGTCGCTGCCTTCGATCACCCGGGTCCGCGCGCCTGGATAATGCGCGAGCATTTCGCGGTAGTCGAGCACCTCGTCGCCGGTGGCGGCGATCAGATAATAGCGTTCGGGCCGCGTGATCGACGCGACACCGAGCGCACGCAATTCGTCGAGATGGCGCGCCTCGACGACGATGCTACCGCCGCCGTGCCACAACGGCTGCTCGCCGAGATACTGGCTCAGATCGCGCTGCGGCACGACCGCCGGATTCAGCAGCACCGCGGGCCAGCCGTGCTTTTCGGCCAGGTGTGTGGCGAAATAGCCGCCCAGCGAACTGCCGATCACCGTGACCGGTTGCGGCGGCGCAGCCGCTACCAGCGATTCGGCCAGCGCGATCGTTTCGAACGGCGACACCGGCAGCATCGGGCAGCACCACTCGTCGCTGCGCCCGAGTTCGGCGAGCCGTTCGGCAAGCACGCAGGCCTTGAACGAGCGCGGCGACGAACGGAAGCCGTGTAAATAGAGGATCACGCCGTGCCCCGCTCAGGTGCCGACGGGCGGGCGGACAACGCATCGAGCAGTTTCTGATGCACGCCGCCAAAGCCGCCGTTGCTCATCACGAGGACCTGATCGCCGGGTTGGGCCGCGGCGGCGACGGACTTCACGAGCGAATCGAGATTGTCGAACGCCTGTGCCTTGCCGCCAAGCGGCGCGAACGCTTCGGCGAGATTCCAGCCGAGCGCGTCGCGGCCGCTCGGTGCGCCGTAACCGAAGACGAGGTCGGCATCCGCCAGGCTGGCCGGCAATTGCGCCTTCATCACGCCGAGCTTCATCGTGTTCGAGCGCGGCTCCAGCACGGCAAGGATGCGCGTCCGGTCGCGGCCGACGCGGGCGCGCAAGCCCGCGATCGTCGTCTCGATCGCCGTCGGGTGATGCGCGAAGTCGTCGTAAACAGTCACACCGTCGATGCTGCCGCGCACTTCCATCCGACGTTTCACATTTCGAAACGTTGCGAGCGATTGTGCCGCCTGTGCGGGCGGTACGCCGACATGGCGCGCGGCGGCGATAGCAGCGAGCGCGTTCATGCGGTTGTGTTCGCCCTGTACCTGCCACTCGACGACACCTGCGCGCAGCCCGCCGTGATAGACGGCGAAACGCTCATCGACGGGCACGCCGTCGTCGGCGGGCAGTGCCTGCCAGCCACCTTCTACGCCGAATCGCTCCACTTCGCTCCAGCAACCGCGCGTAAGTACGCGTTCAAGCGCGTCGGCGCGGCCGTTCGTGACGATCCGTCCAATACCAGGAATGGTCCGCACCAGATGATGGAATTGCGTTTCGATCGATGCGAGATCCGGGAAGATGTCAGCATGATCGAATTCGAGGTTGTTCAGCACAGCAGTCCGCGGCCGGTAGTGCACGAACTTCGAGCGCTTGTCGAAGAACGCGGTGTCGTACTCATCGGCCTCGATCACGAAGAAGCTCGAATCGGTGAGCCGCGCCGAAACGCCGAAATTCAGCGGCACACCACCGATCAGGAACCCCGGATTCAGACCCGCATCTTCGAGCAGCCACGCCAGCATCGACGTCGTCGTGGTCTTGCCGTGCGTACCGGCCACCGCCAGCACCCACTTGCCATTCAGCACGTGTTCGCCGAGCCATTGCGGACCGGACACATAAGGCATACCGCGATCGAGAATCGCCTCCATCAGCGGATTGCCGCGCGTGACGACATTGCCGATCACGAACAGGTCGGGCTTCAGATCGATCTGTTCGGCGCCGTAACCCTCTATCAGGCGGATGCCTTGCGCCTCGAGCTGGGTGCTCATCGGCGGATAGACACCGGCATCGCAGCCGGTCACGGTATGGCCCGCGCCGCGCGCCAGCACCGCGAGACCGCCCATGAACGTGCCGCAGATGCCGAGGATGTGGATGTGCATAAGCCTGTCGTGCCGCGCGGGCGTGTTTTTGCGTGGGAAGGAGGGGCGCAGGAGGGGCCTAACGTTCGCGTCAAGCTCGTGTAAAGCTCGCGCGCAGCCCGTCTGCAAAGGACGCTATTGTAACCGACGGCCTCGCGCGACCCTATGCCCCGGACACGCCCGGCAGCCGGGCGTGTCCCAAAAGGAGCGACAACATTCTCTAGTATGATTGCCGGATGGTTCGCAAATCACATTTCGATCCGCAGCGGGTCCGCGAAGAGATCGCGATCGCCGCTGCCAGGATGATCGCCGAAGACGGTCTGGACTACTCGACTGCGAAGCGCAAGGCTGCGCGGCAGATCATCGGGGAAACGCGCGTTGCCGGCGAATGGCTGCCGGATAACGACCAGATCGAAGAGGAAATCCGCGAGTATCAATCGCTGTTTCAGGGCGAGAGCCAGCCGGCCGTGTTGCGGCGGTTGCGCGAAATCGCCCTCGACTGGATGCAGCGGCTCGCGCCGTTCAATCCCTATCTGACCGGCGCGGTGCTGAGCGGCACCGCGGGCGAGCACTCGGACATTCATCTGCAGGCGTTTTGCGACAACCCGAAGGAAGTCGCGATCTATCTGCTCAACGCGAACATGCAGTACGACGTATCGGAAACACGGCATTTCGCTGGCCGCGGCGACGTCGAAACCTTGAGCTTTCTGTGGCGCCCGACGAACGAAGAGCGAGACGCCGAGCCGGTCGGCATCCATGTCGCGCTTTACGACGCCGACGACCTGCGCGGTGCGGTGCGTGCCGATGCGCGCGGCCGTCAGGCACGCGCGACTGCACAGACGGTACAGGCCCTGCTCGACGAAACCGGCGCTCCTCCCACCACTAACTAGACAGATATCGATGAACACCAGACGCATTTTCGCGTTCCTCGCCGTGGCGGCCATCGCCGTCGTCGGTGGCGTAACGGCCGGGCACTGGCTGCGCGGCGGAGCGGGTATCGAATCGGCCGACGCCGCGTCGCCCTCCCAGGCGAATGCGGTCGCGCAGTTGTGGGCCGCGCCGGTTACGAGCGTCGACGGCAAGGCGCAATCGCTGAGCCTCTATAAAGGCCACCCGGTCGTCATCAATTTCTGGGCTTCCTGGTGCGGCCCGTGTGTCGAAGAGATGCCGACGCTCGCGCAACTTCACCACCAGTACGCGAAAAAAGGCATCCAGTTCGTCGGACTTGGCGTCGATTCCGATAAAAATGTGCAGGCTTTCCTGCAAAAGGTGCGGGTCGACTATCCGGTCTACGTGATCGGTTTCGGTGGCGCCGACCTGGCACGCGCGTTCGGTAACATGGCGGGCGGCCTGCCTTTCACCGTGGTGATCGACGCAAAAGGCAATATCCGCTCGACAAAATTGGGGCAAATTCAGCCTAAAGAGCTGGAGCAAACGCTCGACGCGCTCTAGATCTCATAATTTTTTATCGTCCAGTTATAGTCGGAACGCACTCGATTGGCCGCAAATCGCCCGAAATTACCGGGAGATGAGGCTCTCGATGCACAGCGCAAGCAGGGCCGGATCGTCATGTCACGCAGGGAAACTAGACAAATTTCTCTAATCAGCGCTAAAGTGCGCCCAATTCCACGGAAAACGAAGCGACCATGACGCGACTGCTGGTACTGCACGGCCCTAACCTCAATCTTCTCGGTACCCGGGAACCCGAGGTCTATGGCCGTGTGACGCTCCCGCAGATCGATCAGGCGCTGGCCGACCGTGCAGCCGATGCTGGCGTGGAATTCACGTCGTTCCAGAGCAACCACGAAGGTGCGCTGGTCGACCGGATCCAGTCTGCCAGGCTCGAAAAGACCGATTTCATTCTGATCAATCCCGCTGCCTACACGCATACCAGCGTGGCAATTCGGGACGCACTGGCGGGGGTCGGCATTCCGTTCGTCGAGATTCATCTGTCGAACGTGCATCGCCGCGAACCGTTCCGGCATCACTCGTATCTCTCGGACCAGGCTGAAGGCGTGATTTGCGGCCTCGGCTGGAAGGGATATCTGTACGCACTCGAATTCGCGCTCGACCGGCTTGCCGCCGGTACGCAGCACGGCTGATTCCAGACCGCTCTATTCAGGATCGGCGACCGACGCCGCCGGTCCTCCACGCATTGAAAAGGGGATGCCCGATGGATTTACGTAAACTGAAGACTCTGATCGACCTCGTTTCCGAGTCCGGCATTTCGGAACTCGAAGTGACAGAAGGCGAAGGCAAGGTCCGCATCGTCAAGAATGCGGCACCGGTTTACCTCCAGCAGCCGTCCGCCTACGCACCGCAATATGCCGCCGCACCGCCCCCGGCACCGGGCGCAGTCGGCGACGCCGCTGCCGGCGCGGCACCGGCTACGCCGGCAGCCGCCGCACCGCAGGGTCATGTCGTGACCTCGCCGATGGTGGGCACGTTCTACCGCTCGCCGTCGCCGGGCTCCGATCCGTTCGTCCAGGTCGGCGACACGGTGAAGGAAGGCCAGACGCTGTGCATCATCGAAGCGATGAAGCTGCTGAACGAAATCGAATCCGACGCATCGGGCGTCATCAAGGAAATTCTCGTCGAGAACGGGCAGGCGGTCGAATACGGCCAGCCGCTCTACGTGGTCGGCTGACGCGGCGCGCGTTACAGCCGCCGTCCGCGCGCCCGCAGCTGTCCGGTGCGCGTCCGATCCTCTAAGGCTCTTGCGCGTGCCGCTCTTTCGCAAGACTCGCGCAGCGCCCATTGATGAGTCGAAAACCCGCTATGTTTGAAAAAATCCTCATTGCCAACCGCGGCGAAATCGCGCTCCGTATCCAGCGCGCGTGCCGTGAGCTCGGCGTCAAGACGGTCGTCGTCTATTCGGAAGCCGACAAGGAAGCCAAGTACGTGAAGCTCGCGGACGAGGCGGTGTGTATCGGCCCGGCCCCGTCGAACCTCAGTTATCTGAACATGCCGGCGCTGATCAGCGCGGCCGAAGTCACCGACGCCGAAGCGATCCACCCGGGCTACGGCTTCCTGTCGGAGAACGCCGATTTCGCGGAACGCGTCGAGCAATCGGGCTTCGTGTTCATCGGCCCGCGGCCCGAGACGATCCGCCTGATGGGCGACAAGGTCTCCGCCAAGCAGACCATGATCAAGACCGGCGTACCGTGCGTGCCGGGTTCTGAAGGCGCGTTGCCTGAAGATCCGAAGGAGATCGTGAAGATTGCGCGCACGGTCGGCTACCCGGTGATCATCAAGGCAGCGGGCGGCGGCGGCGGTCGCGGCATGCGCGTGGTGCACACGGAAGCGGCGCTCGTCAACGCGGTCATCATGACGCGCGAAGAAGCGGGCCGCGCGTTCGGCAATCCGCAGGTCTACATGGAGAAGTTCCTCGAGAACCCGCGGCACGTCGAAATCCAGATCCTCTCCGATTCGTTCAAGAACGCCGTATGGCTCGGCGAGCGCGACTGCTCGATGCAGCGTCGCCACCAGAAGGTGATCGAAGAAGCGCCGGCGCCGGGCATCGCGCGACGTCTGATCGAGCGTATCGGCGATCGCTGCGCCGACGCGTGCAAGAAGATGGGCTATCTCGGCGCGGGCACGTTCGAGTTTCTGTACGAGAACGGCGAGTTCTACTTCATCGAAATGAACACGCGCGTGCAGGTCGAACATCCGGTGACCGAACTGATCACCGGCGTCGACATCGTGCAGGAACAGATCCGCATCGCGGCCGGCGAGAAGCTCTCGTTCCGCCAGCGCGATATCCAGTTCCGCGGCCATGCGATCGAATGCCGGATCAACGCCGAAGATCCGTTCAAGTTCACACCGTCGCCGGGACGTTTGACGTCGTGGCATATGCCGGGCGGCCCCGGCATCCGCGTCGATTCGCATGCGTACAACGGCTATTTTGTGCCGCCCAACTACGATTCGATGATCGGCAAGCTGATCGCCTACGGCGCGACACGCGACCAGGCAATCAGGCGGATGCGTATCGCGTTGTCGGAAATGGTCGTTGAAGGCATCCAGACCAACATCCCGCTGCATCGCGAGCTGATGCTGGACGCGAAGTTCGTCGAAGGCGGCACCAGCATCCATTACCTCGAAAACCGTCTCGCCGCGAAGCAGCAGGCAGCACCGGAAGAAGCGTGAGCATGAGCTACCGGGAACTGATCGTCGAGATGGAGCGGGAACGCGCCGAGGCGCTGTCCGACGCGCTGCTCGAACTGGGCGCGCTGTCGGTATCGGTGGAAGACGCCGACGCCGATACACCCGACGAACAGCCGCTCTTCGGCGAACCCGGTCTCACACCCGAGCGCAGTGCGTGGCAGCACTCGCGCGTGATCGCGCTGATGGCGCCCGAAGCCGAGCCGGCTGTCCTGCTGGCCGCTGCCGTCAATACACTTGAGCTCGCCACGACACCGCCGTTCACCGTGCGCGAGGTCGAAGAGCAGGACTGGGTACGCCTCACTCAGTCGCAGTTCGATCCGATCGCAATCGGCGAGCGCATCTGGGTCGTACCGTCGTGGCACGACGCGCCCGATCCGGACGCGCTCATTCTTGAGCTCGATCCGGGTCTCGCGTTCGGTACCGGCAGCCATCCCACTACGCGACTCTGCATGGAATGGCTCGAGCAGGCCGTCAAGCCCGGGCAATCGGTGCTCGACTACGGCTGCGGCTCCGGCATCCTCGCGATACTCGCGAAAAAATGCGGCGCGGACCCGGTGTTCGGCATCGATATCGATCCGCAGGCCGTGGAATCCGCCCAGCACAACAGCGCGCGCAATCACGCGGACGTGACCTACGGCTTGCCCGACAACTGCCCGCCAGGCGAGTTCGACATCGTCGTTGCGAACATCCTGTCGAACCCGTTGAAGCTGATGGCGTCGATGTTGTCGTCGAAAGTCAGGCCCGCGGGACGGATCGCATTGTCCGGCGTTCTCGCGCGACAGGCCGACGAAGTCGCCCGCGCCTACCAGCCGTGGATCGACATCGAAGTCTGGCGCGAACACGAGGGCTGGGTATGCCTTGCAGGAACGCGCCGCGAAAGCCATTAGAATAGGACGTATTGTTCACCTACCGGCCTTCTCAGGCTCCCCGGCTCGATATGCTCCTGGCAACGCGCTGTCCATTTTGCGAAACCGTCTTCCGGCTCCAGCCGGCACAGCTCGCGCTGCGTCGCGGTCTCGTTCGTTGCGGACACTGCCAGCAGGTATTCGACGCGACGAGCGGCCTGTATCAGCACGCTGAAGGCAGCGACTTTTCCACTGCTGTGCCGGTTGCTGCGGAAACTGCCGCGGCGCTGACGTCGGGCGCCGGTATGCCGCAGGATGCGGCGGCGCCCGCGCCAATCGTTCTGTCCGCACCTGAAACGGACGCAGCCGGCACCCCGAACTTCCGCGCCGAAGCATGGAACCCCTGGGCGCCGGCGCCCGATGCAGCAGTCGACGAAAACCTGCTGCACGACGCGTCCACGGTGCAGTTCAATCCGGCGGTCGTCGTGCCGGGTGCCATTCCGTATGTACCGCAACCGCCAGCCGTCGAAAGCAGCCGGCTGCCGGACGTAGTGCCCTCTACCGCTCCCTTCGAAGGCAACCCGCAACCCGCTGCGGAACACGCAACGCTCAACCCCGAGCCGGTCGTCGTCCACGACACCAACGCCTGGCACGGCGCAGAACCCGAGCTCACCGAAGCATCGTCGTCGGCGTTACTCACGCAGCCTGCGCTCGACGGCGAACCGCATTTCGGTCCGACCTCCAGCGAGCCCTTCGCCACGGCGTTGCCGCAAGACAGCGGCGACCACTTCGCGGTTGTCCGCGAAACCCGGGCGGCCGCGCCGCGCCGGCTCGGCTGGCGGATTCTCGGTAGCCTCCTGGCGCTCGCCCTGCTCGTGCTGCTGCTCGCCCAGCTCGCGTGGTGGCAACGCGAAACGGTGATGGTCTACTGGCCGCAGTCGCAGGCACTGTACAGGCAGGCCTGCGCGCAACTCGGCTGCACGGTGGCCGCGCCGCGCGACATCGACGGTTTGCAGGTCGAACCTTCCGATCTGCGCCAGGTGGACGGTCCGCACCGCCTCGAACTGAAGATGCCGCTGCACAATCGCTTCAACGTCGCGCTCGCTTATCCGGCCATCGAACTCACGCTGCTCGACGCGCAAAACAACGTGGCCGTACGGCGTATCCTGTGGCCTCAAGATTATGTGAAGCCGGGCACGCCGATCGCCGCCGGTCTGCCGCCGCGCACGACGCAAACGATGATCGTGCATCTCGACACCGGCAATGCAGTTGCAACGAATTTCCGCGTCCAGATCTTTTACCCGTGACGCATCTTTCGCAGCCTCGCATGCTTGGCTCTGCCGGGTCAGCGCAGGCTCGTTTTCCGTTCAATCCCTGAGTTATTTTCGGAGCACAACATGAGTCAAGTCACGCTGGGTGGCAACCCGATCGAAGTAGCCGGCACGTTCCCGTCCACTGGCCAGAAGGCGCCCGCCTTCTCGCTCGTCGGCAAGGATCTGAAGCCGGTCTCGCTGGCCGACTTCGCCGGCAAGCGCAAGGTACTGAACATCGTCCCGAGCCTCGACACGCCGACCTGCGCCACGTCGACACGCAAGTTCAACGAAGCCGCGGCGAAGCTGTCGAACACCGCCGTGATCGTCGTGTCCGGCGATCTGCCGTTTGCGGCGTCGCGTTTCTGCACGACCGAAGGCATCGAGAACGTCGTGACGGCTTCGACGTTCCGCGGTCACGAGTTCGCCCAGGCGTATGGCGTCGACGTCACGAGCGGCCCGTTGACGGGCCTGACGGCACGCGCTGTCGTCGTCATCGATGAAAACGACCAGGTCGTGCACGCGGAGCTCGTCGGCGAAATCAAGAACGAGCCCAACTACGACGCAGCGCTCAGCGCGCTGAAGTAAGCTCACTACCGGACACGATCACGCGCCGCGCCCTTTCGCGCGGCGCTTTCACATCGCCGTCCTCTCTTCGATTTCTACAGGAACGTTCGCCTTGGCTACGCTGATTTGCGGCTCGATTGCCTACGACATCATCATGAACTTCGAGGGCCGGTTTCGGGAGCACATCCTGCCCGACCAGGTCCACATCCTGAACGTCAGCTTCCTCGTGCCGACGATGCGCCGCGAGTTCGGCGGCTGTGCCGGCAATATCGGCTATTCGCTGCATCTGCTGGGCGGCGACGCGAAGATCATGGGCACGGTCGGTGCCGCCGACGCGCAGTCCTATATCGACCGGCTGGACCGCCTTGGGCTATCGAAGGAGTACGTACGGGTGCTGCCCGATACGTACACCGCCCAGGCGATGATCAGCACCGATCTCGACAACAACCAGATCACGGCGTTTCACCCGGGCGCGATGATGCAGTCGCACGTGAACCGCGTCGACGAAACACAAGGCATCACGCTCGGCATCGTCGCGCCGGACGGCTTCGACGGGATGGTCCAGCACGCCGAGCAGTTCGCGGCTACCGGCGTACCGTTCATTTTCGATCCGGGCCAGGGCTTGCCGCTCTTCGACGGCGCGTCGCTGCGCCGCATGATTGAACTTGCCTCGTATGTTGCTGTCAACGATTACGAAGCTAAACTGGTAAGTAGCCGGACAGGCTGGTCGATAGAAGAAATTGCTGGCCGCGTCGAGGCGCTGATCGTCACGCTGGGCGAGAACGGATCGCAGATCCATCATTCGGGGCGTATCGAAGACATTCCGGCGGTCACCGCACAGCGCGTGCTCGATCCGACCGGGTGCGGAGATGCCTTCCGTGGCGGCCTGCTGTACGGGATCGAGCGGAACCTGGGCTGGGCGACTACCGGCCGTCTGGCGAGCCTGATGGGCGCACTCAAGATCGAAACTCAGGGCCCGCAAACCTACGCGCCATCGCGCGCGGAGATCAATCAACGATTCAAGCAGGCGTTTGGTTACGACCTGCCGTAATTCGAGCGGGCACTTCAATGCCCGTTCGGCGTTTATCTGGAGTATGGGAATGAAAACAACGAATCGCCTCGTAGTGGCCGCAATCGTCGTCGGCACGCTCGCCATGTCGGGGTGCGCCTACAACAGCAGTTCGGCCGACGTGTACACCGCATCGCAGGCACAACGCGAAGAGACGGTCCGCATGGGCGTCGTCGACAGCGTGCGTGCAGTGCGCATCAGTTCCAACAACGGCCAGCCTAGCGGGCTCGGCGCACTCGGTGGCGGCGCGCTCGGCGCCGTGGCCGGCAGCGCGATCGGCGGCGGCCGTGGTTCGATCGTGACGGGCATCATCGGCGGTCTCGCCGGTGCGGTGGCCGGCAACGCCATCGAGAACGGTGTCGCCGTGCACAACGGCGTCGAAATCACCGTGCGTCTCGACAACGGCGATATCCGTGCGATCACCCAGAGCGCCAACGGCGAGATCTTCCAGGCCGGCGATCGCGTCCGTCTGCTCTCAAGCGGCGGCGTCACGCGCGTCACGCACTAAACTGGTTTTCCCCTAACCGCAGTACGCTGCGGCGACCTCAAAGCGCATGCGCTCCCCTGTGCATGCGCTTTTTTTCGCGCGTCGTTTTACCTCGACGCGTTGTGCCGCGTGCAAAACCAGGGCGAAAAAAATCCCGTCACCGGTCGCCCGGTAACGGGATGGATGACTGAGTAGCGCTACTCAATCATCGACACATCGCGATGTGTCGAATCGCTACAGCGCTGTTACGGACGGCTGCCGGTCGGGAACGGCCATGCAGCGGCCGGGTTCAACGCGGTCTTCACCGTTGCAGCCGGCGCGCTCGATGCAGCAGCGGGCGCAGCGGGAGCAGGTGCAGCCTTCTTCGTCACAGCCTTCTTCGCAGGCGCGGCCTTCTTGGCGGGGGCGGCCTTCTTGGCAGGCGCTTTCGCGGCCTTCTTGGCAGGGGCCTTTTTCGCAGCCTTCTTCGCGACCTTCTTGGCTGCAGCCTTCTTCGCAGGCGCCTTCTTCGCCGCGGCCTTCTTCGCTACCTTCTTGGCTGCGGCCTTCTTGGCCGGCGCTTTCTTCGCAGCAACCTTCTTCACTGCGACTTTCTTGGCAGCAACCTTCTTCGCTGCAGCCTTCTTCGCCGGTGCCTTCTTCGCAGCAACCTTCTTCACTGCGACTTTCTTGGCAGCAACCTTCTTCACTGCGACTTTCTTGACAGCAGCCTTCTTGGCCGGTGCCTTCTTCGCTGCAACTTTCTTCACAGCGGCTTTCTTCGCAACAGGTTTCTTCTTGGCAAGTGCCATCATGTGCTCCTTCAGGTTTTCAGATGAGGTTCAAACTACACACCCTTCGTCAAAACCCGCTTCTCGCTGGCGCTTCTCAAGGCGCGCGCTGCGAAGCGGGCTATTCATCGGCGTACGCAGGTGCTGCGCGCTTACGCTAATGAATACGGTAAGGCGCACCGTGCCTGAAGGCACCGTGCGCCAAGTCCACTCAGCGTCCGTTCCGGACGCCGGCAATCGCTTGATCGTGCCGCCGGCTCGCAAGCCAGCGGCGTTTTCCGGGGGGAAGTTTGCCCATCCCATTGAAGGGCTCGCAAAGTGCCTGTCATGTTTGTGGGCCGATAAGGCACCGGGCATGCTTTGCATCAGGCGTTCCTGCTCCTAACGTCGTGTGCCGGCACGGCGCGCTCGCGCCATTGGGCCGGCATCCCCATCGATGATTCCTGCCGCGAAGGGCTGTGGGTCATTCCCAGGACAGCGCTCCGCCAGTTTGATATTCGATCACTCGCGTCTCGAAGAAGTTGCGTTCCTTCTTCAGGTCGATCATCTCGCTCATCCACGGGAACGGGTTTTCCTCGTTCGGGTACAGCGGATCGAGACCGATCTGCTGGCAACGACGGTTGCAGATGAAGCGCAGGTAGCTCTTGAACATCGAGGCATTGAGGCCGAGCACACCGCGCGGCATCGTATCTTCAGCGTAGCGATATTCGAGTTCGACTGCCTGCTTGAAGATCTCGCGGATTTCCGCACGGAACTCAGACGTCCACAGATGCGGGTTTTCGAGTTTGATCTGGTTGATCAGGTCGATGCCGAAATTGCAGTGCATCGACTCGTCGCGCAGGATGTATTGATACTGTTCCGCGGCGCCGGTCATCTTGTTCTGGCGGCCGAGCGCGAGAATCTGTGTAAACCCGACGTAAAAGAACAGACCTTCCATCACGCAGGCGAACACGATCAGCGACTTGAGCAGCTTCTGGTCGGCTTCGAGCGTCCCGGTGGTGAAGGCGGGATCGGTCAGCGTGTGGATGAACGGAATCAGGAATTCGTCTTTCGCGCGGATCGACGAAACTTCGTGATACGCGTTGAAGATTTCGCCTTCGTCGAGGCCTAGCGATTCGACGATGTACTGGTAAGCGTGCGTGTGGATCGCTTCCTCGAACGCCTGGCGCAGCAGGAACTGGCGGCATTCGGGCGCCGTGATGTGGCGATAGGTGCCCAGCACGATGTTGTTGGCGGCGAGCGAGTCGGCCGTCACGAAGAAGCCGAGATTGCGCTTGATGAGGCGGCGCTCGTCTTCGGTCAGCCCGTTCGGGTCTTTCCACAGGGCGATGTCGCGGGACATGTTGATTTCCTGCGGCATCCAGTGATTCGCGCAACCCGACAGATACTTCTCCCACGCCCACTTGTACTTGAACGGCACGAGCTGGTTGACGTCGGTCTTGCCGTTGATGATGCGCTTGTCAGCAACATTCACGCGCGCCTCGGAGGCGGCGACCGGTGTTGCAGCGGTGGAATTCTGAGCGGCGTACGGAGCGACAGCGATGTCGTTCGCGAAGATATCTTTCGCCGAGGGAGCCTGATGAGCGGGACGCGTTACAGCTTGCGTACCGACAGCCGCTTCCGCCGAGTGGCGCAACGCATTTTGTTGCGCAACGCTCGCGGGAGTTACGGCAGTGATCTCGTCATCCCAGTTGAGCATAAATGTCACCATCAATTTAGAACGGTTTGTACCATCTTTTCACGAGCGTTAAAAGAGTTCGCTCACGAAAAATCCTGTTTTCGATTCGCGTTGCGACCTTCATACAACACTTTGTTCGTTCAACTGCATCGCGCGCTTCGCGCAACGCAGTCGAAACACATGTCGAAGAAGTGCTTCACGCGATCGATATGCATCGATCACAAGCGTGTCGATGCCTCAAAAATTTCTGCTACCGGAGCGTCTGCATCGCAGCGGATGCTTCGGGTAATTACCTGTTCGTCAGTGCGATCGAGACGAAGTTCAAGGTGATGCGATTCTCTTCGGCACACATCGCGGGATCGTCTTGCGCTCGCACTGCGCGTTGTTCTTCGGATGCTTCTGTCCGACTGCTGCGCCGGCGATCCCCCACTACTCCAGGTTCCCGCCGGCGATGCTCTCTATATAGATAGAAGTTACTGGCAGGCTTCGCACTCGTCGAAGCCCGGGTCGCCCGGACGCATCATGCACACCGGACCGTCTGCTTCCGGTGCCGCTGCGATCGCTGCCGCCGCTACCGGCGCCGCCGCGTTCAGACCACCCGACGAAGTCACACCGCCGCTGACGCCGAAGCCGCCCGCATTGCCGATGCCGCCGCCTGCCGAGCCACTGCCTGAGGCGCCACCCGACGAACCGCCCTCACCCGACGACACTGCATTCAACGCGCCGTGCGCAACCGTCGACTTCTCGACGTGCGTCGCCGCCATCGTGCGCAGGTAGTAGGTTGTCTTCAGACCGCGCAGCCACGCGAGCTTGTAGACCTCGTCGAGCTTCTTGCCCGACACGCCGCCCATGTAGATGTTCAGCGACTGCGCCTGGTCGATCCACTTCTGCCGGCGCGACGCCGCTTCCACAAGCCACGTCGGGTCGACTTCGAACGCGGTGGCGTAGATGGCGCGCAGGTCGGCCGGAATCCGGTCGATGCGCGACAGCGTGCCGTCGAAGTACTTCAGGTCGGCGACCATCACCTCGTCCCACAGGCCGCGTGCCTTCAGGTCGCGCACCAGGTAGTCGTTCACCACCGTGAATTCGCCCGACAGGTTCGACTTCACGTAGAGGTTCTGGAAGGTCGGTTCGATGCAGGCCGACACGCCGATGATGTTCGAGATCGTCGCCGTCGGCGCGATCGCGACGCAGTTCGAGTTGCGCATTCCGTACGTTGCAATGCGGGAACGCAGCTCGGTCCAGTCCATCGATTCGCTCGAGTCGACCTCGACATAGCCGCCGCGTGCGTCGGCGAGCAGCTTCAGCGTGTCCTGCGGGAGGATGCCGCGATCCCACAGCGAGCCGCGGTAGCTCGAGTAGCGGCCGCGTTCCTGCGCCAGCTCGGTCGATGCGTAGTACGCGTAGTAGCAGACCGCTTCCATCGACGTATCGGCGAACGCCACCGCTTCCTGCGACGCATATGGCGTGCGCAGCATGTGCAGGCAGTCCTGGAAGCCCATGATGCCCATGCCGACCGGGCGGTGCTTCAGGTTCGAATTGCGAGCCTTGGCGACCGCGTAGTAGTTGATGTCGATCACGTTGTCGAGCATCCGCATCGCCACGCTGACGGTGCGCTTCAGCTTGTCGTGGTCGAGCACGTAGCTGCCGTCGGCCTGCTTCGCGAGGTGGGCGACGAGGTTGACCGAGCCGAGGTTGCAGACGGCGATTTCGGTGTCGCTGGTGTTCAGCGTGATTTCCGTGCACAGGTTCGACGAGTGCACGACACCGACGTGCTGCTGCGGGCTGCGGATGTTGCACGGATCCTTGAACGTGATCCACGGATGACCGGTCTCGAACAGCATGCCGAGCATCTTGCGCCACAGCTGGGCGGCCGGGATCTTCTTGAACAGCTTCAGCTCACCGCGTGCCGCCTTGTCTTCGTACGCGGTGTAGGCGGTTTCGAACTCGGCGCCGAACTTGTCGTGCAGGTCCGGGCAGGTGGACGGCGAGAACAGCGTCCAGTCGCCGCCTTCCATGACGCGCTTCATGAACAGGTCGGGAATCCAGTTCGCCGTGTTCATGTCGTGGGTACGGCGGCGGTCGTCGCCGGTGTTCTTGCGCAGTTCGAGGAATTCTTCGATGTCGAGGTGCCACGATTCCAGGTACGCGCAGACCGCGCCCTTGCGCTTGCCGCCCTGGTTCACGGCGACCGCGGTGTCGTTGACCACCTTCAGGAACGGCACGACGCCCTGCGACTTGCCGTTCGTGCCTTTGATATGCGAGCCGAGCGCACGCACGCGGGTCCAGTCGTTGCCGAGACCGCCGGCGAACTTCGACAGCAGTGCGTTCTCTTTCAGCGCCTCGTAAATGCCGTCGAGGTCGTCGTCGACCGTCGTCAGGTAGCACGACGACAGCTGCGAGCGACGCGTGCCCGAATTGAACAGCGTCGGCGTCGAGCTCATGAAGTCGAAGCTCGACAGCACGTTGTAGAACTCGATTGCGCGCGCTTCACGATCGACTTCGTTCAGCGCGAGCCCCATCGCCACACGCATAAAGAATGCCTGCGGCATTTCGATGCGCACGCCGTCGCTATGCAGGAAGTAGCGGTCGTACAGCGTCTGCAAGCCGAGGTAGCCGAACTGCAGGTCGCGGTCGGCGTCGAGCGCGGCGCCGAGGCGCTTCATGTCGTACTGCAGCAGCTTGTCGTCGAGCAGTTCTGCCTGCACACCACGCTTGATGAACTGCGGGAAGTATTCGACGTAGCGTTCGTCCATCTCGGCCTGCGTCACTTCCCCGCCGAGAATCTCGCGGCGGATCGTATGCAGCAGGATGCGGGCGGTGACCTGGCTGTACGCCGGGTCCTTCTCGATCATCGTGCGCGCCGCGAGAATCGCCGAGTCGTAGACCTGGCTCATCGGTACGCCGTCATACAGGTTCTTCACCGTTTCCGTGACGATCGGCGTGGCGCTGACCGCGTCCCCGAGGTTCGCGCAGGCGGATTCGATCAGCGAGTGCAGCGCCTGCAGATCCAGCGGACGCGTGATGCCGTTGTCGACCACGTTCAGTCCGGGTGCGGCTGCGTCGGTAGCTTCGTGCGCGACGCCGCGCTCCTGGTTGCGCTTCTCGCGATACAGCACGTAGGCGCGCGCGACGTTGTGCTCGCCGCCGCGCATCAGCGCGAGTTCGACCTGGTCCTGGATGTCTTCGATATGGAACGTTCCGCCGTTCGGGCGGCTGCGCAGCAGCGCGCGCACGACGCTCTGCGTGAGCTGCTCCACCAGTTCGCGCACGCGTGCCGACGCTGCGCCCTGACCGCCGTTGACGGCCAGAAACGCCTTCGTCACCGCAATCGCGATCTTCGACGGTTCGAACGACACCACGCTACCGTTGCGACGGATCACCTTGTAGTCGGCGAAGGTGGCCTGCGGTGCGAGGCCCTGTGCGCTATGTGCCTGCCCGGCGAGGGGATGGCCAGCGGATGCGCCCTCGGACCGGGTCGTCACGTTGTCGGTCGTTTGCATGTGCAAAGCTCCTGATTCTGGAATGTGCGGAGAAACCGCGGATTAAAACGAACGCTGCGCCGCCGCGAGCGCAAACGAAAGGGAGGAAGAAAAAGAACAGCGAGGCCAGGTGGCCGGATGCGACAAAGCTGAAAAGACCTGGGTCTGCATCATGTATGTCGCGATCACTTGCTGCCCCCCTTCTTCGATTTAGCTGACGCCGCCAGTCCCTCAACCAGCCGCGCCGCACGAATATTTTTCACTGCCGGGCATGCTCACAGCGCCGTGCTCGCAGAGCGAAGCGCCGCTTACCTACAACCCATGAACACACAACATATAGTGGAAAACTGAACGTCTGGCACCAAGTATAGTGAACTTTCCAACCATCTCAAATTATTTTATTTGGCCCTACGCGCTTGACTTTTGATGACCCGCGCAACGACGGGGCGACGCGGAAAGCAAGCACCCATCGCGCTTTGCCGCGTGTCGAACGATGCGTGTCAGGAAGCGAGGGGACGATGCAGATAGGGGAAATACCGATCGGCGAGCGCGGTGTCGCGCTGCAGTCGTGGCCACTCGAAATGCGGACCTGGATCGGTCTTGCGGCCAGGCGCAATATCCGCGTGACCGGCGAGCGCGCCGATCGGATAACGCGCGACCAGTGCCTTCACGAGCGCGGTGAGCGTCTCGTATTGCGGCGCTTCGAACGCGGCAGTGTCGCTGCCTTCCAGTTCGATGCCGATTGAGAAATCGTTGCAGCGTTCGCGGCCGAAAAAACTCGACGAGCCGGCATGCCACGCGCGCTCGTCGCACGATACGTACTGCTCGAGCGCTCCGTCGCGATGGATCACGAAATGCGCGGACACGCGCGTGTCGCGCAGATGCATGTCGTAGTACGGATGCGCATCGCAGTCGAGCTGGTTCAGGAAGAGATCGGTGATCGCGCTGCCGCCGAACTCGCCGGGCGGCAGGCTGATGTTGTGCACGACGATCAGCGTCGGCACTGCGCCGGCGGGTCGCGCCTCGTAGTTCGGCGACGGCAATTGTCGTGCGCCGGATACCCAGCCGTCAGCCGCGACGGCGTAACGAACGGTCATCGCGCTTCGCGGCCTGTCGGTCGCGCGGCATGACGGTGCGCGTGCTCGGCGCAGCAGAACGCCTGCCCCGCAACGACCACCGAGTCGCTCTTCGGCGCATGCACGCCGCACTCGACGCAACGGATCATCGGCTCGGCGAGTTGCGGGGCTGCGCGGGTGGCGCCGGCTCCGGCCGAGTTTGCACCCGTGGTGCGCGCGTTACCGGCGTCGCCTGTCGCGCCTGTAGGACCGGTTGCGCCACCGGTGCGCTGGGTACGCGCGTCGGCACGGCGCACCGCTTTCACCAGCCATTGGCCGACGATGAACAGCAAGATCAGTAGAAAGATTTGTCGCATGGAAAACTCAGACCACAGGGCGGTGCAACAGCACCTCGAAAACGAAACGGCTGCCGACATACGCGAGCAGCAGCGCCACGAACGACGCCAGCACCCATCTTAACGCTGCGCGGCCGCGCCAGCCGGACACCTTGCGGGCGGTCAGCAGCGCGCCGAACATCAGCCAGGAAAGAATCGCGAACACGGTTTTGTGATCGAGCCGCAGCGCGCGGTCGACCAGTTGTTCGCTGAACAGGATGCCGGACACCAGCGTGAGCGTCAGCAGGACGAAACCGGCTGCGATCAGACGGAACAGCAGCTTTTCGAGCGTCAGCAGCGGCGGCAGCGAATCAAGCCAGCTCGACAGCCAGTCGTTGTCCGACGCCGCGCCCGGCCGAGATGCCGAGCCGCTGCCGCGCATCGCGTGCAGACGACGCTCGACGAGCAGCATCAGCACCGCGTGCAGCGCCGCGATCGCGAACAGACCATAGGCGATATTGGCAATCAGAAAGTGCAGCTTGAAAAGCGGCGCCGCCGAATACGACAGCACACGCACGCCGCCAAAGCCGAGCGGCAGCAACGACGCCACGCAGGCGAGCGGCAAAACGAGCAGCCGCAGACCGTCCAACGGGAAAAACAGGCTTTCGATCCAGTAGATGCCGACGCCAAGCCAGAACATCGCGGACAGCGCGAATGCGAAACCGAACACCATCGCGTTCTGCGGGAAGATGGTGGTGTGCAGTAGTGCGCCGTGCGCGAGCAGCGCGACGACCAGCAGCGCGCGGCCCGACGTGCTCATGCCCACCGCGGCGGCAACGCCGGCGCGCGGGCCGGCCGGCAGCGGCGGAACGCTCTCGAGCAGCGGCTGCGCAGCGGTCTGCCGGTGCGCGCGCCAGCCCGCGACGGCAAGACCGCCGTACAGGAGCGCAGTGAGGGCATACAGTACAATATCCATGTTCGAAGTTTACACTAGGGCCTCGGTCCGCGACGGCTTCGTCGTCGCGCGCTGTTCTGGCCGCACTGCTCATCGCTCCCCATGCTCGACAATCTGACTCAACGGATGGCGCGCGTCGTCAAGACGCTGCGCGGCGAGGCCCGGCTTACCGAGGCCAATACCCAGGAAATGCTGCGCGAAGTCCGCCTCGCGCTGCTCGAAGCCGACGTCGCGCTGCCGGTCGTGCGCGACTTCATCGCCAAGGTGAAGGAAAAGGCGCTCGGCGAAGAGGTGATCTCCAGCCTGTCGCCGGGGCAGGCGCTCGTCGGCGTCGTCCAGCGCGAACTGACCGCCTTGATCGGCGGCGACTATGAAGGCAAGGCCGTCGAGCTGAACCTCGCGGTGACGCCGCCCGCGATCATCCTGATGGCCGGTCTGCAGGGCGCGGGCAAGACGACCACGGTCGGCAAGCTCGCGAAGCTGCTGCGCGAAAAGTCGAAGAAGAAGGTTCTGACCGTCTCGTGCGACGTCTACCGCCCTGCCGCGATCGCGCAGTTGAAGACAGTGACCGAACAGGTCGGCGCTGACTTCTTCCCGTCGGAACCGGACCAGAAACCGATCGACATCGCACGCGCCGCCGTCGACTGGGCAAAGCGCCACTATCACGACGTGCTGATCGTCGATACGGCCGGTCGCCTCGGTATCGACGAAGCGATGATGCAGGAAATCACGGCGCTGCACACCGAACTGAAGCCGGCAGAAACGCTGTTCGTGGTCGACGCGATGCTCGGTCAGGATGCCGTCAATACGGCGAAGGCGTTCAACGATGCGCTGCCGCTCACCGGCGTCGTGCTGACCAAGCTCGACGGCGATTCGCGCGGCGGTGCGGCGCTGTCCGTGCGCCACGTGACGGGCAAGCCGATCAAGTTCGTCGGTGTCGCTGAAAAGCTCGACGGCCTCGAAGTCTTCTATCCGGACCGGATGGCGAACCGGATTCTCGGCATGGGCGACATCCTCGCGCTCGTCGAGGAAGCGCAGCGCGGCGTCGATGTCCAGGCCGCGCAGAAGCTCGCCGACAAGGTCAAGAAAGGCGGCGACTTCGACCTGAACGACTTCCGCGCGCAGCTCTCGCAGATGAAGAACATGGGCGGCCTGTCGTCGCTGATGGACAAGCTGCCCGCACAGTTTCAGCAGGCTGCCGCAGGAGCCAATATGGGCCAGGCGGAAAAGCAGATGAGCCGCATGGAAGGCATCATCAACTCGATGACACCGCTCGAACGCGCGAAGCCCGACCTGATCAAGGCGACCCGCAAGCGCCGCATCGCGGCGGGTGCGGGCGTTCAGGTGCAGGAAGTCAACCGGATGCTGAACCAGTACGACCAGATGCGCACGATGATGAAGAAGCTGAAGGGCGGCAATCTGCAGAAGATGATGCGCGGCATGAAGGGTATGCTGCCGGGTATGCGCTGATCGTCAAGGAACGCGGGTTTATGCTGTAGCGTGCCCGGTCCGTTTTTCTCACACTATGTATACAGTTACCGCCCGCCAGACGTCATGAATCGAGAAGAAGCTCTCCACATTTTCCGCCACTCCGAAGAAATCGTATCGGCCGGCGACGTCAACGCGTCGATCAGCGGGATGGCCGCAGCGATCCGGGCCGAGATCAGCGAGGAATTCCCGCTGGTGCTGTCGGTGATGGGCGGTGCGGCGGTGTTCACCGGCATGCTGCTGCCGCACCTCGATTTCCCGCTCGAATTCGACTACATCCACCTGACCCGTTATCGCAACACGACCAAAGGCGGCGCCGACATGCAGTGGCGCGTTGCGCCGGCCGAGTCGGTGAAGGATCGCGTCGTGCTGGTACTCGACGATATCCTCGACGAAGGCGAGACGATGGCTGCGATCCGCGACCGCATCCTCGATATGGGCGCGAAGCGCTTTCTGAGCGCCGTGTTGTGCGAGAAGACGCTGACGAAGACAAAACCGTTGCATCCGGACTTTTGCGGTTTCGAAGTACCGGACCGTTATGTGTTCGGTTGCGGGATGGATGCGAAGGGTTACTGGCGCAATCTGCCGACTATCCGGGCATTGACGGAAGGCGCGTAGGCTTCGGCGCCTCGTCTCCGGTGAATGAAAAAGCGGCCCGTGGGCCGCTTTTTTCTTTACTGCACCTGCTGGCGCACATCGGCGTTCAAAGCTGATGCACGAAACTCCTGATACCGCCCAGGATCATCTCGACGGAAATCGCTACCAGCACGAGCCCCATCAGACGCTCGAATGCGGTCACCGTGCGCTCGCCGAGCCAGATCTGGATGCGCTCCGCCAGCACCAGCACGATCGCGCAGACAACCATCGTCACGGTCAACGCACCGACCCATTCGAACATCTTGCCGGGCGCCTGCGACGTCAGCAGCATCACGGTTGCGAGCGCCGACGGCCCGGCAAGCGCAGGGATCGCGAGCGGCACGATGAACGGCTCGCCGCCGCGCTTGTCGCTGCCGAACGCACCGTCCGGATGCGGGAAGATCATGCGCAACGCGATCAGGAACAGCACGATGCCGCCGCCGATGCGTAACGATTGATCGGTGAGGCTCATCATCCGCAGGAAGCGGTCGCCGACCAGCATGAACAGCAGCAGGATCGCAAACGCGATCGCCACTTCGCGCAGGATCACGACGACGCGCCGGTGAGGCGCGACGCCGCGCAGGCAGTTGATGAAAAGCGGGATGTTGCCGAGCGGATCGGTGATCAGCACCAGCAGGACTGTCGCGGACAGGAAGTTATATTCCATGTCCGCTCCGGTCAGCGTGCGAGCGCTGCACGAATCTTCTCGACCACGGTCTGCGCCGCGCTCTCGACCGGCAGCAGCGTCGCTTCGGTGTCGCGGCGCCCCTGATATTCGATCTTGCCTTCCTTCAGTCCGCGCTCGCCGATCACGAGACGATGCGGGACGCCGATCAGTTCCCAGTCGGCGAACATGACGCCCGGACGCTCGCCGCGATCGTCGAGAATCACGTCGATACCGGCTTCGACGAGCGCCGCATACAGCGTGTCCGTGTGTTCGCGCACTGCGTCGCTGCGGTCATAGCCCATCGGGCACAGCACGATCTCGAACGGCGCAATCGACTCCGGCCAGATGATGCCCTTCTCGTCGAAGTTCTGTTCGATCGCCGCGCCGAGAATCCGCGTCACGCCGATGCCGTAGCAGCCCATCACCATCGGTTGCGGCTTGCCGGATTCGTCGAGAAAGGTCGCGTTCATCGCCTCTGAATACTTGCTGCCGAGCTGGAATACATGGCCGACCTCGATGCCGCGGCAGATGTCGAGCACGCCCTTGCCGTCCGGCGACGGGTCGCCCTTCTTCACGTTGCGGATATCGGCAACGACCGGCTCCGGCAGATCGCGGCCCCAGTTCACGCCGGCAATGTGGAAGTCGACCTCGTTCGCACCGACGACGAAGTCGCTCATGTTCGCAACCGTGCTGTCCGCGACGACTTTGACCGGCTTCTTCGTGCCGATCGGACCGAGATAGCCGGGCGGCGTACCGAAAGTCGCGACGATTTCTTCTTCGGTCGCGAAGCGGAAGTCGGCCAGACCGGGCAACTTGCTCGCCTTGATCTCGTTCAGGTCGTGATCGCCGCGCAGCATCAGCAGCCAGATGGTCGGCTCGGCACCTTCTTGTTCGGTTGCGAGCACGATCGACTTGATCGTGCGTTCGAGCGGGATGTTCAGCAGTTCGGCTACCGCTTCGCACTTCGCCTTGCCCGGCGTCGCGGTTTTCTGCATCGGCTCGGTGGGTGCGGCGCGCGTGGCGATTAGCGAGAGCGCTTCAGCTGCCTCGACGTTGGCCGCAAACTCCGAGGTCGGGCAATACGCGATTGCGTCTTCACCGGTGTCGGCGATCACGTGGAACTCATGCGAGCCGCTACCGCCGATCGAACCGTTGTCGGCCGCCACCGCACGGAACTCAAGGCCGAGCCGCGTGAAAATCCGCACGTACGCGTCGTACATCTTGCGATACGTCTCGCGCAGACCGTCCATGTCCTTATCGAACGAGTACGCGTCCTTCATGATGAATTCGCGACCGCGCATCACGCCGAAACGCGGACGGATCTCGTCGCGAAACTTCGCCTGGATCTGATAGAAGTTCACCGGCATCTGCCGGTAGCTCTTGATCTGGTTGCGCGCGATGTCGGTGACGACTTCCTCGTGCGTCGGCCCGAGCACGAAGTCGCCTTGCCGGCGATCCTTGAAGCGCAGCAGCTCCGGACCGTACTTTTCCCAGCGGCCCGATTCCTGCCAGAGTTCGGCCGGTTGAACGACCGGCATCAGCAGTTCGATCGCGCCGGCCCGATTCATCTCTTCGCGCACGATCGCTTCCACCTTGCGGATCGAACGCAGACCGACCGGCAGATAGTTATAGATGCCGCCAGCAATCCGGCGAATCATGCCGGCACGAACCATGAGCTTGTGACTGACGATTTCGGCGTCGGCGGGAGCTTCCTTCAGGGTGCCGATAAAGAAACGGGAGGCTTTCATTCAGAGTTTTTTCCAAAAGCGGCGGCCCGGACAGGCTGCCCAAAAGATGAAACGGTGGAAATCGCGAACCCTGCACGCATCCAGTACTAACCCGGCGAAGCAGGATGGATGCGCTTCTGGCGCCCTACCTGTGGGCGCCACGATCACGCCCCCTTTACTGCCGGCTGACGGAGAATCGACCCATTCTGGGTCGATTCGGTGCGTAGGGTCCGTTATCTGTTTATAATCAAAGCAATTTTAAAGGATTCGAAGGTGGTTGTATGCTGGATCGTGAAGGCTTTCGCCCGAACGTCGGCATCATCCTCTTGAACGCGCACAACGAGGTGTTTTGGGGCAAACGGCTCCGTGAACATTCCTGGCAGTTTCCGCAAGGGGGCATCAAGTACGGCGAGACCCCCGTGCAAGCGATGTATCGGGAGTTACACGAAGAAACCGGGCTGCTGCCGGAGCATGTCAAGGTTATCGGTCGCACGCGCGACTGGTTGCGCTATGAGGTGCCGGACAAGTTCATCAAGCGTGAAGTCCGCGGGCATTATCGCGGGCAGAAGCAGATCTGGTTCCTGCTTCGGATGGTGGGGCGCGACTGCGATATTTGCCTGCGCGCCTGCGATCATCCGGAGTTCGATGCCTGGCGCTGGAACGAGTACTGGGTGCCGCTCGACTGTGTGATCGAGTTCAAGCGGGATGTGTACCAGATGGCGTTGACGGAGTTGTCCCGTTTTCTGCGCCGCGCAGTGCCGCGAGCAGAGAAACCGGGCATGCATCATGGGCCGCGCTATCCCCGGATAGCGACGTCGGCGGACGGAACCGTCATGACCTCGACTGTCGTGGTCGAGGCGACGCTCCGAACGACGATCGAGTCCGACTGCGGCTCTGTTGAAAGCGTCATCGGCCACGTGCCGGGGCTGCGCGATTAAAAACCTGTGCGGCCGCTTACGCATGCCGCCTCTTGCCGGTGCGGCACGCGTGCTGCCGCGCCGGTGTTTCGAGGAATCATATTGAAAGTACTTGCTCTCGTCGTGGCGTGCGCCGCCACCGGCGCCTTGCTGGCTGGCTGTTCGAATTGGGGCCAACCGCCCGCCCAAGGTCAAACCGCGTTCCAGT
This sequence comes from Paraburkholderia megapolitana, assembly GCF_007556815.1. Taxonomy (NCBI): domain Bacteria; kingdom Pseudomonadati; phylum Pseudomonadota; class Betaproteobacteria; order Burkholderiales; family Burkholderiaceae; genus Paraburkholderia; species Paraburkholderia megapolitana. The sequence continues at coordinate 3,904,761 of NZ_CP041745.1, forward strand.
ACCTGCTGGACGAGCCTTCCAACTGGAAGGAAAACAAGGTCGATACGCTGCCGCCGTTGCCGGACCCGGCCAATCTGCTGGAGTTCGTTGTATCGGGTAATACGCCGCTGCATTTCTCGCTGGATGCGAAGTCGATCTCCGTCGGCTCCGACGGCGTCGTGCGTTACACGGTGGTAGTCACGAGTCCCGCCGGCGCGCGCAACGTGAACTACGAAGGCATCCGCTGCGATACCTACGAATGGCGCCTGTATGCCGGCCTCGATGCGGATCACAACGGTTGGGACCGGACCGTCGCGAACGACTGGACACGGATCGAGAACGGCGACCTGAACGCGTATCGCGCGTCGCTCTATCAGGATTACTTCTGCGCGAACAAGCTGCCGACCGGCAACGCCGCGAAGATCGTCGATAACGTCAAATACCACCGCACCGCGACTTCGCAACTCCGCTGACGCGAACCACATGCTGAACGCTGGATCAAGGGGCGGCGCCGGACTACCGGCGCCGCCCCTGTGTTTTTCCGGCTAGACGAGCACCAGGTTGTCCCGGTGAATCAGTTCCGGCTCCAGCATGTAGCCGAGTACCGATTCGATCTCTCCGCTCGGTCTGCGCTGAATCAGCTTCGCTTCGGCGCTGCTGTAGTTCGTGAGTCCACGCGCGACCTCGCGTCCAGCCGCGCTCAGACACGCAATCACCTCGCCGCGCGCGAACACGCCCTGCACACCCACCACCCCGATCGGCAGCAGGCTCTTGCCGCCGGCCGTCAGTTTCTCCACCGCGCCGTCGTCGATCACCACGTGCCCGCGCACCTGCAGGTGATCGGCCATCCATTGCTTGCGCGCAGCGATGCGCGCGGTTCGCGCGATCAGTTGCGTCCCGATCGCTTCACCCGATGCAAGCCGCACCAGCACATCCGACTCCCGGCCGCTGGCGATCACTGTATTTGCGCCGCTATGCGCGGCGCGCTTCGCTGCGAGAATCTTGGTCAGCATGCCGCCCCGGCCGAGGCTAGAACCCGCGCCGCCGGCCATCGCTTCGAGTTCGGGCGCACCGGCATCGGCCTGTTCGACGAATTTCGCAGCAGGGTCCTTGCGGGGGTCGGCGGTATACAGGCCGCGCTGGTCGGTGAGAATGATCAGCGCGTCGCCTTCGATCAGGTTCGCCACCAGCGCACCGAGCGTGTCGTTGTCGCCGAACTTGATTTCGTCGGTGATCACCGTGTCGTTTTCATTGATGATCGGCACGACGCCGAGACGCAGCAGCGTAAGCAGCGTGGAGCGCGCGTTGAGATAGCGCTCGCGGTCCGCGAGATCAGCGTGGGTGAGCAGGATCTGCGCGGTCCGGATTGAATGCTCGGCGAAGCGGCTTTCGTAGACCTGCGCGAGCCCCATCTGGCCGACCGCCGCCGCGGCCTGCAATTCATCGATCTCGCGTGGCCGTTTCGTCCAGCCGAGCCGCTGCATCCCTTCGGCAATCGCACCCGAGCTGACCAGCACGACTTCCTTGCCCTGCGCACGCAACGCGGCAATTTGCGCCGCCCAGCGGCCGATAGCCGCATGATCGAGCCCGCGCCCGTCGTTCGTGACGAGGCTGGACCCGACTTTCACTACCAATCGCCGGGAATCTGCGATGACGGAACGCATGATGCGCGGTCTCCCAAGATGACGCGTGATACCGCGGGCAGCCACGACAGCGCCCGCGCGCTCGACCTTTTTTGCTACCGGCTTATTACCGGTTCGCTGCCGGTTATTCCTGCGGCGGAACCGGGGTGCCAGCCGCCTTCCCTTCCGGCCCTTCGCGGAAGCGAACATCCGCGGCGAGGTCTTCGGCTTCGGCAGCACGCTGCGCGTCCGAATGCGCAGCGATGTGGTCATACACCGCGTAGCAGAGACTCTCGCAGCCCTGGCCGGTCAGTGCGGAAATCTCGAACACGGGGCCTTTCCAGCCAAAACCTTTGAGGAAAGCCGCGACACGTGTCTTGCGTTCATCTTCCGGAATCATGTCGAGCTTGTTCAATACGAGCCAGCGTGCCTTTTCGTGGAGCTGCTCGTCGTACTTGCGCAGCTCGTTGACGATCGCTTTGGCTTCGACGACGGGATCCACCGCCTCGTCGAACGGCGCGAGATCGACGATATGCAGCAACAAGCCCGTGCGCTGCAGATGGCGCAGGAACTGGTGACCAAGACCAGCCCCTTCGGCCGCGCCTTCGATCAGCCCGGGAATATCGGCGATCACGAAACTGCGGCTCGGCCCCACGCGCACGACACCGAGGTTAGGCGCGAGCGTAGTGAACGGGTAATCGGCGATCTTCGGCCGGGCATTCGATACCGACGAAATAAACGTCGACTTCCCTGCGTTCGGCATGCCGAGCAGACCGACATCGGCGAGCACTTTCAGCTCGAGGCGGATCATCCGGCGCTCGCCGGGTTTGCCTTCGGTTTTTTGCCGCGGCGCACGGTTCGTGCTCGACTTGAAATGCAGGTTGCCGAGGCCGCCTGCACCGCCAGTCGCCACCTGGATGGTCTGGTTATGCTCGGTCAGGTCGGCGATCAGTTCGCCGGTGTCCATGTCGGTGATGATCGTACCGACTGGCATGCGCAGCGTGATATCGTCGCCGCCCTTGCCGTAGCAATCCGCACCGCGGCCGTTTTCGCCGCTGCGCGCCTGATGCTTTTTCGCGTAACGGTAGTCGATCAGCGTGTTGATATTGCGATCCGCCACCGCGTAGACGCTGCCGCCGCGCCCGCCGTCGCCGCCGTCCGGGCCGCCGAACGGGACGAACTTCTCGCGGCGCATCGACGCACTGCCATCCCCTCCGTCGCCGGCGATGACTTCAATTCTCGCTTCGTCAATGAACTTCATGAGTTGCTCCGTCCCGTGTTTACAGCTATTTTGCCGCGCTCGACGCGCGTTGAACATTCGGCCGAATGGCCGGCCGGTGGGAAATCGCTTCGATCCGCAAAATCCTCCGGCAATAAAAAAGGCCCCGCCAACTTCGCGGGGCCTTGTTCCGGTCCTGAAGCCCGTGCCTGATTAAGCTTAGGCTGCTACCGGGACGACGTTGACCAGATGCTTCTTGTCGGCGCCTTTCGTCGTGAACTTGACGTGGCCGTCCGTCAGCGCGAACAAGGTGTGATCCTTGCCAATGCCGACGTTGTCGCCAGGGTGCATACGCGTGCCGCGTTGACGCACGATGATGCCGCCGGCGTTGATTGCCTGACCGCCGTACACTTTCACGCCAAGTCGTTTCGACTCGGAGTCGCGGCCGTTCCGGGACGATCCGCCTGCCTTTTTGTGTGCCATTTGATAGCTCCTTGACCGGTGCGCTTACGCGGTAATAGCGTCGATGCGCAGTTCGGTATAGTTCTGGCGGTGGCCGCCGTGCTTCTGGTAGTGCTTCCGGCGACGCATCTTGAAGATGGTCACTTTGGCATGCCGACCGTGTGACACAACGGTAGCCTTGACGGAAGCCCCACTGACCAGCGGCGTACCGAATTGAATCGATTCGCCTTCGCCAACTGCAAGAACCTGGTCGAGCGTGATTTCAGCGTCAATGTCTGCCGGTATCTGTTCTACTTTCAATTTTTCGCCGACAGCAACCTTATACTGCTTGCCGCCGGTTTTTATGACCGCGTACATTGAGAACCTCACTCTGTATTCATTTTCCCCACGCACCACGCGCGGAAACCCGTGATTATACATAGAGTTAGCTGCGCGGTCAAAACTCTCTGACAGTCCCGGATGTCCGCCCCCAGCGGCCATCCGGCACCGGTGCGCAGCCGGCCGGGCCGCGCCCGACACGCTACGGCCCGGAACAAGCGCGATTCGCCTTATAATTCGCGGCACTACCCTGCGGCACCACCCCTTTTTTGCCCTATGTCGTCGACTGCCACCCCCGCCCCCAACGCCGCCACCCTGCTCGCTCCGATCGCCGATGACATGGAACAGGTGAATCGTGTCATCCGGCAGCGCCTGGCGTCGGAGGTGATGCTGATCAACCAGATCTCCGAATACATCATCAGTGCCGGCGGCAAACGGCTGCGTCCCGCGCTGCTGCTGCTGGTCGCGGGCGCGCTGGGCGAAACGACCGGACACCGGCACGAGCTGGCGGCGGTCGTCGAGTTCATCCATACGGCCACCCTGCTGCACGACGATGTCGTCGACGAATCCGATCTGCGGCGCGGCCGCCAGACCGCCAACGCGCTGTTCGGCAACGCGGCGAGCGTGCTGGTCGGCGACTTCCTGTACTCGCGCTCGTTCCAGATGATGGTTGGCGTGGGCAAGATGCGCGTCATGGAGATCCTGTCCGAAGCGACGAACATCATTTCCGAAGGCGAAGTCCTGCAACTGCTGAACATGCACGACGCCGACGTGGACGAAGCGCGCTACATGCAGGTGATCCGCTACAAGACCGCGAAACTCTTCGAAGCCGCCGCACAACTCGGCGCCGTTCTGGCAGGCGCCGACACCGCGACCGAAAAAGCCGCGGCCGAATTCGGCCGGCGCATCGGCACGGCGTTCCAGATCATGGACGACTGGCTCGATTACACGGGCACGCCGGAATCGATGGGCAAGAACGCCGGCGACGATCTGCGCGAAGGCAAACCCACGTTGCCGCTGATCTGGCTCATCGAACACGGCACACCGGCCGAGGCGACGCTCGCGCGCGAAGCAATCGAACAGGGCGGCACGGACCGCTTCGACGAGATTTTCACGGCCATCACGCGCTCTGGTGCACTCGATCACACGCTTGAGTGCGCGAAGCAGGAAGCCCAGGTCGCGGCGGCGGCAATTTCTTCGTTCCCAGATTCCATTTACAAAGAAAGCCTGCTAGAATTATGCTCTTACTCGACGGCAAGACAGTCCTGAACTGGACTGAAACGTCGTAGAAGTCCAGATCGGGGTGTAGCTTAGCCTGGTAGAGCGCTACGTTCGGGACGTAGAGGCCGGAGGTTCGAATCCTCTCACCCCGACCAGATTTGCAAAAAACCGCGCACGTGTTGCGCGGTTTTTTTTCGGCCCTTCAGCCTGCGAAGTCGCCGCGGCACCCTCTGCTATATTCTCCCCACCTTCTCTCACTCTTCACGCCGCGTGGAACAACTTCCCTTATGGGCGCAGATCGGCGCCATCTTTCTGCTGCTTGTCTGCTCCAGTTTTTTTTCGATCTCCGAAACGGCGATGATGGCGCTCAACCGTCATCGGTTGAAGCATCTCGCCAACCAGGGCGCGCTCGGCGCGAAGACCACGCAGGGGTTGCTGGCGCAAACCGACCGCCTGCTCAGCGTGATCCTGATCGGCAACAATCTGTTCAACACGATCATCCCGGTACTCACGACCTCGATCGCGCTGCATACGTTCGGCCGCGACAACGTCGTGCTGTCGATCGCGACCGGTATGGTCGCGTTCCTGATCATCGTCTTCGCGGAGATCACGCCGAAAATCGTCGGGGCGACCTATCCCGAGAAAATCGCGCTGCCGGCGAGCCTGCTGATCGCGCCGCTCATGCGCGTCGCGAGACCGGTCATCTGGTTCGTCAACCTGTTCGCGAACGGCATCCTGCGGGTACTGCACATCAACACGAAAGGCGAACGCGAGCAGCGCCTCTCGACCGAGGAACTGCGCACCATCGTGCTCGAATCCGGCAGCTTCATGCCGACCAAGCACCGCAGCATCCTGCTCAATCTGTTCGACCTCGAAAACATCTCCGTCGATGACGTGATGATTCCGCGCCGCCGGATCGAGGCGCTCGATTTCGACGCGCCGTTCGAACAGATCCTGCATCAGCTCGAAACCTGCTATCACAACAAGCTGATCGTTTATCAAGGCGACATCGACCGGGTACTCGGCGTGCTCCATGTGCGCAAGACGCTGTCGGCGCTGCATAACCAGGAGCTCGAGCGCGAGACGCTGCGCGAACTGCTCGCCGAGCCTTACTTCGTGCCGACCGGGACACCCGTCTTCCAGCAATTGCAGTATTTCCAGGAGAGCCGCCAGCGTACGGCGCTCGTCGTCAACGAGTACGGCGAGCTACAGGGTCTCGTCACGCCGGAAGACATCATCGAGGAGCTGATCGGCGAATTCACCACGTCGATTCCGCGGAGTGCGTCATCGCGTGGCGGCTGGAACGACGATGGCGAATGTATCGTCGCGGGCAGCATGCCGCTGCGCGAACTGAACCGCTGGCTGCACCTGACGCTACCCACTGACGGCCCCAAGACGCTCAACGGCCTGATCCTCGAAATGCTCGAAGAGATCCCAGAAGGCGACGTGTGTTTGCGCATCGGCGATGTGAAGCTCGAAGTGATGCGCAGCGACGATCAGGCGGTTCGCACGGTCAAGCTGTTCCGTCCGGGGCTCGCACCGAAAAGCAAGCCCAAGAAAGGCCAGCTCGCCTGAACGCAGCGTCGCGCTCTGGCCATCCGGCCAGGTGGCGGTCATGCGGACGCTAACGGAAGATGAAGTCGTCATTTTCTGCAGGCGGCTTCCGGCCGGTCTTCGATGTTTCCCTCGTCTCGTGGCGCACCGCCCACCTCAGCCGAAGCGCCACGCGGTGACCTGGCCGCCGCTACCGTTCCGCCGTCGCGAAGCATCCCCGGTCGAGACCCGCGCGCGTTTCCCGCTGTGGCAACGGCAGGGACCACAACAAGCCAGCGAACTGCTCTTTCAGACGATGCGGATGACACCGACTCCGCCCCCGCAGTCCGCCTGCTAACGGACACATTGCGCGAAGCGGCCACGCGTAATGCATCGGACATTCACGTTGAACCGGCGGAACACGGCTGGCGGATCCGCCTGAGAATCGACGGTGTGCTGCATGAGACCGGCAAGCCGCCCGCTCACTTGCGCGACGCGTTCATCTCACGCGTGAAGGTGCTCGCCAGGATGGATATCGCCGAGCGGCGCATTCCGCAGGACGGCCGCCTGCGGCTCGCCGCGACCAAAGGGGCGTTCGAGGACTATCGCGTCAACTCGCTACCGACACTCTTCGGCGAAAAGCTGGTGCTGCGCCGACTCGAAGCGCTACCCACCGATCTGACGCTCGACTCGCTCGGGCTCGATGCGCAGCAACGCGATATCGTCGACGCCGCTATCCGCGCACCGCACGGCCTCGTGCTCGTCACCGGTCCCACGGGCAGCGGTAAAACGCTGTCGTTGTACTGCTTCCTGCAGATGCTGAATGTCGCGTCGCGCAATCTCTGTTCGGTGGAAGATCCGGCGGAGATCCAGCTTGCCGGCATCAACCAGGTCGGCGTGCGCGAGAAAGCGGGGCTGACCTTCGCGATCGCACTGCGCGCGTTTTTGCGGCAGGACCCGGACGTGATCATGGTCGGCGAAATCCGCGACGAAGAAACCGCCGATGTCGCGGTGAAAGCCGCACAGACCGGCCACCTCGTACTTTCCACCTTGCATACGAACGACGCTCCTGCGGCGATCGCGCGGCTCATCGATATCGGCGTCGAGCCGTACAACCTCGCGGCGGCGTTGCGGCTCGTAACAGCGCAGCGGCTCGTGCGCCGTCTCTGCGTGTCGTGCCGCGTACCGGCGAAGGAATCGGGCGCGGCACTGCTCGCGGCCGGCTTTGCGCGCGAGCATCTCGGCGACTGGCATCCATATACAGCGGCTGGATGCGCGGCGTGTCATGGAATCGGTTATCGCGGGCGCATCGGCATTCACCAGGTGATGCCGGTTCCGGAGTCGATGCGCGACCTGATCGTCACGCGTGCGGGCACCCAGGCGATCTCGGCGCATGCGCAGAACGACGGACGCGTCACGACGCTGCGCGATGCGGCACTCGCCCGCGTGCGCGATGGCACGACGAGCCTCGCCGAAGCCCTCGCCGCCACGGAGACCCAATGACACCCGACACCGCACCGCAGGACCTGCGCTTCGCGTGGCAGGCGCTCGACGCGACCGGAGCAGCGCGTCGCGGCTCGCTCGTTGCACCCGACGCGGCCGCAGCGCGTGCGATGCTCAGACGCGACAGCCTCTTCGTCGTAGAGCTCGCGGTACGCGGCCCGGCACTGCGCCCGAAAGCACGCACCGCCGATGTCACGTTGTTCGCGCGCCAACTCTCGAGCCTGCTGCGCGCCGGGCTGCCGCTCGCTGCCGCGCTCGATCTGCTCGGCCAGGCGCCGGGGCCGCGCGGCATGCCACGCATCATCGCCGCCCTCGCGCGCGACATCACGGCCGGCCTCGATTTTTCCGCGGCATTGCGGCGGCATCCCGCGCAGTTCAACGCATTGTTTTGCCAGCTGGTCGCCGTCGGCGAAGTGTCGGGCGCATTACCGACGATTCTCGCGCGCATCGCCGACGACCGCGAACGCAGCGCGACCCAGCGCGCAAAAGTGCGGGCGGCGCTCACCTATCCGGCGGCCATCCTGCTGCTCGCGCTTGCGATTACGGCAGCGTTGCTCGTCTGGGTAGTACCGACGTTCAAACAGATATTCGATGGCTTCGGAGCGAAACTGCCCGTGCCGACTCAAGTGGTGCTCGCGCTGTCCGACGCGGCGGCGCGCTGGAGCATCCCTGCCGTCGTCGCAATCGGCGCCGGTAGTGCCGCACTGGGCGCGCTCATGCGGCGCTCGCCGGCAGCCCGCGTGCACGTTGCCCGTCTGTCCTTGCGGGCACCGCTGTTCGGACGGCTGTTAAAGACACTTTGTGCGGCCCGCTGGGCCCGTGCGCTCGGCACATTACTCTCCGCCGGCACGCCGCTCGCCGATGCGTTCGATTCGCTGACCCACGCCACCGGCAACGCCTACTTCGACCGCGCGACGGCCGACATCGCCACGCGTCTGCGTCGCGGCGAACGGCTCGCAGCGGCGATGCGCGCGGCCGGCTGCTTTCCCGCCGACGTGGTCCAGCCGGTCGCAGTGGCCGAAGAATCGGGCGCTCTCGACACGATGCTGCTCGACGTCGCCGCGCTCAGCGACCGTCAGGTCGACGAACAGATCAGCACGCTCGCGAGCCTGTGCGAACCGCTAGTGATCGTTGTGCTAGGTGGGCTGGTCGGCGGCCTTGTGATCGCGATGTATCTTCCCATCATTCAACTCGGCAACGTGGTGTAGCATCGCAGCCGAATCCCACTTTTCCGTTATGCCGGCTACCTATCCGACCGTGTCCGATTCCCTGTTTAGCAGCCCCTGGGGCCGCGTCGCCACCGATGTCGGCACGACCTTCAGCATGTTGCCGGTCAGTGTGCAGATCGCTTTCGCGATCATGTTCGGGCTCGTGATCGGCAGCTTTCTCAGCGTGGTCGCGCACCGTCTGCCGATCATGCTGGAACGCGCCTGGCGCAACGAGGTCAGCGACGCAACCGGCCAGCCTCCCGACGACGACGGCCTCCCCATCCGCTACAACCTCTGGCTGCCGCGCAGCGCATGCACGCATTGCGGCCATACGTTGCGCGCGTGGGAGAACATCCCGGTTGTGAGCTATGTGCTGCTGCGCGGCCGCTGCTCGCAATGCGGAACCCATGTGAGCCGGCGCTATCCGCTACTCGAACTCGCGAGCGCAGCCTGCGCGGTCGCGGCGCTCGTCTCGTTCGGCCCTACCCTGATGGCGCTGGCCGCGTTCGGCCTGTGCGCCGCGTTGCTCGCGATGAGCGTAATCGATATCGATACGCACCTGCTGCCCGACTCCATCACGCTGCCGCTGCTGTGGGCAGGGCTGATCGTCAACTTCGACGGGCTCTTCGCGAGCTTGCACGACGCGGTGCTCGGCGCGATCACCGGGTATCTCGTGCTGTGGTGCGTACACTGGGTATTCAGGCTGGTGCGCGGCATCGAAGGAATGGGCTACGGCGATTTCAAGCTGCTCGCCGCGCTCGGCGCCTGGCTGGGCTGGGCCGCGCTGCCGCAAATCGTGCTGGTGGCGGCCGTCGCGGGCGCCGTGGTCGGACTCGCGGCAACGTGGCGCGGCCGTATGCGTTTCGAGGAACCGCTGCCGTTCGGTCCGTTCCTCGCGGCCGGCGGCGCGCTCACGCTGTTTATCGGCACACCGCTCTATCTGGCGCTCGGGGGAGGCTGACACTATGTTTGCGGTTGGATTGACGGGGGGTATCGGTAGCGGCAAATCGACGGTGGCCGACAGGTTCGGCGCACTCGGTGTGCCGCTTGTCGATACCGATGTGATCGCGCATCGCATCACGGCGCCGAACGGTGTCGCGATGCCGGCGATCGCCCAGGAGTTCGGCCCGTCGTTCGTCACGACCGACGGTTCGCTCGATCGCGCACAGATGCGTACGCTGATCTTCAGCGACGACACCGCACGCAAGCGTCTCGAAGCCATTACGCATCCATTGATCCGTGCGGAAACCCAGCGGGAACGCAACGACGCGCAGGGTCCCTATGTCATCGTCGTGGTGCCGCTGCTCGTCGAATCGGGCAACTGGAAGACACGCGTGGACCGCGTCCTCACCGTCGACTGCAGCGTCGAAACGCAGATCGCACGCGTGATGCGGCGCAACGCCTTCTCGCGCGAACAGGTGCTGGCGATCATCGCGCGCCAGGCCACGCGCGAACAGCGCCTCGCCGCCGCCGACGACACGATCGTCAACGAAGACGCCCCACCCGATGCGCTACAGATTCAGGTCGAAGCGTTGCATCGCGCTTATCTCGCTTACGCGCATACCGCCTGATACTTCGGGTTCACGGCAGTGCAGTGAGCGGCCCGAGAAATGTGCGCTTGCCCGCCTTTCGCAGGGAACTTCGGCAGTGCAATGACAGACAGAATAAATTGCGTGAGGACACGCATAAAGTGCGTGATTGCGGGGGTAGTCTCACGGCATTAGAATGTCCTGCAATCCTGTCACCGACCACGCCCGAGGCGAGCCCGCTTGATTCTTTACGAGTATCCCTTCAACGAGCGAATCCGGACGCTGCTGCGCCTCGAAGATCTATTCGAGCGTTTTACGTTCTTTCTGACTCAGGAAGACGCCAGGGAACATCATGTCGCGCTGACCACGCTGTTCGAAATTGCCGAGGTCGCAGGACGCGCCGACCTGAAATCGGATCTGATGAAGGAACTGGAGCGGCAGCGGCAGACGCTCGCACCGTTTCGCGGCAACCCGGGCATCGAGCAGAGTGCGCTCGAAGCCGTGCTCGGTGAAATCGAGCAGACGCTGGCAGGTCTCTCGCAGATGCAGGGAAAGACTGGCCAGCATCTTGCAGACAATGAATGGCTGGCCAGCATCCGCAGCCGCGCAATCATCCCGGGCGGGACCTGCAAGTTCGATCTACCGTCGTACTTTGCGTGGCAGCAAACTCATCCCGATCAACGTCGCCAGGACATCGCCAAGTGGGTGACGCCGCTGCTGCCGCTGCGCGATGCTGCAACGATCGTGCTGCGTCTCGCGCGCGAATCGGGGCAGGCGTCGAAGGTGATGGCGATGCAGGGCAGCTACCAGCAGATGTTGTCGGGCCGCTCGTATCAGTTGATGCAGGTCCGCGTTACGCCTGAACTACGGGTGATCCCCGAAGCCAGTGCCAACAAGTACATGCTGTGGGTGCGCTTTACCGTGCAGGACGGCGACTTGCGGCCGCGCGCGGTAGATGTCGATGTGCCGTTCCAGCTGACGCTTTGCAGCCTGTAGTCGCGTGGTGCGCCGTGTCGGCACCACTCTTTAAGCCGCCCGAAACGCCCTCAAGTAAACTACCCGTTCCGTTTTGAGATTGACTGCCTGATCGAATGCCCACCGTCGTCAAATGCCCCACTTGCGCAAAGGATGTCCGCTGGACCTCTGAGAACCGCTTCCGCCCGTTCTGCTCCGAGCGATGCAAACAGATCGATCTCGGCGCATGGGCCGCTGAGAAATACCGGATTGGCGGGACCAATGATGAGCTGCCGCCGGATGAAGCGCCGGCCGGCGACACCCCACCCCACTAGCATCCGCAGCGCGATCGGTGCGGGCCTTCCAGTCCGCACCCATCCGCGACGCTATTCCGCCGCAAGCCACTCCAGCACAGGAATCGTCGCCGGCAACAGCGGCGCAACGTCGGCCGGCAGCGTCTGCCAGACGAACGCCTGGCCTTCGCGGCCATGCGGTTCACCGGTCCACGCGGTCACCTTGCAGAAATACAGGCGCACATAGGCGTGCGGGTAATCATGCTCGAGCGTGTGCCAGCGGTGGCTCGCCTGCACGTCGATACCGAGCTCTTCATGCAGTTCGCGTGCGAGCGCCGCTTCCACCGACTCCCCCGGCTCGAGCTTGCCGCCGGGAAATTCCCAGTAGCCCTCATACGGCTTGCCGGCCGGCCGCTGCGCCAGCAGGTAGCGCCCATCAGGTTGCACCAGCACGCCGACCGCGACTTCGGTAACCGGCCGCGCCGGGGTAGGCTCCACAGCGCCGGTCATGCGGGCGTCCGCCGGCCGGACCAGTCGCGTGCGAACTGCCACGCCACCCGCCCCGAGCGCGAGCCGCGTTCCAGCGCCCACACCAGCGCATCGCCGCGCGCCGCCTCGACACCCGCATCGTCGCAGCCGAAGTGACGCAGCCAGTGGCCGACGATCGACAGGTAATCGTCCTGCTTGAACGGATAGAAGCTCACCCACAACCCGAAGCGCTCGGACAGCGAGATCTTTTCTTCGACCACTTCGCCCGGATGAATCTCGCCGTCCGCGGTGTGCTTATAGGTCTCGTTGTCGCTCATGTATTCGGGCAACAGATGACGCCGGTTCGAAGTCGCATAGATCAGCACGTTGTCCGACTGCGCAGCGATCGAGCCGTCGAGCGCAACTTTCAGTGCCTTGTAGCCCGACTCACCGTCCTCGAACGAGAGGTCGTCGCAGAACACGATGAAGCGTTCAGGACGCGCCGAAATCAGGTCGACGATGTCGCCGAGATCGTGCAGATCGTCCTTGTCGACTTCGATCAGCCGCAGGCCTTCGTTTGAAAACGCATTCAGGCAGGCCTTGATCAACGACGACTTGCCGGTGCCGCGGGCGCCAGTCAGCAGCACGTTGTTGGCAGGCTGGCTACGCACGAACTGGCGCGTGTTCTGCTCGATCAGCGATTTCTGGCGCTCGATGTTCTGCAGGTCGTCGAGCGTGATCGTCGAAATGGCGGGCACCGGCTGGAGATAACCGCGGCCCTGGCGCGTACGCCAGCGAAACGCGACGCCCGCGCTCCAGTCGATATTGGGCGCGGCAGGCGGCAGCACCGCCTCCAGGCGGCCAAGCAACGCCTCGGCGCGGGTCAGAAACTGTTCGAGCTTATCCATGAGAAGAGAAAGTGCAGATCAGGAACGATAGTCGGCATTGATGCTCACGTATTCGTGCGAGAGATCGCAGGTCCAGATCGTGGCCTGTGCATCCCCTCGCCCGAGCAGCACGCGAATCGCGATCTCGCTCTTCTTCATGACACGCTGCCCATCTTCTTCGCGGTAGTCCGGATTGCGGCCCCCCGCCTTCGCCACCAGTACGTCGTCGAGGTACAGATCGATCTTGCCGACATCGAGATCGTTCACCCCGGCGTAGCCGATCGCGGCCAGGATGCGGCCGAGATTCGGATCGGATGCGTAGAACGCTGTCTTCACGAGCGGCGAATGGCCGATCGCATAGGCGATCTGCCGGCATTCGGCGACGTCACGGCCGCCTTCGACCTGTACCGTCATGAACTTCGTCGCGCCTTCGCCGTCGCGCACGATCAGTTGCGCGAGCGCTTGCGCCGCGTCGGTCACTGCGTCGCGCAGCGCCACATACGCGGGCGAATCCGTCGACGTCACCGCCGGCAGGCTCGATTTCCCCGAGGCGATCAGGATGAACGAGTCGTTCGTCGACGTATCGCCATCGATTGTGATGCAGTTGAACGAGCGGTCCGCCACATGCTTGACGAGCGCGTCGAGCACGGGCTGGGCGACGGCGGCGTCGAATGCGAGGAAGCCGAGCATGGTCGCCATGTTCGGCTTGATCATGCCCGCGCCCTTGCTGATGCCGCTCAATGTCACCGTGTGACCGTCGATCGTCACCTGGCGCGACACGGCTTTCGGCAGCGTATCGGTGGTCATGATCGACTGCGCGGCTTCGTACCAGTGAGCCGCCTTCCGGTTCTCGAGCGCGGCAGGCAAGCCTGCTTTCAGACGATCGAGCGGCAACGGTTCGAGAATCACGCCGGTCGAGAACGGCAGCACCTGCTCGGGCGCGATGCCTGCCAGTCGCGCGAGTTCCTTGCAGGTTTCGCGTGCGATCACGAGGCCCGGTTCGCCGGTACCTGCATTCGCGTTGCCCGTATTCACGACCAGCGCGCGTATCCCCTTGCCGCTCGAGCGTACGTGCTCGAGATGCTCACGACACACCGTGACCGGCGCGGCGCAAAAACGGTTCGACGTGAACACGCCGGCGACCGTCGCGCCTTCATCGACGGAAATGACCAGCACGTCCTTGCGGTTCGGCTTACGGATGTGCGCTTCCGCCCAGCCGAGCGTAACGCCGGCTACCGGATGCAATTGAGTGGGATCGATCGAGGGGAAATTGACAGCCATGGTCGCGACCTGTCGGAGCTGAAAATGCCGGCGAAAGCCGGCATTGGAGAATGGGAATAGAACTGGCGCTCCGGCACAACGGCCGGCGCGCCGCCTTCGGTCTTATGCAATCTTGCCGTGGCACTGCTTGTACTTCTTGCCGCTACCGCACGGGCACGGATCGTTGCGCCCGACTTTCGGCACCGTACCGGCCGGAACCGCCTGCGTCCCGCCGCCGTGGCTCATCGCGTCGTCGATCATCGTCATGGCGGCATCCGCTGCAACCGGTGCGGCAACCGCCGTGCCCGCTTCTGCAAACTCGGCGTGGCGAAACTCTACACTTTCCAGATGACTTCCTTGTTCTTCGATTTCCTCGGCGGCCTGTTCGAGCTGCTCCGGCGATTCGATCTGCACGTTCATCACGACCCGCGTGACTTCGAGCTTCACCGAATCGAGCATCGCGGCGAACAGTTCGAACGCTTCGCGCTTGTATTCCTGCTTCGGGTTCTTCTGCGCATAGCCGCGCAGGTGAATGCCCTGACGCAGGTGATCGAGCGCGGCGAGGTGTTCGCGCCAGCTACGGTCGAGCGTCTGCAGCATGATCGAGCGTTCGAACCCGCTGAATCGCTCGCGGCCTGCCAGTTCAACCTTCTGCTCATACGATTCGTCGGCGGCGCCGGTGACGGCTTCGAGAATCTCTTCCGGGCTGATCGACTTCGACTCGTTGATCATCTCCTGGATCGCGAGGTCGAGCTGCCATTCGTTGCGCAGCACTTCCTCGAGCTCGGGCACGTCCCACTGCTCTTCGATACTGCCGGCCGGCACGAACCCGTGAACGATGTCGGAAATCACACCGTGGCGCATCGCGCCAATCGTCTCGGCGATGTCGTGCGCTTCGAGCAACTCGTTACGCTGCTGATAGATCACCTTGCGCTGATCGTTCGACACGTCGTCGTATTCGAGCAACTGCTTGCGAACGTCGAAGTTACGCGCTTCCACCTTGCGCTGCGCCGATTCGATCGAACGCGTGACGATGCCTGCTTCGATCGCCTCGCCCTCGGGCATCTTCAGGCGGTCCATGATCGAGCGCACGCGGTCGCCGGCGAAAATACGCAGCAGCGGATCTTCCAGCGACAGGAAGAAGCGCGACGAACCCGGATCGCCCTGACGGCCGGCACGGCCGCGCAACTGATTGTCGATCCGGCGCGATTCGTGGCGCTCGGTACCGATGATGTGCAAGCCACCCGCTGCCTTCACTTCGTCGTGCAGCATCTGCCATTCGTCATGCAGCTGCTGGATGCGGCGCTGCTTTTCGTCGGCGGGGATCGATTCGTCTTCTTCGAGGAACATCGCCTGCTTCTCGGCGTTGCCGCCCAGCACGATGTCGGTACCGCGGCCGGCCATGTTGGTCGCGATCGTGACGCGGCGCGGGCGGCCCGCTTCGGCGACGATCGCAGCTTCCCGTTCGTGCTGCTTCGCGTTCAGCACTTCGTGCGGCAGGGCGGCCTTGTTGAGCAGATTGGACAGCAGCTCGGAATTCTCGATCGACGTCGTACCGACCAGCACCGGCTGACCGCGCTCGTAGCAGTCGCGGATATCGCGGATCACCGCGTCGTAGCGTTCCTTCGCCGTCTTGTAGATCTGATCCTGACGATCGGTCCGCTTCGGCGGGCGGTTGGTCGGGATGACGACGGTTTCGAGGCTGTAGATCTCGTTGAATTCGTACGCTTCCGTGTCGGCGGTACCGGTCATCCCGGAGAGCTTCGCGTACATGCGGAAGTAGTTCTGGAACGTGATCGAAGCGAGCGTCTGGTTCTCGCTCTGGATCTTCACGTGTTCCTTCGCCTCGACGGCCTGGTGCAGCCCGTCCGACCAGCGGCGGCCGGACATCAACCGGCCCGTGAATTCGTCGACGATCACCACGTCGCCGTTCTGCACGACATAGTGCTGATCGATGAAGAACAGCGTATGCGCGCGCAACGCGGCATACACGTGGTGCATCAGCGTGATGTTCTGCGGTGCATACAGACTCTCGCCTTCGCCGATCAGCCCCCACTCGGCGAGCAGCCGCTCCGCCTTTTCGTGGCCCGATTCGGTGAGGAACACCTGACGACCTTTCTCGTCGAGCGTGTAGTCGCCCGGCTTCTCGACACCGGTGCCGTCCGCCTTTTCTTCGCCGATCTGGCGTTCCAGCAGCGGCGGCAGCGCGTTCATCCGCACGTACAACTCGGTGTGATCTTCGGCCTGGCCGGAGATGATCAACGGCGTACGCGCTTCGTCGATCAGGATCGAGTCCACTTCATCGACGATCGCGAAGTTCAGGGCTCGCTGCACCCGCGCATCGGTCTCGTAGACCATGTTGTCGCGCAGATAGTCGAAGCCGAATTCGTTGTTGGTCCCGTAGGTGATGTCCGAGGCATACGCTTCCTGCTTCATGCCGTGGTCCATCTGCGACAGGTTGATACCCACCGACAGACCGAGGAAGTTGTACAGGCGCCCCATCCACTCGGCGTCGCGCTGCGCGAGGTAGTCGTTCACCGTCACGACGTGCACACCGCGCCCGGACAGTGCATTCAGGTAGGCCGCGAGCGTCGCGACGAGGGTCTTGCCTTCGCCGGTGCGCATTTCCGCGATCTTGCCGTAATGCAGCACCATCCCGCCGATCAGTTGGACATCGAAGTGGCGCATCTTCAGCACGCGCTTGCTCGCTTCCCGGCAGACGGCGAACGCCTCGGGCAGCAGCTTGTCGAGCGATTCGCCACTCGCAACGCGCTGGCGGAATTCACCCGTTTTGGCGCGCAGCTGATCATCCGTCAATTGCTCGATCTGCGGCTCGAGCGCATTGATCGCTATGACGGTCCTTTGATATTGCTTGACGAGCCGCTGGTTGCGGCTGCCAAAAACTTTCTGGAGAAAACCGGTGGTCATCGGATCGGTGTCTGCGTCGCGGCTTCGGCGAGGCGTCGTGCGTGTTTTTCACGTCCGGCGCGCCCGGTTCGGTGGGGCCTCGGCGGCTTAGGTCCAAGAGTGAATTCGAATCGGGGATTTTAGCACGCGCGTCCGTGAGCGCCTGTGTCACGCACGAGACCGCTTAATGCCACCCGCGGCCCATGCCGACAGGCGCCGCGAGCCGCAAGAGCAACCAACCCACGGGCTGGCCGCGCAATAGCCGCGGTACAATTCCCACGCATGGCGCGCACAATGCGCGAGCATGCCCTTATTCCCACACATGAGCCGTTCCACGTCCTTTTCAAGACCGCAGAATTCGCGCCGCCCGCAGCCGGTCGCCGAGGTGCTCGGCCGTACAGATGCGTTCGCCGCGCTGCGTGCCGGTGTCGAGCAGATTGCTGCGCTCCAGCGCGATCTGCAGCAGTTGCTGCCCGACTATCTGGCGGCGAGTGTCGAACCGGGATTCATCAAGGACGGTGTGCTCGCGCTGTTCGCGGCACATAACGCGCTGGCCGCGCGGTTACGACATATGGAACCGCGTCTGATCGCCGATCTGCAGCAGCGCGGCTGGGCGGTCAATGCGCTGAAGATTCGGGTGCGGCCGCAGCCGGTGAAGGAACCGGCGCCGGTCAAACAGGCGCGCATGACATCGGTGGGGGCGACGGCGTTGCAGGCGCTCAGCGAATCGCTGGAGAAGTCACCGTTGCAGGCAGCGCTCGCCAGAATGGCGAGCCGGCATCTGAAAAAGCGGGATTGAATGTGATGAGCTGCCGGGCTTTCCCCGGAGTACTGGTCGCGCATGGGCTGCGGTTCGAACCCCACGTAGCGTAGGCCGGACGCCAAACCCACGAAGTCCCGGCTTTCCCAGACCGAAAACAAAAGACTCGCGGGAAAAACCGGAAAAACCCAAGCTACTGGCTTTCTACTGCCTCAGGCAAACGCCGTTTGCGCGTCGTATCCAAAGCCGCGCGGCGCTTTTTGCAGGTCGTCGAAGGTGACGATTTCGTAGGCGTCTTCGTGCGCGAGGAGTTCGCGCAGCAATGCGTTGTTCAGTCCGTGGCCCGACTTGTAGGCGGTGTACGACGCCAGCAGCGGATGGCCGACGACATAAAGATCGCCGATCGCATCGAGCATCTTGTGCTTCACGAATTCGTCGTCGTAACGCAGGCCGTCGTTGTTCAGGATGCGGTATTCGTCGAGCGCGATGGCGTTGTCGAGGCTGGCACCGCGTGCAAGGCCCAGTTCACGCAATTGTTCGACTTCATGTGCGTAACCGAACGTGCGCGCCCGAGCGATATCGCGCACGTAAGACGTGTGTTCGAAATCCACTTCCAGCGACTGACCGGTTTTATCGACGGCCGGATGACGGAAATCGATCGTGAACTTCAGCTTGAAGCCGAAATACGGGTCGAGACGCGCGAACTTGTCGCCATCGACGATTTCGACCGGTTTCTTGACCTTGATGAATTTCTTCGCCGCGCCCTGCTCTTCAATTCCCGCCGACTGGATCAGGAACACGAACGAAGCCGCGCTGCCATCCATGATGGGGATTTCTTCGGCCGTGACGTCGACATACATATTGTCGATACCGAGGCCCGCAAGCGCGGACATCAGATGCTCGACCGTCGACACGCGCACGCCGTCCTTCTGCAGCACCGACGCCAGCCGCGTATCGCCGACCGACAGCGCCGAGGCCGGAATATCGACCGGCGTGGGCAAATCCACGCGCGCGAATACGATGCCCGTGTCCGGCGCCGCCGGGCGGAGCGTCAGCTCAACCTTGCGGCCCGAATGCACGCCGATGCCGACCGTCTTCACGATCGATTTGATAGTCCGCTGCTTCAACATGATGATCTTTTACTCGATTGAAAATCCCAATGGGACTTCTGATTCCATAGCCGCGAGTATACTCCATCTGCTCGCAACCCGTTTTGCCCGCAACGTATCAATCTGTTTCGAGCAATTACCCGGGCGCTGAAAGAAAGGAAAGCATGACGGGCCGATGTCCGGAACGGAGGCGTTTCCGGTCATCGGCCCGCGTAACGGCCTGTCACATCCCAGTCATGTTGCCGTTGCCCTCGCACAACGCAAGGCGGCAGCAAAGACCGGCGCAACTAGGTCAACGTGGCGAGAATGCTCTGCGCATCGCTGACTTCGAACTTGCCGGGTGCCTCGACGTTCAGCGTCTTGACCACGCCGTCGTCGACCACCATCGCGTAGCGCTGGGAACGGATTCCCATGCCGCGCGCCGACAAATCCTGCTCCAGACCAAGCGCCCGCGTGAAAGCCGCACTGCCGTCCGCCATCATGCGCACCTTGCCCGAGGTGTGCTGATCGCGGCCCCACGCGCCCATGACGAAAGCATCGTTGACGGACACGCACCAGATCTCATCGATGCCGGCAGCGCGCAACTGCCCGGCGTGTTCGACATAACCTGGCACGTGCTTCGCCGAACAGGTCGGCGTGAACGCGCCCGGTAACCCGAAGATCACCACACGCTTGCCCGCCGTCTGTCCGCGCACATCGAAACTGTTCGGTCCGATCGTGCAGCCCGCGCGGTCGTCCTCGATAAATTCGAAGAGCGTCGCGTCAGGCAGCTTTTCGCCTGTCTGAATCATGCTCGATCCTTCACTTCGATACACAGCCTGCCCGCACGTTGTCGTGACTCAAGTGACGGATGGTACGCCTCGCGGCGACACTTGCCCGCTCCACTTCGCAAAACCGAAGAGGGCACCTGTCCTTGCCGCGCGTCTGAACAAACGCGGCTTGTCAGCCGGTCCACCTGTCACGTCCGTGCATTCGCGAACGGCGCTGCATGATGCAGCCGCGCCGCGGCGAAAGCCTGGCCCGTGCGTCAGTCCGCCTGCTTGCGCAGGAACGCCGGGATATCGTACGTGTCGACGCCCTTTTCCTGCAGCGCCTGCACATGCGATGCCGCGGTGTCGCGCGAGGTACGCCATACAGCCGGCGTATCGAGCGCACCGTAATCCGCCGTGCCCGCGTGTTGCGGCGTGTAGGCCGGGTGCTGCATTCCGCCGATCGGCTGGTTGTCCGTGCCGGTGCGCAGCAGCGTCATCGGTGCGGACTGCTGCTTCTTCGCCGCCCGGCCGAGACCCGTCGCCACCACCGTCACGCGCAATGCATCGCCCATCGCGTCGTCGTACACCGCACCGAAGATCACCGTCGCGTCTTCCGCGGCGTAGCTCTTGATGGTGTTCATCACTTCGCGCGTTTCCGACAGACGCAGCGAACGGCTCGACGTGATGTTGACCAGCACGCCGCGTGCTCCCGACAGATCGACGCCTTCCAGCAGCGGGCTCGCCACGGCCTGTTCCGCCGCGAGACGCGCGCGATCGACGCCGGCAACCGTCGCCGTGCCCATCATCGCCTTGCCCTGCTCACCCATCACCGTCTTCACGTCTTCAAAGTCGACGTTCACCAGACCGTCGACGTTGATGATTTCGGCAATACCGGCCACTGCATTGTTCAGAACGTCGTCTGCGCACTGGAAGCACTTGTCCATCTCGGCATCGTCGCCCATCACCTCGAACAGCTTGTCGTTCAGAACGACGATCAGCGAGTCGACGTGATCCTCCAGTTGCTGCGAACCTGCCTCGGCAACACGCATGCGCTTGCCGCCTTCGAATTCGAACGGCTTGCTGACCACGCCGACCGTCAGAATCCCCATTTCCTTGGCGATCTGCGCGACGACCGGAGCAGCCCCCGTTCCCGTGCCGCCACCCATGCCTGCGGTGATGAACACCATGTGCGCGCCGCGCAGTGCGTCTGCGATACGCTCACGGGCTTCTTCCGCTGCCGCGCGGCCCATTTCCGGCTTGGCTCCAGCGCCCAGACCCGTGTTACCGAGCTGGATCACCGCGGATGCACGCGAACGCGACAGTGCCTGCGCGTCCGTGTTCATCACGATGAAGTCGACGCCTTGCACGCCTTTGTTGATCATGTGCTGAACGGCATTGCCGCCAGCGCCACCGACGCCGATCACCTTGATGATCGTGCCGTTGGTTTCGGTTTCCAGCATCTGGAATTCCATTGTTGCCTCCGTCAAGATAAAAAATCGCAGCTACTTCGGCCGTTATTCGGCAGGAGATCGGGCAACCTCCTGTCGCACGCGGGCCGCCGGCACCCACGCGTATTTCGAAATCGATCGATGCCTAGAAGTTGCCGAGGAACCAGTCTTTCATCCGCGTGAAGACCTGTCCCATCGACCCCGATTGCACCGCCACCTTGCGACCGCGCATCCGTTGCGACCGGCCTTCGACGAGCAGCCCCATCGCCGTCGAATAGCGCGGATTGCGCACCACGTCTGCCAGACCGCCCGCATACTCCGGCACGCCGATGCGCACCGGCTTCAGGAAAATGTCCTCGCCGAGCTCGACCATGCCCGGCATCATCGCGGCGCCCCCGGTCAGCACGACGCCGGAGCTCAGCAGTTCTTCGTAACCCGACTCGCGCACCACCTGCTGCACAAGCGAAAACAGTTCTTCGACACGCGGCTCGACCACCGCCGCCAGCGCCTGGCGCGACAAGGTGCGCGGACCGCGCTCGCCAAGCCCCGGCACTTCGATCATCTCGTCCGGATCGGCAAGCGCCTGCTTCGCGATGCCGTAGCTCACCTTGATGTCTTCCGCATCCGGCGTCGGCGTGCGCAGCGCCATCGCGATGTCGCTCGTGATCTGATCGCCGGCAATCGGAATCACCGCGGTATGGCGAATTGCGCCTTCACTGAAAATCGCGATGTCCGTCGTGCCGCCGCCGATATCGACGAGCACTACGCCGAGTTCCTTCTCGTCTTCCGTCAGCACCGCCAGCGACGACGCGAGCGGTTGCAGGATCAGATCGTTCACTTCGAGCCCGCAGCGGCGCACGCACTTGACGATGTTCTGCGCCGCGCTCACCGCGCCCGTCACGATGTGCACCTTCACTTCGAGGCGGATGCCGCTCATGCCGATCGGCTCGCGCACATCTTCCTGGCCGTCGATGATGAATTCCTGCGTCAGGATGTGCAGCACCTGCTGATCGGTCGGAATGTTGATCGCCTTCGCGGTCTCGATCACGCGCGCCACATCGGTCTGCGTAACTTCCTTTTCCTTGATCGCCACCATGCCGCTCGAATTGAAGCTGCGGATATGGCTACCGGCGATCCCGGTGAACACATTCGTGATCTTGCAGTCAGCCATCAGCTCGGCCTCTTCGAGCGCCCGCTGAATAGACTGCACCGTGGCCTCGATGTTCACCACGACGCCTTTTTTGAGCCCTTTCGACTCGCTCTGGCCGAGACCGATCACCTCGTAGTGACCTTCGCCTTTCAACTCGGCAACGATGGCCACGACCTTCGCGGTCCCGATGTCGAGGGCGACCAGTAGATCTTTGTAGTCTTTGCTCATAGCGTGCTCATTGCGTGTGATGTTTCATTGTTTCTTGCCCTTGTCGGGTTCGCTTAGAAAGCGCATACCTGCTGCGCGAATCGCGAAACCGTTCGGATAGCGCAAGTCCGCATACTCGATATCCTTCCCCCATCGTTGCGTCACCGCCGACCATGCCGCCGTCAGCCGGCGGCTGCGATCGAAGAGCGTGTCCTGATTGCGTTCGCGCCCGAGTTCCACCTGCATGCCGTTCGACAGCTTCACCGTCCATGCGTAGCGCGGCGACAGCGTGACTTCGTCGGGCGTCACGCCCAGCGGCGCAAACCATTTCGTGAAGTCGCGATACCGCGCGACCACTTCCTTCGCCGTGCCGTCCGGACCGTCGAACGCCGGCAGGTCCTGGTCGAGTTCGCCCTGGTTCGCCGTGAACAGATCGCCGTCCACGCTGACCAGTTGATCGCTGCCCCACGTTCCCAGCGGTTTGTACTCTTCGAGCGTGACAGCCAGCGCGTTCGGCCATACACGCCGCACGCTCGCGTGCCGCACCCACGGCATCTGTTCGAACGCCTGCCGCGCGCTATCGAGATCGACGGTGAAGAAGTTGCCCTTCAACCGTCCGACGACGCCCGCGCGCACCGTCGGCGCATTGATATGCTCGACATCGCCGTCGATCAGAATCTCGTGCAGCGCGAAGTTCGGCCGCTGGATCAACCAGTACGCACCCGCCGCCAGCAGCACGAGCAGCAACAACGCGTGTAGCGCGTTGGCGGCGAGGTTGAGCTGGCGTACGTTGTTCCACATGTCGTTCGATCAATCCTTCAAGGTCAGCGACAGGATCTTCACCACCAGATCCCGGTAGCTGATGCCGACCGAGCGCGCCGCTTTCGGCGGCAGCGAATGGTCGGTCATGCCCGGCGCCGTATTCACTTCGAGAAAGTACGGGTTGCCGCCGGCATCCAGCATGAAATCGGCGCGGCCCCAGTCGGTGCAGCCGAGCACGTCGAACGCGCGGCGCGCCAGCTTCTTCAGCTTCGCTTCGGCGTCCGGCGCAACGCCGCACGGAATCAGATACTGCGTCGTATCGAGGATGTACTTCGCGTCGTAGTCGTAGAACTCGCCGGCAGGCACGATGCGGATCAGTGGCAAGTCGAGATCGCCGGCGATGCATGCGGTGTACTCGCCGCCGCCTTCGATGCTTTTCTCCACCAGCACGATCGTGTCGTACTTCGCCGCTTCCGCCAGTGCGGGCGGTAACGCGTCTGCGCTTTTCACCTTGATCACCGCGACGCTCGAGCCTTCGCTTGCCGGTTTCACGAACAGCGGCAGACCGAGCTTCGCGACGATCTCCGGCGCGCGCGCCGCAAAGTCGTCGCCGCGCAGCACCGTTTCGAACGGCGGCGTCGGAATGCCGAGCTGCTGCCACACGAGCTTGGTGCGGAACTTGTCGAGCCCGAGCGCCGAACCGAGCACGCCGGTGCCCGTATAGCGAATGCCGTAGAAATCGAGCGCGCCCTGGATCTGGCCGTTTTCGCCATACCCACCGTGCAGCGCATTGAACGCACGTACGAAACCTTCATCTTTCAGCGCGCCGAGCGGCCGCTCGGACGGATCGAACGGATGCGCGTCGATGCCGGCCTCGCGCAATCCCTGCAGCACGAGGCGACCGGAATTGAGCGACACTTCGCGCTCGGCGGACACGCCGCCAAACAGGACCGCAACCTTGCCGAACTGCTTCGGATCGATACCGCTCATTTCACACCTTCCGTTTGCGCAAGCCGACCCGGCACGCCGCCGATCGAACCCGCTCCCATCGTAATCACCACATCGCCGTCGCGTACGACTGTCGCCAGCGCGTCAGGCACTTCATCGACTGTCTCGACGAATACTGGTTCAACTTTGCCCGCCACCCGGATCGCTCGCGCGAGCGCGCGGCCATCGGCGGCGACGATCGGCGCTTCGCCTGCGGCGTAGACCTCGGTGAGCACGAGTGCATCGACAGTCGACAGCACTTTCACGAAATCCTCGAAGCAGTCGCGTGTGCGCGTGAAGCGGTGCGGCTGGAATGCCAGCACGAGCCGGCGGTCGGGGAAGGCGCCGCGCGCCGCTGCGACCGTCGCCGCCATTTCGACCGGGTGATGGCCGTAGTCGTCGACCAGCGTGTAGCTGCCGCCTGCCTTGTTATCCGCGGGGATCGGCACTTCGCCGTAACGCTGGAAGCGCCGGCCCACGCCGTTGAAATCGGCGAGCGCGCGCTGGATGTCCGCGTCCTTCACTTCGAGTTCGGTCGCGATCGCGATCGCCGCCAGCGCGTTCTGCACGTTGTGCGTCCCGGGCAGGTTCAGCACGATATCGAGCGGCGCCGCGTCCTCGCGCATCGTCGTGAAATGCATCTTGCCGTCGCGCGCGACGACGTTCACCGCGCGCACCTGCGCGTCCGGCGCGAAGCCGTAGCGGATGATCGGCTTCGAGACGAACGGCAGGATCTCCTTCACGTTCGGATCGTCGACGCACAGCACGGCGATGCCGTAGAACGGCAACCGGTGCGTGAACTCGATGAACGCCTGCTTGAGCCGCGCGAAGTCGTGACCGTAGGTGTCCATGTGATCGGCATCGATATTCGTGATGACTTCGATCACTGGGAACAGGTTCAGGAACGACGCGTCGGACTCGTCCGCTTCGGCGACGATGAAGTCGCCGGTACCGAGCCGTGCATTCGCGCCCGCGCTGATCAGACGGCCACCGATCACGAAGGTCGGATCGAGCCCGCCCGCGGCGAGCACGCTCGCGACAAGCGAGGTCGTCGTAGTCTTGCCATGCGTACCGGCAATCGCGATGCCCTGCTTCAAGCGCATCAGTTCCGCGAGCATCACCGCGCGCGGCACGATTGGAATGCGCCGGTGACGCGCAGCCAGCACTTCCGGGTTGTCGCTGCGCACGGCCGTCGACACGACGACTGCATTCGCCCCTTCGATGTTCGCTTCGTCGTGGCCGATCGCGACCTTCGCGCCGAGTGCGGCCAGCCGGTCGGTCACCGCGTTACGCGTGAGATCGGAACCGCTCACGTGATAGCCGAGGTTGACGAGCACTTCGGCGATGCCGCTCATCCCCGCGCCGCCGATCCCGACAAAATGGATATGTTTGACGATGTGTTTCATTGCTTTCCTTGCGGGCTCGTACTCGGGAGCCCACCGGCCACAGTGGCGCAGATCTGCGCGACCTGTTCGGTGGCATCGGGTTTCGCGAGCGAGCGCGAACGCTCTGCCATGACCGCGAGTTTTTCCCGGGTCTGGCTGCGCAACCAGTCGGCGAGCGTTTCCGCCGTCAGGTCGCGTTGCTGTACGACCAGCGCCGCGCCGTGATCGGCGAGAAACGCTGCGTTAGTGGTCTGGTGATCGTCGACGGCGTAGGGGAACGGCACGAAGAACGCGGCCACGCCCACTGCGGCGATCTCGGAGACCGTCATCGCGCCCGAACGGCAGATCACGAGATCGGCGTTGCCGTAGGCAGCCGTCATGTCGTCGATGAACGGCACCAGTTGCACGTCTTCGCCCGGCGTGAAGCCCGCTTCCGCGTAGTTCGAACGCAGCACGTCGATGTGCTTCGCGCCCGCCTGATGCACGACGCGCGGCCGTTCATGCGGTGCAAGCTGCGCGAGCGCACGTGGCACGACTTCGTTGAGCGCGGCCGCGCCGAGGCTGCCGCCCACTACAAGCAGATTCAGCGGGCCGCTGCGCGCGGCATAACGTGTTTGCGGAGCGGCCGCGTGAGTCAGTTCGTCGCGGATCGGATTGCCGGTCCATTCTGCATGCGGCAGCGCACCGGGGAACGCGACGAGCACGCGCTTCGCGAGCCGTGCGAGCACCTTGTTCGCGAGGCCAGCGATCGAGTTCTGTTCGTGCAGCACCAGCGGACGGCCAGATAGTGCAGTCATCAGGCCAGCCGGAAACGTGATGTAGCCGCCCATGCCGAGTACGACATCCGGCTTCACGCGACGCAGCACCGACAGGCTTTGCGCACACGCGCGCAGCAGGTTAACGGGCAGCATCAAGCGGGTTTTCATGCCTTTGCCGCGCAATCCGCCGAAGCGCACGTATTCCATCGCGATGCCGTGCTTCGGCACCAGCGTCGCTTCCATACCCGCCGGGTTGCCGAGCCAGACGACATTCCAGCCCTGCGACTGCATCCGATGCGCGACCGCGAGCCCCGGGAAGACGTGCCCCCCGGTGCCACCGGCCATCACCATCAGCGTGCGCGCAGCGACGCTCATACCTTGCCCCCACGCATCAGTACACGGTTCTCGTAGTCGACGCGCATCAGCAACGCGATCGCAACGCAGTTCAGCAGAATGCCCGAGCCGCCATAACTAACGAGCGGCAGAGTCAGCCCCTTGGTCGGCAGCAGGCCCAGGTTCACACCCATATTGATGAACGTCTGCGCACCGAACCAGATGCCGACGCCCTTCGCGACGAGCCCGGCAAACGTGCGATCGAGTGCGAGCGCCTGGCGGCCGATCTCGAACGAGCGCCGCACGATCCAGTAGAACATCAGGATCACGACCAGCACGCCGATAAAACCGAGTTCTTCGCCGATCACCGCGAGGATGAAGTCGGTATGCGCTTCCGGCAGATAGTTGAGCTTTTCGACGCTGCCGCCAAGCCCTACGCCAAACCATTCGCCGCGACCGAAGGCGATCAGCGAGTGAGTCAACTGATACGCCTTGCCCTGCGCGTAGCGGTCGTCCCACGGATCGAGATACGCGAAGATCCGCTCGCGACGCCACGGCGAGGCCCACACCAGCAAGCTGAAGGTACCGACCGCCGTCGCGACAAGGCCGCCGAACAGCTTGCCGTTCACGCCGCCGAGGAACAGCACGCCCATCGCGATCGCCGCGATCACCATAAAGGCGCCCATGTCCGGCTCGAGCAGCAGCAACGCGCCCACCACGCCAACTGCAACCGCCATCGGCATGAAGCCTTTCGCGAAGCTGTGCATGTACTCCTGCTTGCGCACCGTGTAGTTGGCCGCGTAGATCGTCACCGCGAGTTTCATGATCTCCGACGGCTGCATGTTCGTGATGCCGAGCGGAATCCAGCGCCGCGCACCGTTCACGCCTTTGCCGACGTGCGGAATCAGCACGATCACCAGCGTGAGCAGCGCGAGCAGGAAGAGCTTCGGCGCGTACTTGTCCCACGTCGAGATCGGAATCCGGAACGCGATCACACCGACCACCGAACCCATCACCACGAAGACGATCTGCCGCACGAGAAATGCATAGTCGCGATAAGACGCGTACTTCGGCGAATCGGGCATCGCGATCGACGCCGAGTACACCATCACGATGCCGAGCCCGAGCAGCGCGATCACGACCCACAGCAATGAGTGGTCGTAATCGAGCATGCGCGAGCGCAACGGACGAACGCCGTTAACCGCGCTCGCAAGACCACTCGCCGTCGCGCGACCGCCGCTGCGTCCCGCAGTAGCAGCTTCACCGACCGAGCCGCGTTGCCCGGCAAGCCGCGAGCCGAAACGTTCGGACCAGCTCATAGCATCGTCCCCCGTTCTGCAGCGATGTCTTCGACCGTGCTGCGGAAGACCGCCGCACGATGCGCATACCCCGTAAACATGTCGAAACTCGCGCAGGCCGGCGACAGCAACACGGCGTCGCCAGGTTGAGCGAGTGCGCTTGCGGCGCGCGTGGCTTCTTTGAGCGTCGCGTGATCGGCGAGCGGGATGCCGGTATCGGCGAGCGCTGCGCGAATGTGCGGCGCGTCGCGGCCGATCAGCATCACGGCGCGGCACCAGCGCGTCACCGGCTCGGCGAGCGGCTCGAACTCCTGACCCTTGCCGTCGCCGCCCGCGATCAGCACCGTGCGCTGTGCGAGACCGTCGAGCGCAGCAACCGTTGCGCCGACATTGGTGCCCTTGCTGTCGTCGACATAGTCGATGCCTTCGATCGACGCGATCAATTCCACACGATGCGGCTCGCCACGATACTCGCGCAGACCGTGCAGCAGCGGCGCACCCGGCAGACCGATCGCGCGGGCGAGCGCAAACGCGGCCAGCGCGTTCGCCGCGTTGTGCAGACCGCGGATGCGCAGCGCGTCGGCGGGCATCAGGCGCTTCAGGCCGATGTCCGCGGGTGCTACCGGATCGTTCTTGCGGCGGCGCGTCGGTTGAGGCTCGTCGGATGCATCGCGGTCGTGCGCTTCGACTAGCCACTGCATCCCGTTGTCGCGCAGCAAGCCGTAGTCGCCGTTGCGGGTCGGCTCGTTCAGGCCGAACGTCACCGTCGGCACTGCATGTCCCGCGTTGGGTGCAAGCGCCATCACGCGCGCATCGTCGCGATTCAGCACGCGCACGGTATTCGGCCCGAAGATACGGCCCTTGGCCGCCGCGTACGCATCGAGGCCGCC
Organism: Paraburkholderia megapolitana; assembly: GCF_007556815.1. Classification (NCBI taxonomy): domain Bacteria; kingdom Pseudomonadati; phylum Pseudomonadota; class Betaproteobacteria; order Burkholderiales; family Burkholderiaceae; genus Paraburkholderia; species Paraburkholderia megapolitana. The sequence goes on from NZ_CP041745.1 coordinate 3,933,963, forward strand.
GTGCCAGTCCAGATGGTCCTGCGTGATGTTCAGCACGACCGCTGCGTCCGGTGCAAAAGTGTGCGCAGTTTCCAGCTGGAAGCTCGACAGTTCGAGCACCCAGATGTCGGGCAGCGCGGTGTTATCGATTGCTTCGGCGAGTTTGTCGAGCGCGGCCGGGCTGATGTTGCCCGCCACCGCGACCTTCTTGCCGGCGCGTTCGCACAGCAGGCCAGTCAGGCTCGTCGTCGTGGTCTTGCCGTTGGTGCCGGTAATCGCGATCACCTTCGGCGCGTAGCCGCTCTCGCCGAGCGTCTTCAGTGCCTGGGCGAAGAATTCGAGTTCGCCCCAGACCGGAATGTCGCGCTCGCGCGCAGCGGCGATCAGCGGCAGGAGATCGGCGGCGAGCGGCGACAGGCCGGGGCTAATGGCAACCAGTTCGACACCTTCGAGCAGCGCCGTCGAAAACGCACCGCCAATGAACTCGGCATCGACGCCGTGCGCTTCGAGCCCGGACAGGTTCGGCGGCACCTCGCGCGTATCGGCAACGCGCAGCCGGCACCCGTGGCGCGCGCACCAGCGCGCCATCGCGAGACCCGATTCCCCGAGTCCCAGCACGAGCACCATCGGCTTTTGCCGATCCCGAAACTTCTCGCCAAACATCCGTGCTTCCCCTTTCTTTCCTGCTACCGCTTAACGCAACTTGAGCGTGGACAAACCGAACAGACACAGCATCAGCGTGATGATCCAGAAACGCACGACGACCTGCGTCTCTTTCCATCCCGACAGTTCGAAATGATGATGCAGCGGTGCCATCTTGAAGATGCGCCGCCCTTCGCCGTAACGGCGCTTCGTATATTTGAACCACGTGACCTGCAGCATCACCGAGAGCGTCTCGGCGACGAAAATTCCGCCCATGATGAACAGCACGATTTCCTGGCGCACGATCACGGCCACCGTGCCGAGCGCGCCGCCCAGCGCAAGTGCGCCGACATCGCCCATGAAAACCTGCGCGGGGTGCGTGTTGTACCAGAGAAACGCGAGTCCCGCGCCACCCATTGCCGAACAAAAGATCAATAGCTCGCCGGCGCCTGGGATGTGCGGGAACAACAGATACTTCGAATACACCGCGCTACCCATCACATACGCGAACACACCGAGCGATGCGCCGACCAGCACGACCGGCATGATGACGAGGCCGTCGAGCCCGTCGGTCAGATTCACCGCGTTGCTCGCGCCGACGATGACGAGATACGTCAGCACGATGAAACCCCATACGCCAAGCGGATAGCTGATCGACTTGACGAACGGCAGCATCAGGTCGGCGCGCGCGGGTAGCCCCATCGACAGACCGCTTCTCACCCATGCCATGAACAGATCGAACACACGCACGTTGCTCGCCTCGGACACGCTGAACGCGAGATACACCGCGGCGAACAGGCCGATCACCGACTGCCAGAAATACTTCTCGCGCGACGACATGCCGCGCGGGTCCTTGTAGACCACCTTGCGATAGTCGTCGACCCAGCCGATCACCCCGAAGCCGAACGTGACGAGCATCACGATCCAGATGAAGCGGTTGGTCAGGTCGCCCCACAGCAGCGTCGAAACCGCGATACCGATCAGGATCAGCACACCGCCCATCGTCGGCGTGCCGGATTTCACGAGGTGCGTTTGCGGGCCGTCCTTGCGCACGGCCTGGCCGACCTTCATCGCGGCGAGCGTACGGATCACCCACGGGCCGCAGACGAGCCCGATCAACAGCGCGGTGATGGTCGCCATCACCGCACGGAACGTCAGATAACTGAACACGCGCAAGAAGCTTGCGTCATTCTGCAGCCATTGCGCCAGCGCCAGAAGCATGCTTTCGGTCCTTCTCTTTCAGTGCGCGCCGGGCGCGTGGCCCGATGCGTCGGGTTGTGGACTCGTGATGGCGTCCACCACGCGCTCCATCTGCATGAAACGCGAGCCTTTTACGAGAATCGTTGCACCGGCGCCGAAGCCGGCTTGCTGCAATTGCGCGAGCAATCCAGCGAGGTCGTCCGCGTGGTACGCGCCGGCGCCGTACGCGCCGCACGCATCGCGGGTCGCGTCGCCGAGCGCAAACAGCTCGTCGATACCGCGCTCCTTCGCATAGGCACCGACCTCGCGATGAAACGCCGGGCCGTTGTCGCCGACTTCACCCATGTCGCCCATCACCAGCACGCGCGGCGATGCCTGAGCGGCGAGCACATCGATTGCAGCAAGCATCGAGTCGGGGTTCGCGTTGTACGTATCGTCGATCACGGTCGCGCCGGCCAGCGCGCCGCGTGTCGCATGCTTCACCTGCAGGCGCCCTTTCACGGCGCCGAATGCTTCGAGGCCACGGCGGATCGCGTCGAGCGTTACACCAGCGGCAAGCGCTGCGGCCGTCGCGGCCAGTGCGTTGCGCGCGTTGTGCTCGCCGAGCACCTGCAGCGTGATGTCGACGTGGCCTGCTGGCGTGTCGATGCCCAGACGGTTGCCGGTCAGCGTGCCGGTCACCGCGGCTTCTGTATGACGGTTCGCGTCGTTCAGCGAGAAATCGACGATCGGGTTGCCGGTGGCGGCCACGCGCCAGATGCTGGCGTACGCGTCGTCGGCGGGGAACACGGCTGTGCCGTTAGGTGCCAGCGCGTGAATGACGCTCGCGTGTTCGAGCGCGACCGCTTCGACCGTCGCCATGAATTCCTGGTGTTCGCGCTGTGCGTTGTTCACGACCGCGACCGTCGGCTCCGCGAGTTTCGCGAGCACCGCCGTTTCGCCGGGATGATTCATGCCGAGTTCGATTACAGCCAACCGGTGCGCGGCGGTAAGACGGAACAGCGTCAACGGCACGCCGATGTCGTTGTTGAAGTTGCCAGCAGTCGCAAGCCGCAGATCGGCACCAACCGCAGCCGCGAAGATCGACGAGATCATTTCCTTGACCGTCGTCTTGCCGTTGCTGCCCGTCACTGCAACGAGCGGCAATGTGAAACGACGGCGCCAGCCGCGCGCGAGCGTGCCGAGTGCGACGCGCGTATCCGTTACTTTTAACGTCGGCACTTGCCAGCCGTCGGGACTGCGTGCAACCAGCACCGCCGATACGTTCCGTGCCGCGACGTCGGCGAGGAAATCGTGTGCATCGAAGCGGTCGCCCTTCAGCGCGACGAACAGATCGCCGGGGCCGGCCGTGCGGCTGTCGGTCGACACGCGTTCGAACGTCGTGCCCGCATCGCCGAGAACAGTTGCGCCCGGAATCAGCCCAGCGGCTTCACGCAGCGAGAACAAAGTCATTCGCCACCTCCCCGTGCCTGCGTCGCCCGCGCAGCCAGCGCGAGACGGGCGTGATCCTGATCGGAGAATGCGCGCTTCCTGCCCATGATTTCCTGAGTCGATTCGTGCCCTTTGCCGGCCAGCACGATCACGTCTTCGCGTGCGGCCGTGCGGATTGCCTGCAGGATCGCGCTCGCGCGATCCTCGATGCGGCGCGCCTTCGACGCGTCCTGCATGCCCGCGACGATCTGGTCGATGATGCTCTGCGGGTCTTCGCCACGCGGGTTGTCGCTGGTTACGACGACGCCATCGGCGAGCCGCTCGGCGATCGCGCCCATCAGCGGCCGTTTGGTCGCATCGCGGTCGCCGCCGCAACCGAACATGCAGATCAGTTCGCCGCCGCGCGCTTCCGCCATCGGGCGCAGGGCGGTCAGCGTCTTGTCGAGCGCGTCGGGTGTGTGTGCGTAGTCGATCACGACGAGCGGCTCGTCGTTCTGCAGGCGGCCACCGAGCCGCTGCATCCGGCCGTTCACCGGTTCCAGCTTCGCCAGTTCGGCGAGGGCGGCGTCGAACGGTACGTCGGCGGCAAGCAGTGCGCCCAGCACGCCGAGCAGATTGCTCACGTTGAACGCGCCGAGTGTCGCGACCTCGACGTCGGCATTGCCCCAGTCCGATGCGAGATGAAATGCGGTCCCGATCGCGGTGGGGCGCACGTTCGAGGCGAGTAGCAATGCATCGGCTGCCGGCGCACCGTCGGGCGCGGTGTCGAGACCGTAAGCGATAACGCGCGCGTGACCGCGCACACTGGCGATCAACCGGTGGCCCGCTTCGTCGTCGCGATTGATCACCGCGCAGCGCAAGCCGGGCCACGCGAAGAGCCGTGCTTTCGCCGCTTCGTAAGCGGCGAACGTGCCGTGATAGTCGAGGTGATCCTGCGTGAGATTGGTGAAGACGGCGATATCGAACGAGGTTCCGTTCACGCGGCCCTGATGCAGCGCGTGCGACGACACTTCCATCGCCACCGCCTGTGCACCCGCGTCGCGCAGTTCGGCGAGGTTGCGCTGCAGCTGCGGTGCATCCGGTGTCGTGAAGCCCGTGTGGACCAGTTGCCCCGGCATGCCGCTGCCGAGCGTCCCGATGATCGCGCAAGGCTTACCCAGTGCGCTCAGTGCCGCCGAGATCCATTGGGTCGACGACGTCTTGCCGTTCGTGCCGGTCACGCCGATCGCAAGCAGCGCATCGCTGGGGTCTCCGTACCAGCCGCTCGCAATCGATCCCGCCAGTTCGTTCAGCGCCGGCACCGCGTGCGCGACCGCCGGGTCCGGCTGACCCGCGAAATTGTCCGGCTGATACAGCACCGCGGCAGCGCCGCGCTCGATCGCGTTATCGATGAACGCGCGATTGTCCGCGCCGTCCACCGCGTAGGCGAGAAAAACATCGCCGGCGGCAAGCGAGCGCGTATCGGCGTGCAGATGCGCCGTCGGCTGCGCATGTGCGCGCAGCCAGGCGAGCGCGTCGGCGATCTGCCGGTGCGCGGAGTGCGAGGACCGAAATACGCTCATCGCACGACTCCGGGGCGGTTCTTCGCGTTGTCGGCGATGGTCATGTGTTTCGCGGCGGTGTTCGTCGCGAGCCTCTTCGCAGCGGTGGGTGCGAGCGCGGGCGTGGGTGTCGACGGTGCCGCGGATGCGCTGTCGTCGGACACGACTAGCTGCTTCACCGGCATGTCAGGCGGTATGTTCAGCGAACGCAGCGTATCGCCGGCGATTGCCGAGAACACCGGACCCGACACCCAGCCGCCGAAGTGGCTGCCGGACGTCGGTTCATCGACCGACACGGCGACTACGATGCGCGGATTCGGCATCGGCGCCATGCCGACGAAAGACGCGCGGTACTTCGATTTGTCGTAGCCGCGACCGACGTGTTTGTACGCGGTACCGCTCTTGCCGCCGACGCGATAGCCGGGCACTGCCGCTTCCGGCGATGTGCCGCCTGGCGCCACGACGGTTTCGAGCATCGCGCGAACTTCGCGCGCGGTGGTCGGCGAGAAGACCTGCGGACCGGTCACCTGCGCATCGCCCTGCGTGCGGAAAATGGACACGGGCAGCACCTCGCCGTCGTGCGCGATGGCCGTGTAAGCGCGGCCAAGCTGGAACAGCGACGCCGACAGGCCGTAGCCGTACGACATCGTCGCCTGTTCGATCCGGCGCCAGCTCTTCCACGGACGCAGACGGCCAGCCGCCGCACCCGGGAAGCCGACCTTCGGCGCCTGACCGAGACCGATGCTGGTGTACATGTTCCACATCTCTTCGGGCTTGAGCTGCATCGCGATCTTGGTCGCGCCGATGTTGCTCGACTTCTGGATCACGCCGCCTACGGTCAGCACGCCGAACGCGCTGTCGTCGGTGATCTGCGCGCCGTCGAGCATGAAACGTCCGGGGCCTGTATCTACCAGGGTAGTCGGCGAGACGCGATGCAGATCGAGTGCGAGCGAGATCGTGAACGGCTTCATGATCGAACCGGGCTCGAACACATCGGTCAGGATGCGGTTGCGCAACTGCTCGCCGGTCAGGTGCGTGCGGTCGTTCGGGTTATAGGTCGGGTAATTGACGAGAGCCAGCACCTCGCCGGTCTTCACGTCGATCACCATTGCCGCACCGGCCTTGGCCTTGAATTTCTCCACTGCCGCTTTCAGGTTCGTATACGCGATGTACTGGACCTTGCTGTCGATCGACAGGTCCACGTCGTCGCCGTTGTGCGGAATCACCTGCTCGTCGACGTCCTCGACGATATGGCCCATGCGGTCCTTGATGACGTGGCGGATACCGGGTGTGCCTTCGAGCATTTTCTGGTCGCCGAGTTCGACGCCTTCCTGGCCTTCGTCCTCGACGTTGGTGAAACCGATCAGGTGAGCGGTGATCTCGCCTTCCGGATAGAAGCGCTTGTATTCGTCGCGCTGATAGATGCCGGGAATGTCGAGGTCGGCGACCTGCTGAGCAACGTCGACCGGCACCTGGCGCTTCACGTAGACAAAGGTCTTGTCCTCCGACAGCTTGGTGCGCAATTCCTTTTGCGTCATGCCAAGCAGCTTGCCGAGCGACGCGAGCTTGTCGGCGCCGAGATCGTCGGGCACGGCTTCGGGAATCGCCCAGATCGCGCGCACCGGCAGACTCGTGGCGAGCACGAGCCCGTTGCGATCGAGAATCTTGCCACGCGTGGCCGGCAGTTCGAGCGTGCGCTGATAGCGGCTCTCGCCCTGCTTCTGATAGAACGCGTTGCCCGGCCCCTGAATCCAGAACGCGCGCGCGGTCAGTGCGACGAACGCCATGAACAGCATGAACACCACGAGCTTCGAGCGCCACATCGGCAGACGCACCGAGAGGATCGGGTTCGCCGAAAAGGCTACGCTCTTGCGGTTCGACGATTTCTTCATCGTGCGCCTCCGCGATGGGTCGCCGTAGCGGGTGCCGGCACGGGCGCCGACGTCGGAATCGGTGCGTCCTCAGCCTTCACGGCGCCGGAATCGAGCGTCAGGTATTGCGTACGGCCGGTCGTGACGGACTGCATCTTCAGTGAAGCCGTGGCGATCTGTTCGATGCGCGAAGTCTTCGACAACGCGCTCTGCTGATATTGAAGCTGCGAATAATCCTGCTGCAACTGACGCTCCTGCGTCTGTGCGCGCTGCAACTGGATGAAGATCTGGCGCTGCTGGTTCGTCGCATTAACAACCGACAACGCACATCCCATCACGACGATCAGCAGGAAGATATTGAGGCGGTTCATGGCGCGATCCGCTCGGCGATGCGCATCACGGCGGAACGCGCGCGCGGGTTCGCGGCGACTTCCGCGTCGCTCGCGAACACGCGGCCACGCAGTTTGAGCGGCGGGCTGGGGAGATCAGCGGCACGGATCGGCAGGCGGCGGTCGAGCACAGGCGCACTAGCGTGCACCTGCATGAACCGCTTGACGATCCGGTCCTCGAGCGAATGAAAGCTGATCACCACCAGCCGCCCCCCTTGCTCCAGCAACGACAATGCAGCTTCTAAAACGACTTGCAGCTCCGCAAGCTCTTGATTGACGTGAATCCGTATAGCCTGAAAGGTGCGGGTTGCCGGATCCTTGCCCTTCTCACGGGTTTTGACGACGTTAGCCACGATTTCGGCAAGCTCGCCCGTGCTGACGAGAGGCCCAAGACGGTCGGACTCTGCCCGGCGAGCAACAAGCGCCTTTGCAATCTGAAAAGCAAACCGTTCTTCCCCATAATCTCGTATCACCTCCGTCAGTTCCTGCACCGTGGCCCGCGCGAGCCAGTCAGCGGCAGACTCGCCGCGCGTCGGGTCCATTCGCATGTCGAGCGGGCCGTCGGCGCGGAAACTGAAACCCCGCTCCGGGTCGTCGATTTGCGGCGACGACACGCCCAGATCCAGCAACACTCCCGACACACGCCCTACTCCGCGCTCCGCCAGTGCGTCGCGCAGTGAAGCAAAACTCTCGTGCACGATCTCGAAACGCGGATCGGCGATCTGCTGCGCCGTGGCGATGGCGAGCGGGTCCTTGTCGAAGGCGATCAGCCGCCCCGCTTCGCCCAGCCTGCCCAACACCGCGCGGCTGTGACCACCGCGCCCGAACGTGCCGTCCACGTAGACACCGTCCGCGCGCGTCAGCAACGCATCGACCGCTTCTTCCAGCAGCACCGTGCGATGCTGCAACTCGTTTCCCATCGCAGGTGCCATATTCGTGAACCGCGATCAGAACGTGAAATTCTTCAACGCATCGGGCATGCCCTGGGCCATCGCCGCCTGTTCCTTCGCAGCGTAGGTTTGCGCGTCCCATAACTCGAAGTGACTGCCCATGCCGAGCAACATCACTTCTTTTTCAAGCGCGGCGGCGAGCCGCAATTCCGGCGACACGAGCACGCGACCCGCCGTGTCCAGATCGACATCCGATGCGTTACCGAGAAAAATCCGGCGCCACCAGTGAGCGTCCATGGGCAGCGCTGCGATCTTGGTGCGAAAGACCTCCCATTCCGGGCGCGGAAACAGCAACAGGCAGCCGTCCGGGTGCTTGGTAATCGTCACCCGGCCTTCTGCCTGTCCTTGCAGCGCATCCCGATAGCGGGACGGAATCGACATCCGTCCTTTCGCATCGAGTGTCAGCGCCGACGCCCCTTGGAACACTTCGCTCTCCCCTTGCCCGGCGTCCGCCGCCGTTCGCCTGATTTCGAAAATCTACCCGGAAAGGCCCGGGAAATCACACAAAAATACACTTTCTCACACTGTCTCCCACTTTAGAGGAACGCTAAAGACGGGTCAAGGGAGATGCGCGGTTTTTTAACGAAATTTGTTTGTTAGAACAAGGACTTAGCGCGACTCCTTCACGTCACCCTTAAAATGGGAAAACCTTTATAAATGAATGGACTAGTGAAGCTTGTGAAGGTGATACGTGAAAAGCAGGAGGGAAGCGCCCGGCGGAAAAGCGATCTGGGCGGGAGAAATAAGGCGGGATAACCGACGTGGAGTAACGATGTGAGGTAAAACCGGCGCCGCATTTTTGAGACAGCGCGGATCGCGCCGTCCCACTTCAAACAAGACCGTCAGACATAGTACGCAGTACGAGTCATCACCTTCGACGCTGCACGCATCAACGCGCGAGCGGGAAACGGCAATTCGATGCCGCCTGCGTCGACCGCGGCCTTACCGTGAGCCGCTTCGTCGGCACGCATCTGCTCGACGACGGCACGCGATTCCCGGTCGGCTTCGGGCAATGCATCGAGATGGCCATTCAGATGATGCTCGACCTGGCGCTCCGTTTCCGCCATGAAGCCGAGACTCACACGATCGCCGAGACGACCGGCCACCAGACCGATTGCGAGTGCGCCCGCGTACCAGAGCGGATTCAGCAGGCTGGGGCGGGACTCGAGTGCATCGAGTCGTCGGGAGGTCCACGCGAGGTGATCTTCCTCTTCACGGGCGGCGTGATCGAAGGCGTTCTTGAGGGTCGGCGAACGCGTGGCCAGCTTCTGCGCCTGATAAAGCGCCTGGGCGCACACCTCGCCGACATGGTTGACCCGCATCAGCGCAGCCGCATGATTGCGCTCGGCAGGCGAGAGCTCCGCAGCGGTTTCGGCGGGCTCCAGCGGAGGCGGAACCGGCATCGGGCGCGTCATTCGAGACACTCCGGTCATTGAGCGTAAACCCCGATCAAACTCGCTAATCCATTCGTCCAGCAACATCTGGTTCTCCTGCTTTTTCAATTCGCCACCGATACCCGCAAACGCCCGTCCAGCAAAGGTATGCGGACAAAAAAACGGGCGCTGCCAAGCCACGGATTATGGCAAAACGGGTGGCCGACTTTTGATTCTAGACCATGTTGCGTAAACGAAACAGGGACCGACCAGGCGGTCTGCTTTTCCTTTGTCTCGATAAACCCTTTTGTTACATTACGTGGCAACTTCTCGCGAAGTTAATGGCAAGGCCGCAATACAGACAACTACTCGCCTTGTGACAAAAATTCGTAGCATCCTTGGAGATCATTCGATGAAAAAGTCGCTTCTCGCGCTTGCAGCTTTTGGCGCGTTCGCTGGCGTCGCTCATGCTCAAAGCAGTGTCACGCTGTACGGCATTATTGACGAAGGTTTCAACATCAACACGAACGCAGGCGGCAAGCACCTGTACAACCTGTCGAGCGGTGTTCTGCAAGGCAGCCGTTGGGGCCTGCGCGGCACGGAAGACCTGGGCGGTGGCCTGAAGGCAATCTTCGTGCTCGAAAACGGTTTTGACGTGAACAGCGGCAAGCTCGGTCAAGGCGGTCTGGAATTCGGTCGTCAAGCCTACGTCGGCCTGTCGAGCCAGTTCGGTACGGTCACGCTGGGTCGTCAGTACGACTCCGTCGTCGACTACGTCGGCCCGCTCGAAGCCGGCGACCAGTGGGGCGGCTACATCGCTGCTCACCCGGGCGACCTCGACAACTTCAACAACGCTTACCGCGTGAACAACGCAGTCAAGTTCACCAGCGCGAACTACGCTGGCCTGACGTTCGGCGCCCTGTACAGCTTTGGTGGCGTGGCAGGCGATTTCAGCCGCAATCAGACGTTCTCGGTCGGTGCTGGTTACAGCAACGGTCCGCTGGTGTTGGGTGTCGGTTACTTGAACGCACGTAACCCGTCGTCGTCGACTGGCCTGTTCGGCAACAACACCACGAGCGGCACGGCAGCTCCGGTGACGTCGCCGGTCTACCTGGGCTACGCAAATGCCAACACGTACCAGGTCATCGGTGCGGGCGGTGCTTACACGTTCGGCGCAGCAACGATCGGCGCGACGTACTCGAACATCAAGTTCATGAACTTCTCGAGCGGCGCGTTCCTGAGCCAGACCGCCACGTTCAACAACGGCGAACTGAACTTCAAGTATCAGCTGACCCCGGCACTCGTGCTCGGCGCTGCGTATGACTACACGCGCGGCAGCAAGATCAGCGGCGGCTCCGCTGCCCAGTATCACCAAGGTTCGATCGGCGCCGATTACTTCCTGTCGAAGCGGACCGACGTCTATGTGATTGGCGTCTACCAGCATGCTTTGGGCAATACGCTGGACGCGAAGGGCAATGTTATCCAAGCCGATGCTTCGATCAACGGCCTGACGCCTTCGGCGAACCAGAACCAGCTGACGGCACGTGTCGGTATCCGCCACAAGTTCTAATAAGTCGTAAAAAAGCAGTTCAACTCAAAGGCGCCTTCGGGCGCCTTTTTTTGTCTGCTGCTTTTGCGGGTTGCGCGGATGGGTAATGAAAAACGGCCTGACAGGGTGACCTGTCAGGCCGTTTGATCTTGCAGATCCAGTTGTCTTCGCGTCATGTGCGACCTACTCGATCGCACCTTCGCGCTCGCCGTAACGTTGTTCGGCGCCCGACTACATACTGTTACGCGCGCCCGTCGCGCAATTCCCGACGCAGGATCTTGCCCACATTGCTCTTCGGCAGCTCGGTGCGGAACTCGATGATTCTCGGCCGCTTGTACCCGGTCAGTTGCTCCTTGCAGTACGCGAACAGCACCGCGTCGGTGAGCGCCGGATCCTTCTTCACCACGAACAGCTTGACCGCCTCGCCCGAATGCTCGTCCGGCACACCAACGGCCGCTACTTCGAACACGCCAGGATGCTTGGCCACCACGTCTTCGATCTCGTTCGGATACACGTTGAAGCCCGACACCAGGATCATGTCCTTCTTGCGGTCGATGATCTTCGTGTAACCGCGTTCGTTCATGAAACCTACGTCTCCCGACTTGAAGAAGCCATCGGCCGTCATGACCTTGGCGGTTTCGTCGGGGCGATTCCAGTAGCCGGCCATCACCTGCGGCCCGCGAATGCAGACTTCGCCTGGCTGGCCGAGCGGTACTTCGTTGCCCTCGTCATCGCGGATCGAAATCTCCGTGGACGGCATCGGCAGTCCGATCGTCCCGCTGTACTCCGCTGTGTTCGACGGGTTGCAGGTCGCGCAGGGCGAGGTCTCCGAAAGGCCATAGCCCTCGATGATCGGCGCGTTCGTTCTCTCGAACCAGCGCTTCGCGACCGCCTCCTGAACCGCCATCCCGCCACCGTTCGCGACCAGCAGATTCGAGAAATCGAGCTTGTCGAAATCGGGGTGATTGAGCATCGCGTTATACAGCGTGTTCACCGCCGGTATCGTCGTGATCGGATAGCCTTGCAGCGACTTGATCATGCCCGCGATGTCGCGCGGATTCGGAATCAACACGCCGAGGCCGCCGGTGCGAATGGTCAACAGGCCGCAAACCGTCAGCGCAAACACGTGATACAGCGGCAGTGCCACGACCGTGATGAACTGGTCGATATCGGGCCGCTTCGCGCGCGCCGGCTGGAGCCAGGCTTCCGACTGCAGCACATTGGCGATCAGGTTTCTATGCAGCAGCGTGGCACCCTTCGCCACCCCGGTCGTGCCGCCCGTGTACTGCAGAAAAGCGATATCGTCGGGGCCTTGCTTGACCGGGCTGAATGAGCGGCGCGCGCCTTCGGCGAGCGCATCGTTGAATTTGACGTGCCCCGGCAGATTCCAGGCGGGCACCATCTTTTTGACCCGGCGGACCACGAAGTTGACGATGAGCCCCTTCGGTCCCAGCAGATCGCCAAGCGACGCAACCACGATGTGCTTGATGGAGGTGTTGGCGACAACCGCCTGCAGCGTCACTGCGAAATTCTCAAGCAGGATGATCGCTTCGGCGCCGCTGTCCTTCAGTTGATGTTCGAGTTCACGTGGCGTGTACAGCGGGTTCACGTTCACGACGACATACCCTGCGCGCAGAATCGCGGCCAATGCGACCGGGTACTGCAACACGTTCGGCATCATGATCGCAACGCGGGCGCCACGCGCGATTCCTTTCGACTGCAACCATCCGCCGAGCTTCGCGGAAAGCGTGTCGAGTTCGCCGTAGGTAATCTCTTTGCCCATGCACGCGAACGCCGGCTTCGCGCGATATTTGTGAAAACTTTCCTCGAACAGATCGGCAATCGATGCGTACTGGGTCGGATCGATCTCAGCTGGAACGCCAGACGGATAAGACTTCAGCCAGATTTTTTCCACGCGGCGTCTCCCTCTATATTTTCGAATGATCGTGCTAAAAAGTGCATCGTAGCATGCAGGTCCAACGGCAAAGCGCGAAAAGCGGCATGGTTAGACGACGCCCTCGAACAACAAGGCGATTTTTTCACAAATAACGGGGGATAGAAGCCCATTGAAGGACGTTTCCGGCAGCCGTTAGACTCGCTCGACTTCGACAAGACAGTCATAGAAGGTTGCGGAACCACCCAGGTCGGTGAGCCGCTGGCTCGTGACCTGATTGGCGTTGCGGCCGTCCGGCGAGAGCTTTTTCCACCAGATCGACAATCCGACTACGAGCCCTTCCCTCGCCTTGTCCGTCACGCGAGCGCGCGCTTGCATCGAACCGCGGTCGTTGAAGATACGCACCTGATCGCCATCTGTGATTCCGCGGAGTTGCGCGTCTGAAGGATGGATGTCGAGATGCGGATGACCCTCGGTCGACCGCAGGCTCGTGACATTGACGAAGGTACTGTTCAGAAAGTTGCGGGCGGGCGGCGAAATCATCGCCAGCGGATAGCGTTCGACGAGCTCCGGCGAACCTTCCGCCGATTCATACGGCGGCAGGTAATCCGGCAACGGATCGAGCCCTTGCTGCGCGAGGCGCTGACTCGAGAACTCGCACTTGCCGGACGGAGTGCGGAAGCCGCCGTTCGCAAACGGTGCGTCCGGCAGATTCAGGCGGGCCCAGCCTGTCTGTTTTAGGGTTTCCCAGTCGGTTCCGGCAAGCGCCGGATCGCTCCAGCGTAGCGCATTCGCCGCAACTGTCTCGTCACTCTCGAACAACGCCGGTTCTTGCAGTCCCATCGCCCGCGCTATACCCCGAAAGATCTCCGTGTTCGGCCGTGCGTCGCCAACCGGCGCGATCGCGGGCAGATTCACCATCACGTGGGTGTGTCCGTAGGATTTGTGCACATCGAGATGCTCGAGTTGCGTTGTCGCTGGGAGAAGCAGATCGGCGAAATCAGCGGTGTCGGTGCGGAAATGCTCAAGCACGATCGTGAAGAGGTCCTCACGCGCGAAGCCGGCCGCGACTCGCTCTGAATCGGGCGCGACGGCCACCGGGTTCGAGTTATAGACAATGACGGCCTCGACCTGCGGCCCGAACGTAGCATCGCCCGGATGCAGCAGCGCATTGCCGATTTCGTTCATATTGATGACGCGCGGCTGACGCTGCGGCCAGCCCGGTATCAGATCGGGGCGCCCGAGCGCGTGCGAATCGACCGGCGCCCAGCCCGACGACGACAGCAGCAGGCCGCCCGCCCGATCTCGCCACGCACCGGTCAACGACGGCAGACACGCGATGGCCCGCGTCGCGTTGCCCCCGCCGCGCACGCGCTGCATGCCGTAGTTCAGACGGATCGATGCCTTGCGGGTACTGCCGTACAGACGCGCCAGATCGACGACGACCTGCTCGTCGATACCGCAGATCTGCGCGACGCGCGCAGGTGGATAGGTCAGCGCGCGTGCTTTGAGCTCGTCGAAACCTACCGTGTGGTCGGCGATATACGCCAGGTCGAGCAGGTTGTCCGAGATCAGCACATGCATCATGCCGAGCGCGAGCGCACCGTCGGTGCCCGGCTTCAGCGCAATGTGCTGGTGGCACTTTTCGGCGGTCAGCGAGCGATAGGGGTCGATCGCGATCAGCTTCGCGCCGCGACGTTTCGCCTCCTGAACGCGTGTCCAGAAGTGCAGGTTTGATGCGATCGGGTTGGCACCCCAGATCAGAATGACTTCGCTCTCTTCGAAGAACTCGGTCAGCATGCCGAGGCTCGCACCATAGGTGTATTTGAGCCCGGCCGCGCCAGCTGCGGCGCAGATCGTGCGGTCCAGCTGCGACGCTCCGATTGCATGGAAAAATCGCTGGGCGATGCTTTCGCTTTGCACGAGCCCCATAGTGCCGGCATAGCTGTACGGCATGATCGCCTCGGGTGCGCGACTTGCGATCTCCGACAGGCGCGTTGCCGCAATCTCGAGCGCCTCGCTCCAGGTGATGGGCTCGAAGCGGCCTTCGCCCTTTCTGCCGACGCGCTTCATCGGCGTCGTCAAACGCTCCGGATGATGTACGCGCTCCGCGTAACGACTCACCTTCGTGCAGAGAACGCCCTGGGTGGGCGGGTGATCGGGGTCTCCGGTGACTTTGATGGCCCGTCCATCTTCGACGGTCACGCGCATGGCGCAGGTGTCCGGGCAATCGTGCGGACAGACGGCGCGGGCGAATTCGGCGGGGGCGTTCATGGGCGGTGGTCGTTGCTGAGCGGAATAGCGTTGATTTTATTACGTCCGCGGCTGGCCAGCCCGTGCCGTGCCGCCAAAAATTCCGGTGGGCGTAGAATGGATCGCCTCGATGTTCGAAGCACGCAAGTGGCTTCGGACGACATCACGTACATCGAAGCCCGATTCCATCATGAAACTGATCCCCGAAATTCAGGCCGCGAGCGGCGAAATCCAGACCCTGCGACGAACGATTCACGCACATCCCGAACTTCGTTACGAAGAAACCCAGACGGCCGACCTTGTTGCGAAAACACTGGCCGACTGGGGGATCGAAGTGCATCGAGGCATGGGTAAGACTGGAGTGGTCGGCATCCTGAAGCGCGGTAGCAGCACGCGGTCGATCGGTCTTCGCGCCGACATGGACGCGCTCCCGATCCAGGAACTCAACACCTTCGATCATCGTTCACGCAATGACGGGAAAATGCATGCGTGCGGACACGATGGACATACCGCGATGCTACTCGGTGCGGCGCGGCACCTCGTGAAACACGGGGAGTTCGATGGGACGATCGTGTTCATTTTTCAACCGGCGGAAGAAGGTGGGGCCGGCGCGCAGGCGATGATCGACGATGGTCTGTTTACGAAATTCCCTGTCGATGCCGTATTCGGCATTCACAACTGGCCCGGCATGCCTGCCGGTCAGTTCGGTGTGACGGAAGGCCCGATCATGGCCTCGAGCAATGAATTCCGGATCGAGATCAAGGGTACGGGGGCGCACGCGGCGATGCCGCATAACGGGAACGATCCAGTATTTACCGCAGTACAGATCGCCAACGGCCTGCAAGGCATCATCACCCGCAACAAGAAACCCCTCGATACGGCGGTGCTGTCCATTACCCAGATCCACGCCGGCGATGCAGTGAACGTCGTTCCTAACGATGCATGGATCGCGGGAACCGTGCGTACGTTTACGACGGCGACGCTCGATCTGATCGAGACACGCATGCGCAAGATCGCGGAGACGACCGCGGAGGCATACGATTGCTCGGCGAAACTGACGTTCCACCGAAACTATCCGCCGACAATCAATAGCGGCGAGGAGACGCGCTTCGCAGCGGCGGTGATGAAGGAGATCGTCGGCGCGGAGAACGTCGACGATGCCGTCGAACCGACGATGGGTGCGGAAGACTTCTCGTTCATGCTGCTGGCGAAGCCGGGTTGCTACGCGTTCCTCGGCAACGGCGAAGGCGGTCACCGCGATGCCGGCCACGGAGCGGGACCATGCATGCTGCACAACGCCAGCTATGACTTCAATGACGAGCTGTTGCCTATCGGTGCAACGTATTGGGTTCGGCTGGCGCAGCAGTTTTTGTCGCAGCGGTAGCTTTATGCGATGACGATTATTCTCGGTGGCCTACTGAGGGGTTTGGAAGGGTCGTCGGGAAAGAGTTCACGCTATGCAGCGTATTTCATCTTCGTGCGTAACGAGGTGAGTGAACAACAAGCTGGGGCGGTGGCCGCCCCCGGGGTGAAGTACTGGGGGGCGTCGTCCGGCAAGGCATGAGACGCGTACGGCTTGTACGCTACTAAACCGGTGCGGTAAACGCCAAGACCCCGCTGGTTGAGGGCGGGGTCTTGTCTTGCAGCATGAGGAGCCTGACGATTACCTACTTTCACACGGGCAATCCGCACTATCATCGGCGTGGAGTCGTTTCACGGTCCTGTTCGGGATGGGAAGGGGTGGTACCGACACGCTATGGTCATCAGGCATGACTTGTTGCTGTGTCGCCTTTGAGGGCGCTACAGCCAATCTGGAAGAAGTAGTTGAGAGGAAGCCTCTCGTTTGGGGTTGTGCGTATCGTGCACAACACTGATCTCAACCGGTGGTGTCTTGCCCCCGTTCGGGGGTGGTCCTGAGTAAGTGCTGAAGCACTAACTCATGACGTAAAACACACCTGTTATAGGATCAAGCCTTACGGGCAATTAGTATCAGTTAGCTTAACGCATTACTGCGCTTCCACACCTGACCTATCAACGTCCTGGTCTTGAACGACCCTTCAAGGGGCTCGAAGCCCCGGGGATATCTCATCTTAAGGCGAGTTTCCCGCTTAGATGCTTTCAGCGGTTATCTCTTCCGAACATAGCTACCCGGCGATGCCACTGGCGTGACAACCGGTACACCAGAGGTTCGTCCACTCCGGTCCTCTCGTACTAGGAGCAGCCCCCTTCAAATATCCAGCGCCCACGGCAGATAGGGACCAAACTGTCTCACGACGTTTTAAACCCAGCTCACGTACCTCTTTAAATGGCGAACAGCCATACCCTTGGGACCGGCTACAGCCCCAGGATGAGATGAGCCGACATCGAGGTGCCAAACACCGCCGTCGATATGAACTCTTGGGCGGTATCAGCCTGTTATCCCCAGAGTACCTTTTATCCGTTGAGCGATGGCCCTTCCATACAGAACCACCGGATCACTATGACCTGCTTTCGCACCTGCTCGACTTGTCGGTCTCGCAGTTAAGCACGCTTATGCCATTGCACTATCAGCACGATTTCCGACCGTACCTAGCGTACCTTCGTACTCCTCCGTTACACTTTGGGAGGAGACCGCCCCAGTCAAACTGCCTGCCATGCACTGTCCCCGACCCGGATAACGGGCCAAGGTTAGAACCTCAAACAAACCAGGGTGGTATTTCAAGGACGGCTCCACGCAGACTGGCGTCCACGCTTCAAAGCCTCCCACCTATCCTACACAGACCGGTTCAAAGTCCAATGCAAAGCTGCAGTAAAGGTTCATGGGGTCTTTCCGTCTAGCCGCGGGGAGATTGCATCATCACAAACACTTCAACTTCGCTGAGTCTCGGGAGGAGACAGTGTGGCCATCGTTACGCCATTCGTGCAGGTCGGAACTTACCCGACAAGGAATTTCGCTACCTTAGGACCGTTATAGTTACGGCCGCCGTTTACCGGGACTTCAATCAAGAGCTTGCACCCCATCATTTAATCTTCCGGCACCGGGCAGGCGTCACACCCTATACGTCCACTTTCGTGTTTGCAGAGTGCTGTGTTTTTATTAAACAGTCGCAGCCACCAGTTTATTGCAACCCCTTCACCCTCCTGGCGCAGGCCAGTCAAGCTACAGGGGCGTACCTTATCCCGAAGTTACGGTACCAATTTGCCGAGTTCCTTCTCCCGAGTTCTCTCAAGCGCCTTAGAATACTCATCTCGCCCACCTGTGTCGGTTTGCGGTACGGTCAACGTGAAACTGAAGCTTAGAGGCTTTTCCTGGAACCCCTTCCAGTTGCTTCGCTCCCGAAGGAGCTCGCGCCACACCCTTGAATTGCGCACCCGGATTTGCCAAAGTGCCTTCTCCAATGCAGCGACCGGGACTTCCAACACCCGGACAACCTTCCGCGATCCGTCCCCCCATCGCATTTCACGTCGGTGCAGGAATATTGACCTG